>JAUNOI010000003.1 GCA_030531165.1 Lachnospiraceae bacterium
CATCATCGATATGTTCCATAAGTTCTTTTATGAAATCTGGAATAATCATGAGGATGTTGTCATCGACAATCAGACAGAGATTATAGAAAATATACATCATTTTATGAAAGCGGTTTTGCTGCTTTCAAAGACAGAATAGATAGAAAAGGGATAGATGTGAATCACATTTATCCTTTTTTGTCCAGAAAAATCCCGTGCTAAATATTTCCTTTTATGATAGACTTCTAAAGGTCGAGAAATTAAATCGATAATTTAATCAATTTAGATAAATGATGGAGTATAGAAAAAGGAGAAATAATGAATATGAAGACTTTAACAGGGAAACCAAGTATAGATCGTCCATGGATGCAGTATTATCCAAAAGAATTTCAGCAGTTACAGGTACCTCAGTGCACTTTGATCGATTATTTGAAAAAGATGATGCCAGGAGAAGATGTTACGGCAATTCACTATTATGGAACGGATATTGCATGGAAAGATGTTTTTAAAGATGCAGAAGTTACAGCAAAGGCATTAAGAGCGATCGGATATAAAGAAGGAGATCAGATTCCGGTATTTTTACGTGCCGTTCCACAGTTTGTTTCTTTATTATTAGCAGCAGAGATTATCGGAGCATCTTTGTTATGCCGTGATAATACGATTGAAGAGAATGTAGAAGCGGTCAGAAAATCCGGTGCAAAAGTAATTTTTGCGCATGATTTCCTTACACAGGAAGAGATGAAGGCATATGCAGAGGGAGCAGGGGTAGAAAAAGTGATCCTCTTATCGCCATATCACACAGCAGATTGCGAAGTTATGCCGGAACATATTCATGCATGTATCAAATCACAGTATTCTGATACAAGAGCAGAGGGTGAAATTACGATGACTTGGGATGAGTTTCTTGCATTAGCAGATACCTATACAGGAGAAGTTCATGCAGAAGAAGACTTTAACCGCCCATTATTCCGTGCATATACAAGCGGTTCTACCGGACCGTCTAAGCAGGTTATTCACTCAGCTGCAACAATGATCGGGGTTATGTACCAGATGGCTCCATATGGTTCCGGTGGAGAATTCCGTCCGGTTTGGATGACAACGATCCTTCCGCCATCTTTGGTAGCTGTAGTGGTTTCTATGATCTTATCGCCTATGGCTTCCAATAAACTTTTGATTCTGGATCCGTTCTGTGATGTTGAGGATCTGGATTTAGAACTTATGCGTTATAAACCTAATTTGTGGCCATTAATTCCTATGTTTGTGGAATTGATCATGAAGAGTAAACGTATTCCGGAAGATTACGATATGTCCCATATCGTTGCAGCAGGTGCCGGCTGTGAACAGTTTAACAACGGACAGCTGAAACGTGCTCAGAAATTCTTTGAAAAACACGGATGCAACTTTATCTTTACATCAAGCTATGGACAGAGTGAAGCTGGTTCTAATATTACCTTCCCAAGTCCGGCTCAGTATCCATATGGTAATGGTAACATCGGAATTTCAATGCCATTGAATAATATGAGTATATTCAAACCAGGAACAACGGAAGAATTAACATATAATGAAGTTGGTGAAGTTTGTGTAACTGGCCCTGGTAATATGTTAGGATACGATAATCCGGAAGCAACAGCCAAGACATTAATTCCGCATGAAGATGGAGAGACATGGCTTCATACAGGCGATTTGGGATATATGAACGAAGATGGTATTGTATACGTTCTGACGCGTGGCGATTCCCACAGATTCGGCGGCGGTAATTTGATTTCACTTGTTATGGAGAATAAATTAATTGATGCTAAGATCAAAGGTATCAAAGACGAGTTTGTTGTTATTATCCCGGATAAGGATCATAGAGGATATTATTTACCATATTTATACGTAGTATTAAAAGATGGATATACAATTGATGATATCAAAGACGGTGTATACGAAGCGCTGGATGAATTTGAATATCCTGTTGATATTAAAGTGTTAAATGAACGTCCGTTTTTCCATTTTAAGACAAATCGTATCGGCCTGACCAAAAAACTTCAGGCAGCAGCCAATTAATTGGACGATGAATCCGACAGGTGGATTCTATATATAATCATGATTCATAAAGTATAAATAATGTGTACATAAATAATAAGGGTTTATGGCAGGTTAAATGAAAAGGAAGCAGATGCAGGGAGTTTATCTGCTTCCTTTTTTATGGGAAAAATGCTAAAATAGAGCATAAAAGTAATTTGATAAGAGAGTAAGTATATGACAGAAATAGATTTATATCAGTTGATAGAGCAGATTACAGTTACAGATAAGGCATATTATAACGCTGTCAAAAAGCGTTGGAACCAGCTTGCGAAGCCAATTGGCGGACTTGGAAGGCTTGAAGATATGGTGGCAGAGATCGGTGCGATTCAGAAGGATCTGTATCCGGCTGTGGATAAAAGAGCAATTGTCGTGATGGCAGGGGATCATGGTGTTGTGGAAGAGGGGGTAACTCAGACCGGACAGGAAGTAACAAAGTCCGTTATGGAGAATATGTTAGTTACGGCATCTTCCATTACTCCATTTGCAAAAACTGCACATGCAGATATTATTCCGGTAGATGTTGGAATTGCGTCCGATATAGAAGCAGATACCGTCTGGAAAAGGAAAGTTCGATATGGAACGGGGAATATCAGGCGGGAAAGGGCTATGACAAGAGAAGAAGCGGTGCAGGCAATCTTTGCCGGAATTCAGGTGATGAAAGAATTGAGTGATCAGGGATATCGGGCAGTTGCGACTGGAGAGATGGGAATTGGCAATACGACGGTGAGTTCTGCTATTTGTGCCTGTCTGCTTTGTCAGCCGGTGGAGAAAGTCACTGGTAAAGGAGCCGGGTTATCACAGACCGGACTTGAGGTTAAGATTCAGGTAATCAAAGATGCATTGGAGCTGCATAAGCCGAATAAAAAAGATATGCTCGATGTCATATCGAAGATCGGTGGATTGGAGGTTGCAGGCCTTGTGGGCTGTTATCTCGGTGCGGCGCGTTATCGAATGGCAATTATTATTGACGGCTTTATCTCTTCTATTGCAGCTTATATGGCGGTGCAGATGCAGCCAAAAGCAAAGGAGTATATGTTTGCATCGCATTGTTCGGATGAGCCGGCAGGAGGACTGATGTTAAATGCGCTCGGATTAAAGGCATATTTTTATGGTAATATGCGGCTTGGAGAGGGAACGGGAGCGGCGATGTGTTTTTCCTTTATGGATTATGCGCTGGCAGCTTATGAAGGCATTCCAAGTTTTCAGGACGCGGAGATTGAGGAATACAAAGAAGATTTGTGAACTACTCGGCTGTTGGTCTGTATGGTGGAGTAGCTACATTCGTTGAGGGATATTTATGTTAGAAGATATAAAAATTATAAAACCGGCGGAAATTGAAAAAACCAGTATGGAGATCATTACAAAGGAACTCGGTGATCGGATATTTCCTGAGTCAGAAGCACCGATCATAAAGCGCTGTATCCATACATCCGCAGATTTTGATTATGCAGATAACCTTGTTTTTTCAAAAAATGCGGTCTCTACAGCATTGGAAGCAATCCGACATGGTGCCTCGATCGTAACAGATACGAGAATGGCTGCTTCCGGAGTGAACAAGCGAAAGTTGGCACAGTATGGTGGTCAGGTCTATTGTTTTATGGATCATGAGGATGTGGCACTGGAGGCGAAAAATCGGGGATGTACCAGAGCTGTTGTCTGCATGGAGAGAGGGGCGGAGATCAAAGGACCCGTAATATTTGCAATCGGCAATGCTCCGACGGCGCTGATTCACTTATATGAGTTGATTCAGGAGAAAAGAGTTGATCCGGTACTCGTCATTGGTGTGCCGGTTGGATTTGTAAATGTGATTGAATCGAAGGAATTATATCTTGAAAGTGAGATTCCGCATATTATTGCGAAAGGAAGAAAGGGCGGCAGCAATATTGCGGCTGCAATTTGCAATGCTCTGATTTATCAGGTATAAATGAAATATTTAAGAGAAGGAATTTCTACAGGGTCGTGTATGACTGCGGGGGCATTGGCATCCGTGCTTTGGCAGAGAAGCGGTGAATGTCCGGATTGGGTGGAGATTGAAACACCGATTGGTAAAAGATTAAGGATCCATATCATACCGGGAAAGTATGGAACCTGCTCGGTCATCAAAGATGGCGGGGATGATCCGGATGTGACGGATGGATGTGAGATTATTACGACAGTAGAGTTGATCAAGGATGGAAAAAAACAAGTGCTATTTGCGGCTGGGAATGGCGTTGGAACCATTATGGAACCGGGATTAAAGCTTCCGGTTGGAGAGCCGGCTATCAATCCGGTACCCCGGCAGATGACAGAGGAACATTTAAAACCCTATTTAAACGGTGATAGCGTAAAAATCACCGTATCGGTCCCGGGTGGGGAAGAAATTGCCAAAAAGACATTTAATCCGCGATTGGGCATAGCCGGAGGTATCTCCATTCTAGGAACGACGGGAATCGTGCGCCCGATGAGTGAGGATGCGGTAAAAGATTCCCTGGCATTAGAGTTGTCACAGATCTATGCAAAAGGGTATCGCTATGTTGTGTTTGTAACCGGCAATCAGGGGCATAAGATGTTGGAACGGCGTTTTGGGCAGTTAAAGCCTGTCATTATGGTAGGAAATTATATTGGATTTTTAATTGAGAGGGCAGTAGATCTTGGATTTTCCGGGATTTTGATCGGCGGTCAATATGGAAAACTGATGAAACTTGCCGCCGGTATTATGAATACCCATAGTCATATAGCGGATGGAAAGATGGAGATCCTCTGTACGCATGCGGCATTAAATGGCGTAAGTACAGAGGTGATCCGAGAGCTATACGGATGCAAGACGGTAAAGCAGGCTGACGATATTCTGAGAAAGCATGATCTGGAAGGATTGTGGGAAGATATTGTGGAAAAAGCAGAAGAAAAGACGGTGCAGTGTGGGAGATTTCAGATAGAAACCGGAGTTATTTTCTTTGGAACGGATGGAGAGATGAAAGCAGCGAGTTCCGGTGTGGAAAAAATCCTGGAGGAGGTAGCAGTGAGTGAAGCATAAGGTGTATATTATCGGTATGGGTCCGGGGGGAACGGAATATCTGACGATGAAAGCAGTAAAAATAATTGCAGACTGCCCTTTTTTGGCGGGGTCATCCAGGATTTTAGCTGGTGTAGGTTCTGTGAGGCGTCAAGATGCCGAACTCTATCCGCTTAAAAAGATCGATGAATGTCTGGAATGGATTGACGAAAAACAGGAGCAGGGAGATACTGCCGTTCTGGTTTCCGGAGATGTGCATTACTACAGTTTGGCAGGAACGATTCAACGTTCTTCATACTTGTGGAATACTGTTTTTATTTCCGGGATCAGCTCGTATCAATTGATGGCAGAACGAATCGGTATTACGTTAGAAGATGTCGGACTTTGCAGTGTTCATGGAAGGAATGAATCCGAAGGATATGTTGCCTGCGAGGTGGCACAGCATAAGAAAACGATGTTTTTGTGCAGCAGAGATTTTTTGCCGGAAAGAATTGGAGCCGCATTATGTAAATATGGATATGGAGATTTGAAAGTCTGGGTAGGAAGCAATCTTGCGATGAAAGATGAGCAGGTGATCTGCATGGAGGCAGACCAGATATCCGTTCGAAGCTTTTCGGGAATGAGCGTCGTGTACGTAGAAAATAAAAATGCAAAGCATATCGATGCCGCCTATTTAAAGGACAGGGATTTTGTCCGGGGAAAAGTCCCGATGACAAAAGAGGAAGTAAGAGTTTTGCTTATGCAAAGGTTAGAGATAAAGCCATGGGAATGCCTGTGGGATCTTGGAGCAGGAACTGGATCTGTCAGTATCGAGATGGCAAGGCGTGCTCCATTTGGGCATGTATACAGCGTCGAATACAAAGAAGAGGCTGTTCGGTTAATCGGGGAGAACAAGGCAAGATTTCAATGTAGAAATTTGGAAATTATACAGAGCAGAATGAAGGACTGCATCGGAAAGCTTCCGGAACCGGACCGCGTATTTTTGGGCGGCAGTGAGGGAGAACTGGAGATTATCGTTTCTTATCTGAAAAATCTTTCAAAAACAGTGCATTTTGTTATGACGGCTGTTACACTGGAGACGTTGGCAGAGGCTGTAACATTACTTTCTGAAAATGATACTTTTCAATATATGCAGGTTCAGATCGGAAAAAGTCGTATGGTGGGATCCTATCATTCGACAGCGGTGAACCATCCTATATGGATATTAGAGGTGGATTTATAATGATGGACTATCGGGAACGGATCAACTTACTGATGAAGCTTCGGGATGTGGTCCGTGCAAATGAAAAAAAAATTTATAAAGCGTTACAGGATGATTTGGGAAAGCCTGAATTTGAAGCTTATGAATCGGAGATTGGATTAATTATAACAGAATTGAATTATACCATTAAGTATCTATCCAGCTGGATGAAATATAAGACGGTACCGACTCCTTATTTTCATATGCCTGCATCCAGTATGGTATATCGGGAGCCCTATGGAAAGGTTTTGATCATCTCACCCTGGAATTATCCGTTTCAATTGACCCTGATCCCTCTGATCAATGCCTGGGCAGCCGGCAATAAAGTGACATTAAAGCCATCGGAGATAACGGGTAATTCTGCAAAACTCATTTATGATATGATGACGGAAAATTTTCATACATCAAGAGTTCGAGTTATGCTTGGGGGACCGGAGGTGACAATGGATCTGCTGGATAAGAAATTTGATTTCATTTTTTTTACCGGTAGTATGAGGGTAGGTAAAATCGTTATGGAGAAAGCGGCAGAGCAGATGACGCCTGTTTCCTTGCAGCTTGGAGGAAAACCGCCATGTCTGATCGATGATACCTGCAGCTTGAAAGCAGCAGCCAAGAAAATCGTGCGCGGAAAATTTATGAATTGCGGGCAAAGTAGTCTGGCTCCGGAATTTGTATTGATCGACGAAGCAGTAAAAGATAAATTTATTACATATTTGGATTATTATATTACAAAGTTTTATGGCAAGGATCCGTTAAACAGCCCGGATTATGGGAGAATCGTCAATCTGGAACATTTCTTCCGATTGCTCGATCTGATTGAGCATCAGGAAATCATCATTGGCGGTGATTTTGACACATATCAGATCAAAATTTCTCCAACAGTTGTGACGGAAAACTCCCTATGTTCCGATATGATGAAGACGGAGATCTTTGGCCCGATTCTGCCGATTATCACATATCGAACATGGGAAGAAGCGGTGGACAGAATCATGCGGTTTCAGCATCCACCGGCAATGTATTTGTTTACAAAGGATAAAAACCACGAGGAATTTATTAAAAATCATTATTCCGCAGGGAGCATATGCGTCAATGATGTACTTATGCAGGCTATGACGCCATATCTGCCAATGGGTGGTGTCGGCAGCAGTGGGATGGGGAAATACCACGGGAAAGCGGGGTTTGATCTGTTCTCAAATGTCAAGAGTGTAATGAAGCGGAAAAGCCGCGGCGAGAACAAAATCGTTTATCCGCCATATCGCGATAAATTAAAATGGCTTAAGAAACTATTAAAATAGAAAGGCAGAATTTATGAGATATCAAAAGAGAGCACTGCTCGTTGTGAGCTTTGGGACAACTTTTGAAAATGCCGTTCCGGCAATTGAAAATATTGAAAAGGCATTTCAGAGTACATTTCCGGATTATGATTTTTTCCGGGTGTACACATCCGGGATGATCATCCGCAAGTTAAGGCGTACAAAAGGAATTGAAATTATGGATATGAAGAGTGCGCTGGAACATCTTTACCGGGAAGGCTATACGGAAGTATTGTGTCAGCCCACTCATATGATTAATGGAATTGAATATGAGAAGGTGAAAGCGGCAGTGGCTCCATATAAAAAGCTGTTTCAGAAATTTATTTTGGGAGAACCGCTTCTGACACAGGAAAAGAATTTTAGAGATACCGCCCGGATCCTTTTAAAGACGATGCCGGAATATAGGGAAGAAGAAGCGGTTGTTTTTATGGGGCATGGGAGTACTCATTTTGCCAATTCAGCCTATAGCGAGATGGAAAATATGTTTCGGGCGCTTGGAAGGGAACAGGTATATGTCGGGACGGTAGAAGGATTTCCGGGACTTTCTTATATTGAAAGCCGCCTGGAACAAAAAGGGGTGAAGAAAGTTCATTTAATGCTTATGATGGTCGTAGCAGGTGATCATGCGCAGAATGATCTTGCGGGAGACGGAGATTCCTGGAAAACAGAATTGCTGAAAAAGGGATATGAAGTATCCACATCCATAAAAGGGATGGGACTTGTGGAAGGAATTCCAGCATTGTACACGGAACAGATGAAAAATAAAATATTGTTATCAGATTAGTCGGAGAGTATATGAAGTCAGGATATATAGCAGTGATTGCGGGAACAACAGAATCGAGAACTGTTATTGAAGCATTAATGGAAGAGAAGAAGGAGATTGCAGCATTTACAGCCACGGAGCTTGGTACGAAAATGCTGCAAAATTATAATATAGAAATTATAGAAGGACGAAAAAATCAGGAGCAGTTTCTACGCTTTTTTAAAGCATTTAAGCCTTCGAAAGTATACGATGCAAGTCATCCGTTTGCAGCCGAAGTAACGCAAAATGTTCAGAAAGTATGCGAGAGGCTTTCGATTCCCTATGAAAGAGTAAAGAGAGAAGAAAAGGAATATGATTACGAGAAAATCGTCTATGTATCCGATACAAAAGAGGCGATTGAATTGTTAAAGGAAATAAAAGGGAATATTCTATTGACGACCGGAGTGAAAACGGCCGGAGAATATTATGAGCATCTTGACAGGGAAAGATTATTTATCCGTGTCTTAAAGAGTGGAGCTTCTGTACAGATATGTACGGATCTTGGATATGAGCCGACGCATGTATTCGGGGAAGACCCTCCGTTTTCTGCAGAAGCAAATGAAAAGCTGATCAGGCAGACAAAAGCCTCAATTCTTGTTACAAAGGACAGCGGCGTACCGGGTGGGGTTCCGGAAAAAATGGAAGCTGCAAAGAAATGCGGAATTCCAGTCATTATGATCCGCAGGCCGGAAGATGAAAAAATCTTTCCAAGAATATTAGTTACTGCAGCGGGAAGCGGTTCCGGAAAGACGACGGTAACACTTGGCTTGATGCAGGCTTTGAAGAGCCGGGGGAAGAAAGTACAGGGTTATAAATGTGGTCCGGATTATATCGATCCGATGCATCATAAGAGGGTAACCGGAAGAGCATCGATCAATATCGATCCGGTTTTTCACAAAGATCATATGGAATCTATGGTAATGAAGTATGCGGATCAGGCAGATATTGGGATCTTCGAAGGTGTTATGGGGTTTTATGATGGAAAAGGGAGTACAATTTCCGGCAGTACCTTTGAGGTGGCTGAAGAAACAAAAACACCGGCAATTCTGGTAATTTCTGTAAAGGGGATTGCGAACACAATAATTCCGATGATACAGGGGATTCTAAATTATCAGGAAAATACAATCAAGGGTGTCATTCTAAATCAATGCAGCCAGGGCTTCTATGTTCAGATAAAACCAAAGATTGAAGCGGAGTGCGGCGTTACCGTGGTCGGATATCTTCCATATAATCAGGATATTCAATTGCAAAGCCGGCATTTGGGTCTTTATATGGCAGATGAAATAAAAGGCTGGAATCGATATTTATCTGCTCTAGAAGGACAGGTAAAAGCAACGATCGATCTGATGAAAGTCTGTGAAATCGCCGAAAAGGCCGGGGCGATAGAAAATAAGATCCCAAAGAAAAAGAAGCAATACCCTGTTTCTATTGCGGTTGCACAGGATGAGGCTTTTTGTTTTTATTATGAAGATAATCTGCGCATACTGGAAGAGTATGGAGCAGAATTAATTCCGTTTTCTCCGTTACATGATTCCTGTCTTCCGAAAAGGATACAGGGAATCTATATTGGTGGCGGTTATCCGGAACTTTTTGCAGAGCAGCTGGAAGAGAATGAAACTATGCGCATGCAGATTGCCAAATGGTGTCAGAAAGGGAAGCCAGTCATTGCAGAATGCGGCGGTTATATGTATCTTGGGCGTTCGATGATCGATCAGGATGGACAGGAATATGAGATGTGCTGTGCCTTTTCCCATCGGACAAAGATGCAGCAGAAACTGAACATGCATTTTGGATATGTCAATATATTTTCCGAACAACCGGAAAATCCTTTCTCAGATGTGAAGGTAAGGGCACATGAATTTCATTATTCGGAGGAAAGCGGGGATCATTTTTCCTGCATTGTGGAAAAAAATGAAAATAGAAGATGGATGAGTGGATATCTTACCCAAAGTCAGTATGCAGCGTATCCACATGTGTCATTTCGTGGAAATGAAACATTTATAGAATATTTCCTGACAAAAATGCAGGAGGAATTGGAATGAAAAGAGTTTTTTTGATAGGGACTGCCATCGTTCTGGATTGTATATTTGGTGATCCTTATTGGCTGTATCATCCAGTGCAGTTGATCGGAAAGGCGATTTCAAAATTAAAGAAAATCATGCAGAATATTTGTAAAAGAGAAGAGGGAATCCAGAAAAAAAAGGAAATAGCTGCGGGCGGATTTCTGGCGGGAATGATTGTCGCAGGAACCTATATGGCCGCATATGGGTCTTTATACCTTGTTTTTCATTTGCATCCTGCTGTTGGAATCGTATTGGAAGTTTTCTGGATGTATCAGATATTAGCGGCGAAGTGTCTGAAGGTGGAGAGCGATAAGGTTTATAGGAATTTGGCGGATAAAGATATCGATAAGGCGAGGATTTCTGTTTCTTATCTGGTTGGAAGGGATACAGATAATCTTTCGGAAGAAGAGATTGCGAAAGCCTGTGTAGAGACCGTCGCGGAAAATACAACAGATGGAGTAATCGCACCGTTATTTTACTTATTTTGTGGTGGAGTTCCGCTGGCAATGGCGTATAAAGCGGTTAACACTCTCGATTCGATGGTAGGATATCGCAATGAGGAATTTGAATATCTGGGAAAGGCATCTGCAAAATTAGATGATATCGTAAATTACATTCCGGCACGTCTTGCAGCGTGGTCTATGCTCGCCGCCTGTTTTCTATTGAAGATGAACGGGAGGCTGGCGTGGAAAACATATCTTGCGGATAGAGGGGCACATCTTAGTCCAAACTGTGCACAGACGGAAGCGGTCGCAGCAGGGGCATTGGAGATTCAGCTTGGCGGAACGCATGATTATTTTGGAAAGCCGGTAAGAAAGCCGACGATTGGACAGTCTGTTAAGATATGCGATGAAACAAAGATCAAGGATGCACAAAAGCTGATGTATGGAAGTCTGTTACTCTGTTTTTGTATGTTTTCACTCGTATATTTCGGACTGCAGACGCTTGTGATGTAATTTCGGATTACTTGCAACTTATGCTATGAGCCAGGAGAATGGAGATTATAAATGAAAAAACACGGTGGAATTATTTATGACAAAGAAAAAGAAATATTGGATTTTTCAGCCAATATTCATCCTGACGGTATGCCGGATGAAGTGGCGCGTGCAATGCAAGCTTCATTGAAAGAATCTATCCATTATCCGGATCCCGATTGTGTAAAATTGAGACAGTGTATTGCCAAAAAGCATGATATTTCTATGAAACATGTGATTTGCGGGAATGGTGCAGCAGATTTAATTTTTCATTTGGCATTTGTTTTAAAAAAGAATAAGATCCTGCTTCCGATTCCGGCGTTTACGGAGTATGAAGAAGCATTTTATGCAGCTTCACGGGGCAATATATCAATGAACTATTATGAGATGGATCAAAAGTCATTTCTCATAGAGGAAGATATATTAGATAAAATGGATGATTCGGTCGACATATTGATCCTGTGCAATCCCAATAATCCGACCGGACAGCTGATCGATCCGGAATTGTTGGATCGCATTATGGAAAAGGCAAAGCGATGCCATATATTTGTATTATTGGATGAGTGTTTTCTGGATTTTATCGTAGATGGAAAGCATTATTCTCTCATTCCATATTATCAGGAATATCCAAATCTGTTCATTTTAAAATCGTTTACAAAGATGTATGGAATACCCGGAATCAGGCTTGGTTATGGGATCAGTGCAGATATGGATCTGATCGGAGACATAAAAAGGACTATGCAGAGCTGGAGCGTCAGTCATGTAGCACAGGCTGCCGGTATTGCGGCGTGCAGTTTAAACGAATATGAAGAAAAGACGGCGGCTGAGGTTGAGAAAAACAGGAGATGGCTTTTAGAGCGGTTAAAGAAAATCGGCTTTCAGGTTTGGGAAGGCAGTGCAAATTTTTTGTTTTTTCGCGCGGCAGGATGTATGGATTTGTATGATAGATGCATGGAGAAGGGGATCTGTATCCGGCACTGTAATAATTACAGAGGAATTGGGAATGATTATTATCGTGTTGCGGTACGGACACAAGCGGATAATGAACGGCTGATCCGTATTTTAACAACATGGAAAGAAGGTACCAGATGATGAAATTGAGACCATTGATGATACAGGGAACGATGTCGAATTCCGGAAAGACGTTTGTAGCAGCCGGTTTATGCCGGATCTTTAAAAAAGATGGATATCGCTGCGCACCTTTTAAATCCCAGAATATGGCATTGAATTCGTACATTACAAAAGATGGATGGGAAATCGGGCGTGCTCAGGCGATGCAGGCAGAAGCCGCTATGGTCGAGCCGATAGTTGAGATGAATCCGATTTTACTAAAGCCCAATAGTGATATGGGTTCACAAGTCATTGTAAATGGTGAGGTTCTTGGCAATTATCCTGCGGTAGAATATTATAAGATGAAATCCAAATTAAAACCGGCGATCCAGAAAGCATTTCATGCGCTGGAAGAACAATTTGATGTGATCGTACTGGAGGGGGCCGGAAGTCCTGCGGAAATTAATCTAAAGGAAAATGATATTGTAAATATGGGTATGGCAGAGATGGCAGATGCAGATGTACTATTAGTTGCGGATATCGATCGAGGAGGTGTATTTGCATCTGTCTATGGGACCGTTCAGCTTTTAGAGCCGAAAGAAAAAAAGCGGATCAAAGGTATTATTATCAATAAATTCCGAGGCGATGTAAAGATTCTTGAACCCGGACTTAAGATGATTGAGGATCTGACCGGAATTCCGGTAATTGGGGTCATTCCGTATGCAAAAATCGACATTGATGATGAAGACAGCTTGTCGGAACAATTAATGAAAAGGGAAATTGGACGAGGGATTGATATAGCAGTCATCCGTTTGCCTCATATTTCAAATTTTACGGATTTTCGCGCTTTCGAACTGGAGGAACATGTATCTTTGAGATATGTAACGAAGAAAGGGGAACTCGGCAGGCCGGATGTCATTATTCTTCCGGGCACAAAGAATACGATGTATGATCTGAAATGGCTGCGAGAGTCGGGATTGGAGGCTTTGATCTATCGTTTAAAAAATGATTGCAGGGTCATCGGGATCTGCGGTGGTTATCAGATGATGGGAGAGATTTTGGAGGATCCGGATCACGTAGAATACGGGGGTTCTATGAAAGGAATCGGGCTGTTGCCTATAAAAACAGTATTTGCAGATCAAAAAGTTCGTGGACAAAAGAATGCAGTTTTGAAAAGAAATCCGTCGATCCAGATAAAAGGATATGAAATCCATATGGGAAAGACTACTGCTTTCAATGAAAAAATGGAAGAATTTCTGCATCTGGAGGATGGAACAGAAGATGGATTTTGTACGCCGGACAGGAAGATCTGGGGCAGTTACTTCCATGGGATCTTTGATAATGATCTGTTTCGCAGGGAATTTCTTTTAGAGATATTAAAGGAAAAAGGAATGGGAGAAGTGATTCCGGAGATTTCCTTTGAACAATATAAGGAGGAGCAGTATGACCGGTTGGAACAATTGTTGAGGGATGCTCTGGATATGGAATTTATCTACCAGCTGCTTTCAGGTATACCGAACAGGAAAGAAAAGCAGGAGAGAGGTTGTGTTCATCTTTATTACGGAGATGGAAAGGGAAAGACAACTGCAGCCATGGGATTGGCAGTCAGAGCAGCCGGAGCGGGAAAGTCCATCCTGCTGTATCAATTTCTGAAAAGCAATTCTTCCAGTGAAAGAAAGGTTTTGGATGCTTTGCCGGGAGTGAATTGTATTCGAGGTCCTGAAGAGGTAAAGTTTACAAGCAGAATGACAAAAGAAGAAAAAAAGCGGAATTTAGTCGAAAATGATCAGATGTTGCAGAAAATCTTTCAAATGGCACGGCAGTATGATATGTTGATTCTGGACGAAGCGATCTATGCAATCGATCTGGGACAGCTTTCAGAGATTCCGTTGATTGACTATATAAAAAACAGGCCGCAAAATCAGGAAGTGATTCTAACAGGACGAAATCCGTCTGAAAGAATGTTAGAATGCGCGGATTATTGTTCCCATATTGGCAAAGAGAAGCACCCGTTTGACCAGGGATTGACGGGGCGATATGGAATCGAATATTAAATAGAATTACTTGACGATTTATAGTTTGTGTGTGATGATAGAGGTGTTGATATGGGGTATTTTCCATTATTTGTTAATCTGGTAGGGAAAAGATGTGTCGTGATTGGAGACGGGAAAGTCGCCGAACGAAAAGCAGAAAGTCTTCGAATGTTTGAAGGAAATGTATCGGTTTATGCAAAAGGAGAATGGGATTATTCCACATTAGCACATGCATTTCTTGTGATCGCAGCAACGAATGACAGGACTACGAACCGGGAAATAGCACAATTTTGCAAAAAACAGGGAATATTCGTAAATGTAGCGGATTCGAAAGAAGAGTCTACTTTTTTATTTCCAGCTGTAATCAGGCAGGGACCGGTATCTGTTGGGATTTCCACACAGGGAGGCAGTCCGTTGATATCCGCGGAGATCCGGAAGAAAATCGAATCCGTGCTGCCGGAAGATATCGGGCTGATTACTGAACTTATGGATGATATCCGGGATGATGTGAAAAATCTGCCGGTAAATCCAAAGATGAAGAAGTATATTTTTCAGAGTATATATGAAGAAGCAAAAGAAACACACGGGAAATTGAAAAAGGAAGAGGTGGCAGCTGTCATTTTAAGGCTGCTGAATGACAAAGATGATTACATTAGTGAAGAATAAAATGGATGTAGATACATATCTCGGTTTACGGGCATCCGTTCATTGGAAAAAATTGTCCAGAAGTCAGGCAGAGAAGGCGCTTGGCAACAGTTTATTTGTTGTATGTGCCTACGATGGAAAGCGTCCGGCCGGTATGGGAAGAATTGTTGGAGATGGTGCAGTGATCTGTTATATACAGGATTTACTCGTTCATCCGGATTATCAGGGAATGGGCGTCGGTAACCGGCTATTGCAGGAACTGCGCAATTATGTGCTCTCTATTCGGGAAGAGGGGACAGAGATGATGTTAGATCTGATGTGTGCAAAAGACCGGGAGATGTTCTATACAAAGCATGGTTTTATTGCACGGCCGACAGCAGATCTCGGTCCGGGGATGATCCAGTATTTAAATGATCGATATTAAAAGGAGCAAGGAAAGATGAAAAGAACGAGAAGACTTCGTACGACAAAGGCTATGCGTGATATGGTCAGAGAAAATTACCTTCATCCATCGGATTTTATCTATCCGATTTTCGTGATCGAAGGAGAGAATATTAAGAATCCGGTGGATTCTATGCCCGGAATCTATCAATATTCTCTGGATCGGATGGATGAAGAACTGGAACGAATCTGGAACGCAGGAGTCAGAGGAGTTCTGATCTTTGGAATTCCGGCACAGAAAGATGAAATTGGGAGTGGGGCTTATGATCCAAATGGAATTGTGCAGGAAGCGATCCGGTATATTAAAATGAACTATCCTGGTATGATCGTGATCGCGGATATTTGTTTGTGCGAATATACTTCCCATGGACATTGCGGTCTGATCTGCGGAGAGCATATTATGAATGATGAGACGCTTCCTCTGCTTGCAAAGATGGCAGTGACGTGTGCACAGGCGGGGGCAGACATCGTAGCGCCGTCTGATATGATGGATGGAAGAGTAAAGGCAATCCGCGATGCACTCGATCATGATGGATTGTATGAAGTGCCGATCATGTCCTACAGTGCTAAATATGCATCAGCCTATTATGGTCCGTTCCGAGATGCGGCGGAGTCAGCACCGGCATTTGGCGATCGGAAAACTTATCAGATGGATCCTGCAAATGCGAAAGAAGCGTTGATCGAAGTGGAAGCGGATATCGAAGAAGGTGCGGATATGATTATTGTAAAGCCGGCAATGGCATATCTGGATATCATGAAAACCGTATCGGAGAAGACCAATGTCCCGATTGCAGCCTATAATGTCAGTGGTGAATATTCGATGGTAAAAGCGGCTGCCGCGAATGGATGGATTGACGAAAGACGTATTGTGATGGAGAATCTGACTGGTATGAAGCGTGCAGGTGCCAAGATGCTGATTACTTATCATGCACTGGATGCTGCAGGCTGGCTGAAAGAAGAGTTGTCAGAATATTAAAAAATGCCTTTTACTTTTATTCAAAATAATGTATAATAATACTAGTTTTATCTGATAGGTGATAAAAGAAACTTATACAAATTTATGGAGGATTTATATTATGGGATTAGTTTCAGCAAAAGAAATGTTACAGAAGGCAAAAGCAGGCCACTATGCAGTAGGTCAGTTTAACATTAACAACTTAGAGTGGACAAAAGCAATCTTAGAAGTTGCTCAGGAAAAGAACTCTCCAGTTATCTTAGGTGTATCTGAAGGTGCTGGTAAGTACATGGGCGGATATAAGACAGTTGTTGGTATGGTAAACGGATTGATTGAAGAACTGAACATTACAGTTCCTGTTGCTCTTCACTTAGACCATGGTTCTTATGAAGCTTGCTACAAATGTATCAAAGCAGGATTCTCTTCTGTAATGTTTGACGGTTCTCATCTTCCATTTGATGAAAACCTTGCTAAAACAACAGAATTAGTAAATGTTACAAATCAGTTAGGACTTTCTTTAGAAGCAGAAGTTGGTTCTATCGGTGGTGAAGAAGACGGTGTTATCGGACAGGGTGAATGTGCAGATCCTATGGAATGTAAGACAATTGCTGACTTAGGTGTATCTATGTTAGCAGCAGGTATTGGTAATATCCACGGTAAATACCCTGAAAACTGGGCAGGATTAAGCTTTGAAACCTTAGATGCTATCCAGGCTCAGACAGGAGATATGCCATTAGTATTACATGGTGGTACAGGTATTCCTGCTGATCAGGTTAAGAAAGCAATCAACTTAGGTGTTGCAAAAGTTAACGTAAACACAGAATGTCAGTTAGGTTTCCAGGAAGAAGTTCGTAAATACATCGAAGCTGGTAAAGATTTAGAAGGTAAAGGATTTGACCCTCGTAAGTTATTAGCTCCTGGTGTTGCAGGAATTAAAGCTGTTGTTGTTGAGAAGATGGAATTATTCGGATCAATCGGAAAAGCTGAATAATTTAGGACAAGTTGATGATAGAAGGCATCCGGGGTTTCCCGGGTGCTTTTTCTCATTGTATAGGGAATTACATAGAATTTCCCATATAATAAAAAAATCCAGACTATAAAATCTGGATTTTTTTAAAACAATCTTAACTAAACTCTTCTTACTTTCTCTAACACACACACTTTTCCGAAGAGCTCTACATGCTTATTATAACAGAATTTGAAGAAGAAAACAGTCACTATTTTGTTTTTCATAAAAATTATCTTGTGATAATTTTTTCTATATATTATAATTAATTCATAGATATTTATGTATAGTTTAAACTATCTTGTTATATTAGGAAAATATCTTGAGAAAGGGTACTTGATCAATGTTTATTAAAAAAGAAAAACCGAAGCTGTCGTCGATTTTTGAGGATGGGCAGGTACCGGTTTTAACTAGATTGACTAGAAGTTTTGATAATTCTCATTGGTTTTCCAATGCGCATGTTCACTATAATGAAACAGAGTTAGTATATGTTGCAAAAGGGAAAGCGATATTTACGATCAATCAACAGGAATTTTCTGTTAAAAAAGGCGATCTTCTGGTCGTTGAGCGCGGTTTGATCCATTCGGCAGTATCGAATAAAGATGATCCGTCGGATATCTTTAGCTGCAGCATTACAGATTATAAGATATATGATCGGGAACGGAATGCATTGTTAAAAAAACCGAATTTGATACCAGTTCAGGAAGCAGGTGGGCATAGATCTTTTTTAGAAACATGCTGGAAAGAACTGTTACAGTATCGTAACATGGATGACCGGACATCCGTATCGATCTGCAATATGATCGTGGGAAGCATTGCCGCCATCTATTATTCTTTATTTGAAGAGCAGGATAGAACCTATGTTATGCCGGAACATCACTTTACGTATGATATTATGATTTTTATTTATGGGCATTATTTTGAAAATATTACTTTGGACAGGCTTGCGAAAGAATTTCATATGAGCGCCGGTCATATCAGCCATGAGTTTTCGAAAATGTTTGGGATCTCACCGATCAATTATGCGATTAACTTAAGGATTGATCAGGCAAAATGGTTATTAGTTCAATCCGATTTATCGATAAAGGAAATTGCATCCGAAGTCGGATATCAGAATATTCAGCATTTTACAAAAATCTTTCAAAAAAGGACCGGATATCTGCCGGTAGAATATCAAAATAAATATATTGGAAAAGAGCAGTAGAATCACTTGAAGGTCTTCGATCGGAATATAGAATATGAAGGGTTGTAATCGTTTTCCTTCAAAAATAAGAAAAAAATCTCATTTTCTCAGTTGACATGAAGGGGATGATTGATTATAGTTATTTTAATATGGCGAAAAATGCATCCGGCATTTTGAATTGATACAGAAAGGACGAGGACAATGTTAAAAAAACCATTTGTAACAAAGGATCAATTAGAAGCGATTTGCGAAAAGTATCCGACCCCTTTTCATCTTTATGATGAAGCCGGCATTCGAAAAACGGCGAGAGATTTATTTAAGGCATTTTCATGGAATAAAGGATTCAAAGAATATTTTGCAGTAAAGGCAACGCCGAATCCAACGATTTTAAAAATTCTGGCAGAAGAAGGATGCGGTACGGATTGTTCTTCTTTAACCGAGCTTATGATGTCTGAAAGATGCGGGATCATTGGAAAGAATATTATGTTCTCTTCGAATGATACACCTGCAGAAGAATTTATTAAATGTAAAGAATTAGGCGGCATCATTAATTTAGATGATATCACGCATATTGATTTCTTAAAGGAGACGGCTGGTATCCCGGATACAATCTGCTGTCGCTTTAATCCGGGTGGAGTTTTTGAACTGGGAACAGATATTATGGACAATCCCGGAGATGCGAAATACGGCATGACAAGACCTCAGCTTACAGAAGCCTATCAGAGACTAAAGGAGCTTGGTGTAAAAGAATTCGGATTACATGCGTTTTTGGCAAGTAATACAGTATCGAACGAATACTATCCGGAACTGGCGCGTATCTTATTTAAAGTTGCGGTAGAAATTAAAGAAGAAACCGGAGTTTCACTATCCTTTATTAACTTGTCTGGTGGTATCGGTATTCCGTATACACCGGATAAAGAACCAAATGACATCTTTGTGATCGGTGAGGGTGTTCGCAAGGCATTTGAAGAAGTCTTAGTTCCGGCAGGACTCGGAGATGTGAAGATCTTTACCGAGTTAGGACGTTACATGCTTGCACCAAACGGACATCTCGTAACGAGAGCAATTCACGAAAAGCATACACATAAAGAATATATCGGTGTGGATGCGTGTGCGGCGAACTTAATGAGACCTGCAATTTACGGGGCATATCATCATATTACGGTCATGGGTAAAGAAGATGCACCATGTGATCACAAATATGACGTTACAGGTTCTCTTTGTGAAAACTGTGATAAGTTTGCGGTTGATCGTATGCTTCCGAAGATCGATAAAGGTGATCTGCTGGTCATCCATGATTCAGGGGCACATGGTTTCTCTATGGGATACAATTATAACGGACGTTTGCGTTCATCAGAAATTCTGTTAAAAGAAGACGGTTCTACGAAGATGATCCGACGTGCGGAGACACCGGCGGATTACTTTGCTACTTTAGAAGGTTTTTGGGATTAATTTATGAATATAGGAAAGCGGTTATTTTATATGGCCGCTTTTTTCTTTGCGTAAAAGCATAAGGCAAGCGGAAACAATCTTTGGCAGTATATACATAATTCTGTTATAATAATGGTATTATAAACTTTGAGATAAAGGAGGATAGAAGATGTCTTTATTTGATATTTTAGGGCCGGTGATGGTGGGACCTTCAAGCTCCCATACAGCAGGGGCGGTAAAGATCGGTTATATATCCAGACAGCTTTTAGGAGAAAATATAAAAAAGGCAGACATATATCTGCACGGTTCTTTTCTGGCGACAGGAACCGGACATGGAACGGATAAGGCGCTTGTAGCAGGATTGCTCGGAATGAAGGAAGATGACGTTCGCATTCCGGACAGTTTTCATATTGCACAAGAGAAGAATGTAGAGGTAAAATTCGGAAAAATTAATTTAAAAAATGTTCATCCAAACAGCGTTAAGTTAAAATTAACCGGAAAGTCAGGCAGGGAATTGGAGATTATTGCAAGTTCCATTGGCGGAGGACAGATCAGAATTTGTAAGATAGACGGACTGGAGGCGAATTTCTCCGGAGAACGGCCAACACTTGTTGTGCACAACCTGGATCAACCCGGACATGTGACGGAAGTTACTTCTATGCTCGCGCATAAAGGCGTCAATATTGCTACAATGCAGCTGTACCGTGATCACAGGGGAGGCAACGCGGTCATGGTCATCGAGTGCGATCAGGAAGTGCCTTTGAAATCCATACATTGGCTGGAGCGTTTGGAAGGTATTACAAAAGTTACGTATTTATCGAAGATAGAACAGGAGGATTCAGATGATTCATTCAATGGAAGAGCTGATTCGTATCAGCGAGGATAAGAATCATTCCATTTGGGAAACAATTTTAGAGGATGATATGCAGGACCGCTCGGTATCGAGAGAAGAATCGTTTGCGGAAATGCAGGGAATGTATCGGGCGATGAAGGAAGCGGATGCCGGATATGATGGAAAAATTACTTCAGCGAGTAACCTGGTAGGCGGCGATGGCGCCAGGATGGAACAGGCGGTACAGGAAGAGAATGTAAGCAGTGGCCCTTTTATTGGAAAAGTAATGGCAAGAGCGATCAAAATGGGTGAATCCAATGCCTGCATGAAGCGCATTGTAGCGGCGCCGACTGCAGGATCCTGTGGGGTGATACCGGCTGTTTTTATCAGTTTTGAAGAGGAATTTGGCTATGATGAAGAGAAAATGACAGAGGCGTTATTTGTAGCAGCCGGAATTGGAAGCGTAATCGCTGAACGAGCGAGCATTTCCGGGGCACAGGGAGGATGTCAGGCGGAAATCGGTGCGGCTTCTGCGATGGCGGCAGGAGGAGTTACCTATTTAAGAGGCGGTAACCATAGTCAGATTGCGGATGCAGCTGCAGTGGCATTAAAGAATCTTTTAGGACTCGTCTGTGATCCTGTAGCAGGACTTGTAGAAGTGCCATGTGTGAAAAGAAATGTGATCGGTGCAGTAAATGCAATCACTTCGGCGGATATGGTAATGGCGGGAATTAAAAGTAAAATACCGGCAGATGAAGTGATTGATGCCATGGGAGAAATTGGAAATCTTCTTCCGTCCAGCCTGCGTGAAACGAGCCAGGCAGGACTCGCAGTGACACCAACTGGTTTAGCAGTTACGGAACATTTAACGAAATAGATGGCGCAAAGATCCATAGATTTTTATAGAATCTATGGATTTTTTTACATAATTCTTACATTATCGGTTTCAATTTGTGCTACAATAGAGTTTAATAGAAAAGAGAGAAAGATATTTCCGGAAGGGGAGGATGAGCATATGAAAAAAACGCATATATTTGCTGCATTGACGATAGGATCTTATGAAGTAACTTTAACGATTTATGAAGTTTCTCCTCAAGGCGGCATGCGTCTGCTGAATAAAATCAAGCAAAAAATTGAATTAGGAAAGGACACAATTCGTAGCGGAAGAATTTCCAATGAAAAGGTAAAACAGTTATGTAAAAAGCTGTTAAAATTAAAACCGGTTATGGAAGAGTTCGGAGTAGAAGAAGTGCTTGCTTATGGTGCAACTGCACTTCGTGAAGCGGAGAATCAATATTTCGTCCTGGAACAGATTAAGAATACGACCGGATTTGACGTCAAGATCGTCAATAATCCTGAGCAGAGCTTTTTAGTATATAAAGGAGTTGTATCGAATCCGGCTTTTGACGAAATTGCAAAAGATGGAGTTGCAATTCTGGATGCAAGTCCCGGCAGACTTCGTGTTACGATCTATCATGACGGTGATCTCACATTGACACAGAATGTTTCGCTTGGATCTATGAAGATTCGCGAATGGGTAAAGAATACAGGCTATTCTCAGGAGGACAAGACATTTTTGATCCGGGAGATCATTTCATATCGGTTTAAAGAGCTGGACAGTTTATTTTTAGATGATGTTAAGTTAAAAACACTGATTATCTCAGGGGATCTGTTTACCAGCCAGCCGCGTTGGAAAAGTAAAAAGGGAGATATTCTAAATGCAGAAAAGTTTTTGAAACTCTGCCGGAAGGGTGAGAAGCATTTAGAACAGAATATGGCGCTTACGGAAGATGCTGATATTTTACTTCCTTCTGTTATTATTTGTGAGGAGTTTTTCAAGCGAATTGGAGCAAAGCAGGCATGGATTTCCGGTATCGAGATGAATGACGGGATTGCTTATGAGCACGCGATGGCTACAAGATATCTTCCGCCTCATCATGATTTTACGCAGGATATTCATTCAGAAGTGGTTAAGGTTATGGATCGTTTTATTACGGAGACAGACCACAATTATTACGTTGATAAAGTCAGTGATATTATATTTAAGTGTCTTGCAAAGAAAGTGGGATTTACAACGCATGATCGATTGCTGCTCCATACGGCGGCTCTGCTCCATAATGTCGGATCATACATTGCGATGACGGATTCTGCAAATATTTCCAGCTATATCGTAAAAAGAACGGATTTAGTTGGATTTTCAGATAAAGACAGAGAGATGCTTGGCGAGATCATACGCTGCCATAAAATGTCATATGAAGATTTCCTTGATACGATCGGGGAACAGAAATTTTCACGTGAGGAGATGAGCCTGATCGGAAGGCTGAGTATCTTGCTCGGCGTAGCGAATACGCTTGATGTTGCTCATTGCCAGAAATTCGATACGATCCGGGTAAATATAAAAGACGATGAAGTCCGCATTACCGTAAATTCACTTTCGGATGGAGTATTAGAAAAGAATTTTATAGAAGGACATAAGGAATTTTTTGAATCGATGTTTGGTTATAAACTTGTTTTACGGGAAAAGAACCAGAGATATGTAACATTGTAAGGGGGATAAGAGAATAATGAAAGAATTTAAAAATCCGGAATTTTATGATAACCGTGAACTCAGTTGGATTAAATTTAATGAACGATGTCTGGAAGAAGCGAAGAAAACGGATCTGCCGATTCTGGAAAGATTAAACTTTTTAAGTATTACCGCTTCTAATCTGGATGAGTTTTTTATGGTCCGTGTCGCATCTTTAAAAGATGTTGAAAATGCGGGAAGCAAAAAGAAAGATATCGCAGGCATGACTGCAGAAGAACAGCTGAAGAAAATCAGTAAAAAACTTCATGAATTTATGAAATCTCAATATACGACTTTTACCCATTCGCTTGCTCCACAGTTAAAAGAGAGCGGGCTTACGGTTTTAAAATCCTATACGGAGATGACACCGGAACAGTCTGCTAAAACGGAAGCGTATTTTGATGAGATCGTATATCCGGTTTTGACTCCTATGGCGGTGGATTCTTCCAGACCATTTCCGTTGGTAAGAAATAAATCCATTAATATTGCAGCATTTATTTCCCCAAAGGATGATTCGAATGAAGCTGATTTTGCAACTGTACAGGTACCAGATGTACTGCCTAGAGGATTTTTCATGGACAATGAAGATGGAACGCAGTCTTTGATCTTATTGGAAGAGATTATCAAACAGAATATGCATAAACTATTCTTAAAACATGATATTCAGACGATGGGAGTTTATCGGATCATTCGTAATGCCGATCTGACGATTGATGAGGAAGAGGCAGCCGATCTGTTAAAAGAGATCGAAGAAAAGATCCGGGGACGTCAATGGGGACAGGTGATCCATTTAAGTGTGGAAGACGGTATGGAGAAGAAGCTGATCAAATATCTTTCTGAAAACTTCCATGTAAAAAAAGAAGATATCTATTATTTAAATGGACCGATGGATCTGAAATATTTTATGAAGCTCCATGGTATGGACGGCTGGGATGATAAGCGTCACAAAAAGCATAGACCAGCTCCAGTTAAAGAATTTGCTAATGAAGAATCGGTATTTGATGTCATTCGTGAAAAAGATGTTTTAATGCACCATCCATATCAGTCCTTTGATCCGGTTGTCAATTTTGTAAAAGAAGCGAGTACGGATCCGAATGTATTGGCTATCAAGCAGACATTGTACCGTGTTTCAGGCAATTCGCCGATTATTGCGGCACTTGAACGGGCAGCCATGGAAGGAAAACAGGTTACGGTCTTAGTCGAACTGAAAGCGCGATTTGACGAAGAGAATAATATCGTATGGGCCCGCAAGCTTGAAAAAGCAGGCTGTCATGTTATCTATGGATTGGTCGGATTAAAAACGCACAGCAAGATTACGCTTGTTGTCCGCAGGGAAGAGGAAGGAATTAAGCGCTATGTTCATCTGGGAACAGGAAACTATAATGATTCTACTGCCAAAATTTATACAGATATGGGTATGTTTACTTGCGATGAAGCAATTGGAAGTGATGCGACCGCTGTATTTAATATGCTCTCCGGTTATTCGGAACCGGAACAGTGGAATAAATTACTGGTTGCCCCATATTGGCTGAAAAATGCATTTTATTCGATGATCGATCGTGAGATTCAGCATGCAAAAGAGGGAAAGGAAGCGCGGATTATTGCAAAGATGAATTCTCTGAATCATAAGGGAATCATTCAGAAATTATATGAAGCTTCCCAGGCAGGCGTAAAGATCGATCTGATCGTTCGAGGCATCTGCTGTCTGCGTGTCGGAATTCCGGGAGTCAGCGAGAATATTACCGTTCGATCGATTGTGGGTCAGTTCCTTGAACATGCGAGGATCTTTTATTTCTATAATGACGGGGCAGAGGATATGTTCCTTGGAAGTGCGGATTGGATGAACCGAAACCTGGAACGCCGTGTAGAAATCGTTTATCCGGTTGAAGATGAGAATTTGAAAGAACAGGTAAAAGAGGTGTTGACCGTTCAGCTTGAGGATACCATGCAGGCGCGAATCTATCAGCCGGATGGTACATATAAGCGCATAGATCGCCGCGGCAAGAAAGCATTGAATTCACAGGACTATTTTGTAAAATGGGCAAATAAGCAGTTAAAAGAAGAAAAAGATATCAAAGGGGAACGGAAATTTATCCCAAAGTATGCTGAGTAAAAACAAGGCGGAACATGATTTATGTGTTCCGCCTTGTTTTGATAAATTGATTTATAATTTTTCCGGTTCTTCGTATTCTACGCCAAATGTTTCAACTGTAACCTCTTTCATGGTCTGTGGCTCTACGGGCGCATCGCCGAACCAGCCTGTTCTTACATTTGCAATTTTATTAACTACGTCCATACCTTCAATAACCTGGCCGAATGCAGCGTATTCACCATCTAAGTGAGGAGAAGTTTCATGCATGATAAAGAACTGGGAACCGGCAGAATCAGGAACCATTGTGCGTGCCATCGAGAGGACGCCTGGCGTATGCTTTAAGTCATTCTGGAAACCGTTGTTTGTAAATTCACCTTTGATGCAGTAGCCCGGACCGCCGGTTCCATTGCCCTCAGGATCGCCGCCCTGAATCATAAATCCTTTAATGATTCTGTGGAAACCTACACCATTGTAGAAACCTTTGTTTATTAATGAAACAAAGTTGCGCACGGTCATAGGTGCGATTTCAGGATATAATTCTGCTTTCATAACGTCGCCGTTTTCCATAGTGATCGTAACGATTGGATTTTTTGCCATAATTGTATTTCCTTTCTGATTATCAATAATTTCTTTCCTATCATAACATAAACATCAGAATTCGTTAATGGTTTATTTTTGTTAAGAAATTTATCAGATAATCTTTATTGAAATATAGTTTCTATCAAAAACGATAAATGTTATAATGATAAAAACGAGAAATGATAACGGAGGAAAACACATGAAAGGAAAGATAAAGATCGTACTGCTGATTGTTATTCTGATCTTTGCGGCGGCAGCAGCATTTTTATTTGCGGGCAATGCAAAGACATTAAAGAGTGCAGAAGTAACGATCGATGAAGGGAGCGGTACGATGGATATCGCGAAAACTTTGAAAGAAGAAGGGGTCATACGTTCGGAAGCAGCATTTGTGGTTCAATTAAGAATGTCGGAATATGCCGGAAAGCTACAGTATGGAACATATGAGATCAAGAAGGATACCGGAATGAAAGAACTGTTCCGCATGCTGGCAACGCAGGGAGCGAAAGAGGGAAAGGTAAATGTCACGATTCCGGAAGGATTTTCCGTAGAACAGATTGGTGATACGTTAGAGAAGAAAGGATTATTTTCAAAAAAAGATTTTCTAAAGGCTGCCAATACAACAGAGGGATATGATTTTGCGTGGCTGAAAGAGATCAAATCATCTTCCAAACGGAATTATCTGCTGCAGGGATATCTGTATCCTGACACGTATAACCTGTATAAGACTGCAACACCAGAAGAAGTAGTTTCGCTGATGCTTTCTAATTTCGAGACGCATATAAGAGGGCTTGATACGGAGGGAAGTCTTGACAGGATTGTAACGGAGGCATCCGTGATCGAAAGGGAGACAAGCGTGGATTCCGAAAGACCGCTCATTGCGGGCGTGATTGAAAATCGCTTGAAAGAGAATATGAAATTGCAGATTGATGTAACGGTTCTTTATCCGCTGACCGATGGCATGTATGATCAGAATCGTGTCAGCTACGAGGATCTGAAAGTTGATTCACCATATAATACTTACAAGAACAAAGGGCTTCCGGTGGGACCGATCTGCAATCCATCAGTAGAATCGATCAAAGCTGCGGCACAGCCGGAACAACATGAGTATCTGTATTATCATACAAAATCAAAGGGCAGCAAAGAACATAATTTTTATAAAACGTATAAAGAACATATAGATTCACAAGGAAAATAATAAGAAAATACACAGATATTGTCTATTAATTAACGAGAACGTACGAAAAAAAATACTAAAAAAAGTGATAATTGACTTTTCATCATTGTGAAAATGTTGTAAAATAAGAATATCTGTTATAAGAGGAACAATCTGTACATCCAAACAGATTGTGAAGAAATAATCTTTTGTTTATCATGGGCAAAAGAGAAAAAGGAAAGGATGCTTGATTGCATTACTGACCAAATTTTTTTAGGAGGGACAAATCAAAATGGCAAGAAAAATGAAAACTATGGATGGTAATACCGCTGCCGCTCACGTATCTTATGCGTTTACAGAATGTGCAGCTATTTTCCCAATTACACCATCCTCTCCAATGGCTGAATCTACAGATCAGTGGGCTACCCAGGGAAGAAAAAATATTTTCGGACATCCTGTAGAATTAGTTGAAATGGAATCTGAAGGCGGAGCAGCAGGTGCTGTACATGGATCATTATCTTCAGGTGCTTTAACAACGACTTATACAGCATCTCAGGGATTATTACTTATGATTCCGAATATGTACAAGATTGCCGGTGAATTATTACCTTGCGTAATTGATGTTTCTGCTCGTGCATTAGCATCTCATGCATTAAATATCTTTGGTGATCACTCTGACGTTTACGCTTGTCGTCAGACAGGTTTTGCTATGTTATGTAGCTCTAACGTTCAGGAAGTAATGGATTTAGGAGCAGTTGCTCACTTATCTACGATCAAAGGAAGCGTTCCTGTACTTCATTTCTTTGATGGTTTCAGAACTTCTCATGAATATCAGAAGATCGAAGCTTGGGATTATGATGACCTTGCAGATATGGTTGATTATGACAAATTAAAAGAATTCAAGAAAAATTGTCTTAATCCGGAACGTCCTACATTAAGAGGTTCTGCTCAGAACCCTGATATCTTCTTCCAGGCACGTGAAGCTTGTAATACATATTACAATGCATTCCCAGCTATCGTTGAAGAATATATGGACAAAGTCAATGCAAAGATCGGAACAGACTATAAATTATTCAACTATTATGGATCAGAAGATGCTGAAAGCGTTATTATCGCTATGGGTTCTGTTTGTGACACAATCGAAGAAACAATCGATTACTTAGTAAAACAGGGCAAGAAAGTCGGCGTTGTTAAAGTTCGTTTATACAGACCATTTGTTGCTGAAAAATTAGTAGAAGCAATTCCTGATACTGTTAAAGTAATCAACGTACTTGACAGATCAAAAGAACCAGGTGCTCTTGGAGAACCATTATACTTAGACGTCGTTGCAGCATTAAAAGGAACAAAATTCGATGCAATTCCTGTTAATGGCGGACGTTATGGTTTAGGTTCTAAAGATACAACACCAGCTGATATTATTGCTACATTTGAAAATACAGAAAAGAAAGAATTTACACTTTCTATCGTTGATGATGTTACAAATCTTTCTCTTGAAAGAGGCGAAACACCTGTTACAGCTCCAGAAAGCATCGTTGCTTGTAAATTCTGGGGACTTGGTGCTGACGGTACAGTAGGTGCTAACAAGAACTCTGTTAAGATCATTGGTGACCACACAGACAAATATGCTCAGGCATACTTTGATTATGATTCTAAGAAATCCGGTGGTGTTACAATGTCCCACTTACGTTTCGGCGATGACCCAATCAAATCTACTTACTTAATTAACAAAGCAGATTTCGTTGCTTGTCACTGTGCACCATATGTTAACAAATATAACATGGTTCAGGACTTAAAAGATGGCGGTACATTCTTATTAAACTGCTCATGGGCTCCTGAAGAATTAGGCGATCATTTACCAGGACAGGTAAAGGCTTACTTAGCAAAACACAACATCAAACTTTATATCATCGATGGTATTAAGATTGGTAAAGAAATCGGTTTAGGTAACCGTATTAATACAGTACTTCAGTCTGCATTCTTCAAATTATCCGGAATTATTCCAGAAGAAGATGCAATCCAGTACATGAAAGATGCTGCAACAAAATCATATAGCAAGAAAGGTGATCACATCGTTAAGATGAACCATGATGCGATTGATGCAGGTGCAAAAGCCGTTGTTGCAGTGGATGTTCCAGCTGAATGGGCTGACTGCGAACCAGAACCATTATTCGAACAGGTAACAGGCGACAGAGCTGACTTAGTAGATTACGTTAACGGAATTCAGAACTACGTTAACTCTCAGACTGGTAATACATTACCTGTTTCCAGCTTATTACCATATGCTGATGGTCATATGCCACAGGGATCTGCTGCTTACGAAAAACGTGGTGTTGCAGTAGATGTTCCAATGTGGAATCCGGATAACTGTATCCAGTGTAACTTCTGTTCTTATGTATGTCCTCATGCATGTATCAGACCAATTGCTATGACAGAAGAAGAATTAGCAGCTGCTCCTGAAGGAACAAAAGCTTTAACATTGACAGGTATGCCACAGTATAAATTCGTTATGACAACAACAGTACTTGACTGTACAGGATGTGGATCTTGTGTAAATGTATGTCCAGGTAAGAAAGGTGAAAAAGCTCTTACAATGGCTCCACTTGATTCTCAGATGCCAGAACAGGAAGTTTATACATATGGTCAGAGCTTAGATATCAAAGAAGACGTTGTTGCTAAATTTAAAGAAGCTTCTGTAAAAGGTTCTCAGTTCAAACAGCCATTGCTTGAATTCTCAGGCGCATGTGCAGGTTGTGGTGAGACTCCATACGCTAAATTAGTAACGCAGTTATTCGGTGAAAGAATGTACATCGCAAATGCAACAGGATGTACATCTATCTGGGCAGGTTCTTCTCCAGCTACACCATACACAGTTAACAAGAAAGGACAGGGTCCTGCTTGGTGTAACTCCTTATTCGAAGATAATGCTGAATTTGGTTTAGGTATGTACTTAGGACAGAAGACAATCAGAGATCAGTTAAAAGAAAAAGTAGTTGCTTTAGGTGAAAAAGCTGAAAATGCTGAAGTAAAAGAAGCAGTTGCTGAATACTTAGATACTTATCAGGTAGGCGCTACAAATGGTGCTGCTACAGATAAATTAGTTGCTGCATTAGAAGCTTGCGGATGCGAAGATGGAAAAGCAATCTTAGAACAGAAAGAATTCTTATCTAAGAAATCTCAGTGGATCTTCGGTGGTGACGGATGGGCTTACGACATCGGTTACGGCGGATTAGATCATGTATTAGCTTCTGGTGAAGATGTAAACGTATTCGTATTCGATACAGAAGTTTACTCTAACACAGGTGGACAGGCTTCAAAAGCTACAAATACCGGTGCGATCGCTCAGTTCGCAGCAGCTGGTAAAGAAGTTAAGAAGAAAGACCTTGCAGCAATCGCTATGAGCTATGGATATATCTATGTTGCACAGATTTCTATGGGTGCTAACATGCAGCAGTGTGTAAAAGCTATTGCAGAAGCAGAAGCTTATCCAGGACCATCTTTGATCATCGCTTATGCTCCATGTATCAACCATGGTATCAAGGGCGGTATGAAGATTGCTATGACAGAAGAAAAGAAAGCTGTTACATCTGGTTACTGGCACTTATTCAGATACAATCCAGAAGCTCCGGAAGGAACAAATCCATTTACATTGGATTCTAAAGCTCCAACAACAGAATACAATGACTTCTTAATGGGTGAAGTTCGTTACAACGCTCTTGCTCGTCAGAATCCTGAAAGAGCAAAAGACTTATTTGCTAAGGCTGAGGCTACAGCAAAAGCTAAATACGAAGCATTAGTAGAAAAAGCAAAATAATTACAAATAATTTGTGAATGACTTTGTTTTAAGATAATAATGTTTATGCAGACTATGCGAAATCCTTGTGGTTTCGCATAGTTTTTGCGCTTTATGTGAAATACATTTCAGTTGGCTTTTTGCTGTTTGTCTGCTATAATTTGTTGTAGCAGGACAACAAATAAAAAGGAGAAAATAATTATGGAATATATCATTTCACCATCGATTTTATCAGCAGATTTTAATAATCTCGGCAGAGATGTAAAAGAGGTTGCAGATTCAAAAGCACAGTGGCTTCATATTGACGTTATGGATGGGACGTTTGTACCGAATATTTCATTCGGGTTCCCAGTGATTGGAGCGCTTAGAAAGCAGACGGACATGTTTTTTGATGTTCATCTGATGATCGTTCATCCTGAAAAATATATTACAAGATTCGCGGATGCAGGTGCGGATATGATTACGGTTCATGCAGAAGCGTGTACGCATCTGGACCGTACGATTCAGGAAATCAAACAGGCAGGAGCAAAAGTGGGAGTCGCATTAAACCCTGCAACGCCGTTATCTGCAGTGGAATATGTCTTAGATCAAGTGGATATGATTTTGATCATGACGGTAAATCCGGGATATGGCGGACAGAAGTATATCCCTTATTGTGACCGCAAGATCCAAGAATTGAAAGCAATCATAGATGAAAGAGGTCTGAATGTAAATATTCAGGTTGACGGCGGTGTGACTGTGGATAACATCGATAGAATCGCGGAATGTGGTGCGAATGTTTTTGTTGCCGGTTCATCGGTATTCAATGGTGATATAGACCATAATGTGGACCAATTATTGAAGAAATTGGGAAAATAAATATTGGAGGAAGAAAAATGAGTTCTTGTTCAAATGATTGCAGTTCCTGCAGTTCCAATTGCTCATCCAGAAGAGAGCCTCAGGATCTGCACTTTAAATTGCATGAAAGAAGTAAAGTAAAAAAGGTCATTGGTATTGTCAGCGGAAAAGGTGGCGTTGGTAAATCTATGACGACCTCTTTGATGGCAGTCGGCATGAATCGTGCCGGATATAAAGTCGGTATTATGGATGCGGATATTACCGGTCCGTCTATTCCAAAAGGATTTGGTTTGCACGAACAGCTTTTTGGTACAAAAGAAGGTTTGATCGTACCTGCAATGACGAACCGTGGAATCGATGTTGTATCGATCAATTTATTGTTGGATACAGAAACAACTCCTGTTATCTGGAGGGGACCTGTTTTAGGCAATGTAATCAAACAGTTCTGGAGTGAAACATTGTGGCAGGACATTGACTATATGTTTGTCGATATGCCTCCGGGAACCGGTGATGTACCATTGACGGTATTTCAGTCTATTCCATTAGATGGTATTATTATCGTAGCATCTCCACAGGAATTAGTTGGGATGATCGTTGGAAAAGCAGTGAATATGGCGAAGATGATGAATGTTCCGATTCTGGGCTTGGTTGAGAATATGAGCTACCTGGAATGTCCGGACTGTGGAAGACATATCAGCGTGTTTGGTGAAAGTCATATCGATGAGATCGGTACACAATATGAATTACCGGTACTTGCAAAACTTCCAATCGATCCAAAGCTTGCATCGGCATGTGATAGTGGAGAGATGGAAGAATTAGAGCAGCTTTATATTGATAAGATCGTAGAGTTGTTAAAGTCTCAGGGATAATAAGTAAGATAGAAAAGAGGAAGGTTACGCGCTATGGTTGTAACCTTCCTTTTTTCATGATATTGGAAATAAGAATTTTTGATACAATTGATAGGGCTTAGCGAGTTTATCTTGTTTAGCGTTTTTTCATCTTACGATATGCATTCGGGGTCATTTGCGTACTCTTCTTAAATACCTGCGAAAAATACGACTGAGAAGAAAAGCCGACTTTGGATGCAATTTGTGCAATCGAATAATTGCTTGTCTCAAGCAGCCGTTTGCTTTCGGCAATTCTTTTTTCGATCAGATAGTTAATCGGAGAATATCCAATATATTTGTTGAATGCATGGACCATGTAGTATTTGTTCATATGTGTCATATCCGCAAGATAGTCCAATGTAATGTTCTCGCTGAAATGATGATCGATATAACGTTTAATGAAAGTGCATTCTTTATTCGTCCGTGCCGTAGAAGTTGAAGTAACGGTACAGTGTGTCAAGCGGATCATATTTGTCACGAGAACTTCCAATAAATTCTGGCAGACTATTTCGTAATTATAATCGGTTTTCTTAATTTCTTTTAAAATTGATTTAAAGTAAAAAGAAATGTGAGAGTGCTTGTTTTCCTTCATGCTTTTTTTTATGTACAAGCTGGAATTCATATCGGTAAACTCGTTTGGTGTAAAAAAGATACCGTCTGTGCCGATTACAATTGCTTCTAATTCGCTGTCTTCGTAAGATAATAAGCGATGTTTGATATTCGGATTAATAATAACAAAATCATGCTTCTGAAGCGGACATATCGTTTGATCGATGAGAAATTCGCCGCTCCCCTTCGTAATGTAATATAATTCGGTATATGTATGTTCCTGTAGTTCCCGGTTAGGCTTTGACGGATAGGCTGCCCGTTTGATATATAGAAGCCGGCAGTCAAATGTTTGAAATTGCCGTCCTGGAGAGGCTTGCAGTTCCATGTAATGCCTCCTATTCCCATAATGAATCAGGATAGATACCTTGATCGCGGAAAGCTTTTAGTGCGGAAACAACATGTTCTTTATCTTCTTTATAAGTGACTCCATACCATTTTGCGGAAGAATTCAATACTTTAACATCTGCCTTTCCGGAATCAATGAGATGGCTGACAACGGAAGGAATAAAATATTCACCTTTTAATGGATTATGAATAACTGCATCGTCTAAAAATGCCGGGAATCCTTCGCTGATTTCGTTGAACAAATTATGTTGGAAACCAAAGAAATTCATCGATACCAGACTGTCATATGCAAGAGGGATCCATGTCTCACCGTCATCTTCGGTGTACACCGCAGTTTTCTCACGTTTTTCAATATGCGTGCGCTCTGTAATTGACTTTAGATAGCCGTCTTCATCCGTGATGCAGATTCCACGGGATACATGTCCATTATCGGTTACGGTGTTTTTCAGATGATATCCTACCATCGCATAATGATACTTATTATCATTGTGTTCTTCCGTCAAATATTCATACATAACGCGATATGCGTCAACCCCATAATAATCGTCTGCATTAATCACTGCAAATGGTCCATCCACAACATCTTTACAGCAATAAATAGCATGGGCAGTTCCCCATGGCTTCACACGGCCTTCTGGCACTTCATATCCTTCCGGAAGCTTATCCAGTTCCTGGTAGGCATAGCTTACCTCAATATGCGGTTCAATCCGTCTGCCGATCTGTTCTTTAAATATATCGGCAATTTGTTCTTTAATTAAAAATACAATTTTCTTAAAGCCGGCACGTTTGGCATCATACACAGAATAATCAATAATGGCATTGCCATATTCGTCCATAGGATCCATTTGTTTTAATCCACCATAACGGCTTCCCATTCCGGCAGCAAGTATGACAAGTGTTGGTTCTTTCATAATTCTCCTCCTAATTGTAAGTTCATTCATTTTCTAAGCACAGTATAGCATAAAATATCTAATTTATATATATTTTATTTGAAGATTGCCAAATATTTATAAAAAAATTACTGACAAGACAATAGACTTGATAACAAGAAATAAAAGTGGTATAGTAGAATTCATAAAAAATTTAAATGGGAAAGAATAACCATGAATTGATTAATGGAAGGGATAAAGATGAAAAGAAAAGCAGATGTAATCATCGTAGGAACTGGCGCTGCCGGTCTTTTTTGTGCACTCCACCTGCCAAAAAGTATGGATGTACTCATGATTACAAAAGACGATGCTGAATTAAGTGATTCTTATTTGGCGCAGGGTGGAATCTCGACACTGAGAGATAAAGAAGACTATGAAAGCTATTATGAAGATACGATGAAGGCGGGGCACTATGAGAATAAAGCGGAATCCGTTGAGATTATGATCAAATCATCACCGAAGATCATTCGTGAATTGATTGGATATGGTGTTGATTTTGATAAGAATGGCGAAGAGATTGCATTTACAAGAGAGGGCGGCCATTCTAAGTTTCGTATTATGCATCACAAAGACATAACCGGTAAGGAAATTACGAGTAAATTATACGAAAGAGTAAAAGAATGTAAGAATATTACAATTTTAGAATATACGATGATGATAGATGTTATAGAAGATCATGGGGGATGTTGCGGCATCGTCGTATATGAACCGGACGGCAGGATTGATACATATTATAGTAAGAACGTAGTGTTAGCAACGGGTGGTGTCGGCGGCTTGTTTCCGAATTCAACCAATTTTAATCATTTGACGGCGGATAGTCTTGCAATTGCCATTAAGCATCATATTGCTTTGGAAAATATTAATTATATTCAGATTCATCCGACCACATTATATTCGAAAAAGCCGGGACGGCGCTTTTTGATTTCTGAATCCGTGCGTGGTGAAGGTGCTGTTTTGCTTAATAAGAAAGGGGAACGTTTTGTGGATGAATTGCTTCCGCGCGATATTGTTACAGAAGCGATCCGTAAGCAGATGAGAGAAGATCAGTCTGACCACGTATATATGTCTGTAAAGCATATGGATCGGGAAGAGTTGTTGAGACATTTCCCCAATATTTATGAGAGGTGTCTGGAAGAAGGGTATGATATGACAAAGGATTTGATACCGGTTACCCCGTCTCAGCACTATTTTATGGGAGGAATCCAGGTTGATAAAAACAGTGCAACTTCTATGCCGTATTTATATGCAGTTGGAGAGACAAGCTGCAATGGTGTTCATGGTAAGAACAGATTAGCAAGCAATTCTCTTCTGGAAGCGCTTGTATTTGCAGAGCGCGCGGCAAAACATATTGTAGAAGAGGAAGGTACATTCAAAGAAGTACCAGTGGATATGACACAATATGTTTCCAGAGATGAGATCCAAAAAGAATACAGAAACCTTGTGTTAGAGGAAATAAAAAGAAGGGATGGAGAGTTTTATGCTAAGTGGTGTGACCCTGAAGCTTCAGTTGGATGATTATATTTTAAGCGCTTTAAAAGAAGATATTACGAGTGAGGACGTATCGACGAATGCTGTGATGCCATGTCCAAAGCAGGGAATCGTCGAGTTGATCTGCAAAGAAGATGGTATTATATGCGGTCTGGATGTATTTGAACGAGTTTTTACATTATTAGATGATAAGACAGTATTTGAGACAGAATTAAAGGACGGCGATCAAGTGAAGAATGGACAGCTGATGGGAGTTGTGAAAGGCGATATCCGTGTTTTATTATCCGGAGAACGGGTCGCTTTGAATTATCTTCAGCGAATGAGCGGTATTGCAACGTTTACAAAATCACTTGCGGATGAACTGAAAGGTTCTAAAACGAAGCTTTTGGATACGAGAAAGACGACACCGAATATGCGTCCATTTGAAAAGTATGCGGTGACGGTCGGCGGCGGCAATAACCACCGTTACAATCTATCCGACGGCGTCATGTTAAAGGATAACCATATCGGTGCAGCCGGAGGAATTAAGGAAGCCGTTGCGCTTGCCAAAGACTACGCACCGTTTGTCCGTAAAATCGAAGTAGAAGTGGAAACGATGGAGCAGGTCAAGGAAGCTGTGGAAGCGGGGGCTGAAATCATTATGCTCGATAATATGAGTTACGAGCAGATGAAAGAGGCAGTTGTCTATATCGATGGCAGAGCGGAAACCGAATGTTCGGGCAATGTAACGAAGGACCGTCTGGCAGCGATTCGTGAGATCGGTGTCGACTATGTATCGAGTGGTGCGTTGACGCACTCTTATCCAATCCTGGATATTTCATTGAAAAATCTGCATCCGACAGAATAAATTGATGACGAAAAGAAGCGCTCTGGGTGCTTCTTTTTTGTCGCAGTAATTGACATTTTATATAAAATAAGGGAAAATGTTGATAGAGTATACTGTATAAATATTTTAAAGGAGAATTTATTTTATGAAAAATTATCGATACATAGTTACAGATCCTTCCGGGTTGCATGCACGTCCGGCAACGATGATCGCATCCTGTTTGATGGGACATAAAAGTATGGCAACGGTTGCAGTTGGAGATCATATTGTCGATGGAAGCGATGTATTGGCACTTATGAGTTTATATGTAAAGGTGAATGAAGAACTCCTGTTTTATATTGAAGGGGAAGATGAAGAAGAAACTCTCGCGGATCTGAAAAATGTACTAAAAAAACTTTAAAAAAAGACTATACCACTGGTAAATTTACATATTGACAAGTGGTAAAAAACATGCTAGTCTATAACTGTAATACAGATGTATTACCTAACCGGATAAAACACATTCTGCGAGTTTTACCGGTTTGTGTGTGGCGGCAAGCGAAAATAACATTTGTTATTTTTGCAGGGCTTGTGCTTCCGCACATATGTAAGATTATAATATGTGTTTGCATTAAAAAAATATGTCAATATTTTTTCTGTACGAATGCAAGAATAAAAATGTATAAGTGTAGAAACTTTGTTGGAAACATTTGTGTTGAGTGGGCCTCCATATTATAATGAGATTATTAAACAAAAAGGAGAGAAAATCTATGGCATCATTAGCTGTAACAGCAAACGAAATTAGAAAAAGCATCATTAAAGCAGTGCATAGTGCAAAATCCGGTCATCCGGGCGGTTCCTTATCAGCAGCAGATATTTTTACCTATCTTTATTTTGAGGAGATGAACATCGATCCGAAGAATCCGAAAGATCCGAACAGAGATCGTTTCGTATTATCGAAGGGACATGTAGCTCCGGGATATTATGCAACGCTGGCCGAAAGAGGATATTTTCCAAAGGAAGATCTGATCACATTGAGAAAGATTGGTTCTCATCTTCAGGGACATCCTTGTATTGCACATACGCCGGGTGTGGATATGTCAAGCGGATCATTGGGACAGGGTATCTCTGCGGCAGTGGGTATGGCTCTTGCTGCAAAGCTTCGAGGCGATGACTATCGTGTATATACGCTGTTAGGTGATGGCGAGATCCAGGAAGGTCAGGTATGGGAGGCATCCATGTTTGCCGGTCATAGAAAGTTAGACAACTTAGTAGTGATCGTGGACAACAATGGACTCCAGATCGACGGTAACATTGAAGATGTATGCTCTCCATATCCAATTGCAGATAAATTCAAAGCATTTAACTTTAATGTGATAGAAATTGATGGACATGACTTTGATCAGATTGCAGATGCATTTAAAGCAGCAAGAGAATGCAAGGGTATGCCAACGGCAATCATCGCGAAGACTATAAAGGGCAAAGGTGTAAGTTTCATGGAGAACCAGGCATCATGGCATGGAAGTGCTCCAAATGATGAACAGGCAGCAATCGCCCTGAAAGACTTAGAACAGTAGGAAAGCGAGGTAGATGTAAGATGGCAGATGTAAAGAAGATTGCAACCAGAGAGAGTTATGGTAACGCATTAGTTGAATTAGGTAAAAAGTATGATAATATTGTCGTTTTAGATGCTGACCTTGCGGCAGCGACTAAGACAGGAGTATTCAAAAAGGCATTTCCGGAACGCCACATCGACTGCGGTATCGCAGAGGGTAATATGGTAGGCGTCGGTGCCGGTCTTGCAGCGGCAGGGATGGTACCATTTGTAAGTTCTTTTGCGATGTTTGCAGCAGGAAGAGCATTTGAACAGGTACGTAATTCCGTTGGATATCCTCATCTGAATGTAAAAATTGGTGCAACGCATGCGGGTATTTCCGTAGGTGAAGACGGTGCAACTCATCAGTGTAACGAAGACATCGCTTTGATGAGGACGATTCCGGGTATGGTAGTGATCAATCCGGCGGATGATACCGAAGCAAGAGCTGCAGTATATGCAGCTTATGAACATGATGGTCCTGTATATTTAAGATTCGGACGTCTGGCTGCTCCGGTTATCTTTGATCCCGAAGATTTTAAATTTGAGATCGGAAAAGGTCAGGTAATTTCTGAAGGGACGGATGTTACGATCATCGCGACAGGTTTGATGGTTGCAAATTCCATTGATGCGGCTAAGATGCTGGCAGAAAAGGGAATCAGTGCAAAAGTGATCAATATGGCTACGATTAAACCATTGGATGAAGAATTAGTCATTGCGGCAGCAAAAGAGACAGGAAAAGTCGTTACGGTAGAAGAACATTCCGTGATCGGCGGACTTGGAAGTGCTGTATGTGACGTTCTGAGCGAAAAATGCCCAACACAGGTATTGAAGATCGGCGTGAACGATGAATTTGGACATTCCGGACCGGCATTAGACCTGATTGCTGAATTTGGATTAGATGCAAAAGGAATTGCAGAGAAAGTAGAAGCATTTGTAAAATAAAATTTGAAATAATAAAAAAGTCAATATCCATAAAATGATAAAGAAAAGAAGTCGTTTTCGATTAAGAAAACGGCTTTTTTCTATGTGTAAAATGAAAAAACAGGACTTATTGATTTTAGATTATTAAGAAAAGTTTGCTTGTTGATAATAATTATCAATAAAGCTATTGACAATGCGATTGAGAATCGTTATCATATAAATGAAATTTGAAATTGAGAATCGCTTTCAAAATAATACATATCATAACAATGTGGTTAAGCAGTTTATCATGCATGCATCGGAACGGTCATTGTTCCTCGTACTATTTCTACATCATCCTTCTTTGAGCATACGGTGGCAATACGATGCAGGCTGCATTTGTTAGAAACATATGTTTTGTAGGGTGAGTCAGATATTTTCTAAAGGTCTCAATAGAATGGAGAGAGAAAATGACAGATGCCGGAACAAACGAATTAGTAATCGAAAAGTTAAGAAGTCATGGATGCAGAATTACAAATCAGCGCAGAATCTTAATTGATATCATACTGGAACATGATTGTGCTTCCTGCAAGGAGATTTATTATCTTGCATCGAAAAAAGATCCGTCTATCGGGATCGCAACTGTATACCGCATGATGCGTACTTTGGAAGAGTACGGAATCATTACAAGAAAATCCATGTATCAAGTTGAAATATAACAGAAAGAAGTGAAAAAAGATGCCATTATCGATGGTGAACGAAGGTGTGCCGTATGTTATCCAACGAATCGGCGGTAAAGAGGAAACTAGAAGATTTCTTGAAAATCTTGGATTTGTGACCGGAGCGGAAGTGACGGTGATATCCATCATTGATGGAAATATTATTATAAATGTAAAAGATTCTAGGGTTGCTATTGGCAAAGCAATGGCAAATAAAATTATGGTCGCATAAATTGCGGCCCCAAGTTTTTTAGGAGGAAAAAATATGAAAACATTACGTGACGCCGCAGTCGGCGAAACAGTAAAAGTTGTAAAGTTAACAGGACACGGACCGGTAAAGAGACGTATCATGGATATGGGAATTACTAAGGGCATTGATGTATATGTTCGAAAAGTCGCTCCGCTTGGCGATCCGGTTGAGGTAACCGTTAGAGGTTATGAATTATCTGTTCGAAAAGCAGATGCGGAAATGATCGAAGTTGAATAGGTATATATGAAAATAAATAGTTTTAGGAGGAAAGAGAGATGGCAATTACAATTGCTTTAGCAGGTAACCCGAATAGTGGTAAAACAACATTGTTCAATGCTTTGACGGGTGCAAATCAGTACGTAGGTAACTGGCCTGGTGTAACAGTAGAAAAAAAGGAAGGAAAGTTAAAAGGGAATAAAGATGTCGTGATCGCCGATTTACCGGGTATCTATTCTTTATCTCCATATACTTTGGAAGAAGTCGTTGCAAGAAATTATCTTGTAAATGAACAGCCTGATGCAATCTTAAATATTATCGATGGAACAAACATTGAACGTAACCTGTATTTAACGACACAGTTAGTGGAAATGGGAATTCCGGTTGTTATGGCAGTTAATATGATGGATCTTGTACGTAAAAACGGGGATTCCATCAATATCAAAGCATTGTCAAAGAAATTAGGTTGTGAAGTGGTTGAAATCTCTGCGATCAAGGGCGAAGGAGTGAAAGAAGCTGCTGATCTTGCTGTAAAACTTGCAAAAAGCAAAAAAGCAGTAAAGCTCGTTCATGCATTTGACCCAAAAGTGGAAAAAGTGATCTCTTCAATCGAAAGCAGACTTGATTTCTCAATCCGGGAAGAACAGAAACGTTTCTTTGCAATCAAATTATTGGAACGTGATGAAAAAATCGGAGAGATGTTAAGTACAGTTCCAAATGTTGATGCGGAGATTAAAGAAATTGAAGCAGAGATGGATGACGATACAGAAAGTATTATTACAAATGAAAGATATACATATATTTCTTCGATCATCGGAGAATGTGTGACGAAAAAACGTGCATCAGGAGAATTGACAACATCAGATAAAATCGATAAGATTGTTACAAACCGTATTTTAGCACTGCCGATCTTTGCAGTCGTGATGTTTGCAGTATATTACATTGCGATGGTAACGATTGGTGCAGCAGCAACGGATTGGACGAATGGAGCATTATTTGAAGAAACCATTTTACCTGCAGTTGGAGGAGCATTGGAATCCATCGGCTGTGCGGCATGGTTGGAAGGATTGATCGTTGACGGTATTATCGCCGGTGTCGGCGCGGTACTTGGATTTGTTCCTCAGATGTTAGTGCTGTTCTTCTTACTTGCTATTTTGGAAGGATGCGGTTATATGGCACGTATTGCGTTTATCATGGACCGTATTTTCCGCAGATTTGGTTTATCCGGTAAATCTTTCATTCCAATGTTAGTTGGAACCGGATGTGGTGTACCGGGTGTTATGGCCTCCCGTACGATCGAAAGTGAACAGGACAGACGAATGACGATCATGACAACTACATTCGTGCCTTGTGGTGCAAAAATGCCGATCGTAGGATTGATCGCAGGTGCGATCTTCGGTGGTGCTCCATGGGTGGCAACGAGTGCATACTTTGTTGGATTTGCGGCAATTCTTTGCTCTGGTATTATCTTAAAGAAGACAAAATGGTTTGCAGGCGATCCTGCTCCATTTGTAATGGAATTACCGGCATATCATATGCCTACTGCCGGAAGCGTACTGCGTCAGACATGGGAACGCGGCTGGTCATTTATTAAAAAAGCAGGAACGATCATCTTACTTTCTACGATCTTCGTATGGTTTACATCCGGATTTGGATGGGTTGATGGACAGTTTAAGATGTTAGAAGCTCTTGAAATGGATCACAGTATTCTTGCCAAAATCGGTAATGCGATCTGCTGGATCTTTAAACCGCTTGGATGGGGCGACTGGAGATCGACGGTTGCAGCATTCACTGGTTTGGTAGCAAAAGAAAACGTAGTAGCTACATTTGGTATCCTTTACGGAGTTGAAGAAGTTGCTGAAAACGGAGATGAGATCTGGGGAAATCTTGCTGCGAATATGAGCCAGATTTCAGCATACTCATTCCTGGTATTTAACTTATTATGCGCGCCATGTTTTGCAGCTATGGGTGCGATCAAACGTGAAATGAACAATACAAGATGGTTCTGGAGAGCAATCGGTTACCAGTGTGGATTAGCCTATCTGGCAGCACTCTGTGTATTCCAGATCGGTACGGTGATTACCGGCGGCGGATTTGGAATCGGTACGATTGTAGCAATCATCATTATCGTAGCCTTTGTTGTTGCTTTGGTGAAACCTGTAAAAGCAGGTGAATACCTTGGCATGAAAAAAGAGGCTGCAAAATAAAATAGTTATATAGAATCCCTTTCAAAGCACAAATGCCTGCCGGATCCGGTGGGCTTTGATGCTTTACTTTACGCGGAGGTACAAGGCAAGTGGAAACAACATTTGTTGCTTCTGTTTGCCCAGCACGCGAACCGGCAAACAGGAGGTGTTTATTATGGGAACGATTGTTGTATTAGCAATTTTGCTTGTGATCATCGGATTGATCATCAGAAGTATGTATAAAGATAAAAAAGCAGGGAAATCGCTTCAATGTGGTGTAAACTGCAAAAACTGCAGCGGGCATTGTGCACATATGCAGTCGGACAGAAAATAGAAATTGACAGTATAAATGATCTGTGGAGATTTTCATATATAAGCTGGTAGTATTGTATTTTTTTTAATAATATTACGATAATATTACAAATCCATTTACAAGTCATGATAAATGTGCTATTATATTTACTGATGTGAGTTAAGAGTATTTGGAGGATAATAAGATGAGTAATCAAAAACCATTATATATGAGATTTGTAACGTTAATTTTGTCATTTGTGTTGGTTGCAGGTATTGTATGTGCAGGCAATCAGCGTGATACATATGCTTCATATAAAAGATATGTTACTGCGTCAACGCTTGCGATTCGCACGAAACCATCCTCTAGTTCAAAACAGGTTGGATCCTACAAAAAAGGAAAGAAGATTACCTGCTATGGAACGAGCGGAAGCTGGACAAAAGTAAAATATAAAGATAAATACCGTTATGTATTTACAAACTATTTATCAAAGTCAAAACCTTCATCAAGTTCTTCATCGTCAAAAGGCGTTCAGGTAGCAAATTATGCAAAGCAATTTGTTGGTAATCCATATAAATATGGAGGAACCAGTTTGACAAATGGAGCGGATTGTTCCGGTTTTACCCAGTCTGTATATAAACATTTCGGATACAGCATTCCAAGAACTTCATCTGAACAGAGAAGTGCTGGAACAAAGGTTAGCTGGGCTAATAAGCAGATTGGAGATTTGATCTGTTATGATGGACATGTAGCAATTTATATTGGAAGTAATCAGATCGTCCATGCAAGCAGTGCGAAGACAGGAATTAAAATTTCCTCTCCGGCCGACTATCGAAAAGTTCTTTCGGTTAGAAGAATTGTAAAGTAAATAATGATAAATGATCATAGAAAGCTTCTTTTTATATATCTGTATAACAGAATATAAAAAGAGGTTTTTTTGTTGTATAGGAAATTCCTTCATAGATGTTTTAATAAGATAAGAAAATAAATATTACAAAAATGTTACAAAACTATTTACAAATGGTTGTTATTGTGTTATTATATATAACATAATAATTAAGAAATTTCGGAGGAAGATAAAATGCATAAACAGAAAACATTCAGTATAACAATCGTAACATTGATTTTATCTCTTATTTTGACAATGGGTCTTATATGTGTTAATTTTCAGAGAGATACATATGCTTCATATAAAAGATACGTCACAGCATCAACCCTTGCGATTCGTACGAAAGCGTCTTCCAGTTCAAAACAAGTTGGATCTTATAAAAAAGGAAAAAAGATTACTTGTTACGGAACGAGCGGAAGCTGGACGAAGGTAAAATATAAAGGAAATACCCGATATGTATATACGAAGTATCTTTCAAAATCAAAACCGTCGTCAGTTACAGGCGCACAAGTGGCGGCTTATGCGAAAAAATTTGTCGGCAATCCATATAAATACGGAGGAACGAGTTTGACAAAAGGAGCAGATTGTTCTGGTTTTACACAATCTGTATATAAGCATTTCGGATACAGCATCCCAAGAACTTCATCTGAACAGAGAAGTGCAGGTACAAAAGTGAGCTGGTCCAATAAAAAAGCAGGAGATTTAATTTGTTATGATGGTCATGTAGCAATTTATATTGGAAGCAATAAAATTGTTCATGCAAGCAATAAGAAGACAGGAATTAAGATCTCTTCTCCTGCAAACTATCGAAAAGTATTATCTGTTCGCCGAATTGTAAAATAAAGAAAACTTCTTCTTATGTGTCTGCTATAGCAGATGATTAAGAAGAAGTTTTTTATTTTGTAATATTCTTGACCCATCTGTATTTCCGGTAATACCAGATTTCAAGCGGCATTTTTGTAAATTCGTCAAGATTCAGGAGGAAATATACGATTGGAACCGGAAGATGCAGGATAAAGGCGGCGATACAACCGATTGGAACGATGACCATCCACATATTGATCGTGTCACAGATTAGTCCGAAACGGGTATCACCGCCGGCACTGAAGATACCGCCAATTGTTGTGGCGCTGAAAGATTTGCCGATCATATAGTAGGAGCAGACGAAAAGCATGAATCTTAAATACTCGTGTGCCTTTGGACTCAATGTGCCTGCAAATTTGAGAATCAATGGGATACAAGAGAATAAAAGCAGGCAGGAAGCAGTTCCTGCTACTAAGGAAACAATGCATAATTTGTTTCCTAATGTTTTAGCTTTTTCTAAATGCCCTTTTCCGAGTTCATTGCCAATTAAAATACCTGTGCCAACACCGATTCCGAGACAGAGGCAGGCAGACATATTTTTGGCAATCTGGGCAATCGAATTAGCAGCAACTGCATCAGTTCCGAGGTGTCCCATAATAACAGAGAACATTGTAAAACCGCAGCCCCATATAACCTGATTGGCAAGAGAAGGCCATGTATAATGGATATAATCCTTCTGAAGCCATGGGAGCGGATGCAGGATGTTCTTTGGACGGATTCGAATGTCCGACTGGCGGATATTTTCAAATATGATCAGACATAGTTCGACTCCGCGGGAAATTGTTGTGGCAATTGCAGCTCCCACAATTCCGAGTTCTGGGAAACCGAACAGGCCAAAGATTAAAAAGGCATTTATAAGGATATTTAAAATGACAGCAATGGAACCGTAAAGTGTGCTTAAGACAGCACGATTTGTATTTTTCATAATGCATAGATATATCTGTGAAATCCCCATAAAAAAGTAAGAAAGGGCAATGATACGCAGATAAGAAATACCAAGACGAATCAGAGTCGTATCATTTGTAAAAATTTTCATCAGCAGATCTGGTTTTAACAGGGAAGCCAGTGAAAAAATTAAAGAGAACGAGATGGAGAAACGAAGCACAATGCCTAAAATTTCTTCGACGCGCTGCTTTTCGCCTTTTCCCCAATATTGAGCGGCGAGAACAGTCTCTCCAATCGAAAAAGCACCTAAAAAGAGGCTCAGAACGAATTGTATTTGGCCTGCAAGGGAAACTGCTGATAAAGAATTTTGATTGAGTAGGCCGAGCATGAGTGCGTCGGAGGCACTAACAAGCGAAGTCATAAAATTCTGCAGTGCCATTGGAAGAACTAAGCCAAATAATTTTTTCAGCAGATTTTTATTTTCTGAATTCATGGTAAAATACTCCTCTAAAACTTTTCTGAAGACATTTTAATCCTTTTTTTGTACATCTGCAATGACATCATTTGTATGAAAGAAAAGATATCGGGGAAATGCGTAGAAGAATTTTCGGAAATATGTTAAGATAATGATAAACGAGAGGGTGGCAAGAGAAAAGGAAAGGAAGTTCTGTCATGAGTGAAGATAGAAGACAAAATTCCACTAAAATAGCGGTTACTGCAGATCTGCATTTACTGGCACAGAGCCTACATGATCTTGGAGAGGCATTTCTCCAGATGTATCATAACGGAGATGGGAAACAGACGAAGAATGGAACGAAGTTGATCCGCCAGATGTTTTCTGAGATTCGAAAGGCGCATCCGGATGCGGTACTGATTGCTGGCGATCTAACGCTGAACGGTGAGCGTGCGAGCCATGAGGAGATGGTAGAGCAACTTCGGATTGTGAAAGATGACGGGATATCTGTTTATGTGCTGCCGGGCAATCATGATATCGGGAGGATTGATGCAAAAGGATATTTTGGAGAAGAGGAATTTTCGGTTCCGACGGTTACAGAGCATGAATTTGCCGCGATTTATGAAGATTTTGGATATGGACAGGCTGTTTCAAGAGATCCAAATAGTTTGAGTTATGTTGTGAAACTATCGGATCAAAATTGGCTGTTCTGTCTGGATAACTGCTGCAGAATCAATGGAATTCCGCAGCGTTACGGGGAGTTATCAGAAGCATCACTTATATGGCTGGAGGAGATGCTGAAGAAAGCGAGAGAAGTGGAGGCATTTCCGATTGTTGCAGGACATTATAATCTTGCTTATCACAATAAGGTATTCAAATATGGGTTTACGATGCGCAATCATAATGAAGTCGGTGATCTTTTGAGAAAGTATCAGACCGTATTGTATTTGAGCGGCCATATGCATATGCAGCATATGAAGTTTCAGTCGGGAATTATGGATATTGCGACATCTTCACCGGCAACATATCCGCATCAGTACGGTATGTTACAGATCGATCATGGGAACAAAGCGTATTACCAGACGCAGCAGATTAGCATGGATATTCACGAGAGAGAGCATTTTCGCAAATTCTATCAGAATAATTTTAAAAAGCAGGTGTTAGGAGAGCTGGAACATAAAAGTAATCTGACACAGGATGAAAAAGAACGGATGGCAGCATTTGCAGCGAAGATGAATCTGTTTTATTTTTCCGGATATTTTTATATGATGGAAGCAGAGCTTGGAAATTCAGAAGAGTGGGCGTTGTGGATTGAAAAGGCAAATGATATTTTCTTTTATACGTATTTGAAAAGTATGATTTATGATTCTATGAGGAATCATAATATTTATACGGATTCTATTAAAAGAAAGCAGACGGATAAACAGGTTTAACAGAGAAGATGAAAAAAGAAAATTTATTGTATCAGTTGGATTGTTTTAAAGGCGTTGGAGAGGAATCGCTTGATATTTTATGGAAGGAAGGCAGATTGGAAAACTACAAGAAGAATCAGATGATCTTGCGTGCCAAAGAATCCATTCCGAATATTTATGTGCAGATTTCCGGAAAATCCATCATCTATAATCTGACGCATTTAGGTAAAAGAAAGATTTTATTCGTATTTGGGAGAGGCGCATTGTTGAATGAGCATGTGTTTCATAATCGTGACGCTTCCTTTTATTGTGAGACAATTGAAAAAAGTACGGTGTTTGCAGTTTCGTCTGAGGTATTTATTCGATGCATGAAAGATGACTTCTTATTGACAAAGGCGGTATTGGATGCGCAGGAGCGGAAGATGTGGCGCCTCGGACATCAGTTGAAGAATACCGTTGGAAGTATCTATATGGAACGGAAGATGGCGGCAAAACTGTGGAAACTGGCGCGGGATTTTGGAATTGAGAGAGTGGAAGGGATTGAGATTGACATGAATATGACGATTACATTCCTTGCAGATATGCTTGGTGCGCCGAGAGAGACGACATCGAAGACGTGTAAAGTTTTGACGGATTATGGATTGATTTCAATGAAAAAACGGAGAATTACGATCGTAAATCCAGAAAGAATGTCCCATTTTTATAAGACTGGAGAGATTTTATCATAGAACAGCCCGAATAGAGAAGGTTTCTATATGATAGAAAATATTTATTGATCAATAGTAAAAATATAAAAAATTTAATAGATGTAAGAAATGATTCTGTGACCTATGTCACAGAATTTTTTTTATGAGATTGATATAATATTATCAACATGGAAATAGTAGATGGCAGATTGCTGTCAGGGAAGGAGTTATTTATGGGAGTTCAATTATCAAAAGCGGAAGCGGCGCAAAAGTTTGAGCAGTGGACGAAACAATATGATGTGTATGCTCCAATGCTGATGGAAGGGGAGGGGTGTTTTTCTGATATGGATGTGATCCGGTACGGAAAAGTTTCCTCTCTGGACGATATTGTATGGGACAAAAAGTCCGATTATTCTTTTAAGGAGATGTTACTGGCAATTAACGAAACTTTATTCTATTTTACGGAAGATCAGACAACTGTACCGAAAGGGCCGGAAAAGGATCTTCTGATCTTCCTGCGTTCGTGTGATCTTCATGCAGTTAAAAGACTCGATGATATTTATTTAAAAAATGGATTTGAAGATTTCTACTATGCGAGAGTTAGAGAACGTGCAAAATTCATCTTAATGGGTTGTGAGACGAGTTGTAAATCTGGTTTCTGTGTCAGCATGGGAACGAATTGGTCTGATAATTATGATGCCTATATCAAGTTAGATGGCGATCAGGTGTATGCCGATATTCGATGTGAAGAGCTACAGGGGTTTGCCGAAGGCGGAACAGATGCTGAAATAATCCCTGATTATGTAACGGAAAATATCGAAAAAGTCACACTGCCAAAGAAACTTTCGAATGAAAGTTTTACAAAGGAAATCTGGCAGGAATATGGAGACCGCTGTATTACATGCGGGCGATGCAATTTTGCGTGTCCGACCTGTACCTGTTTTACGATGCAGGACATTTTTTATAAGGATAATGCGAAAGTTGGAGAAAGAAGAAGAGTCTGGGCTTCCTGTCAGGTAGATGGATACGATGAAATCGCCGGAGGTATCGGATTCCGCAAGACAAAAGGTGATCGTGTTCGATTTAAAGTGATGCATAAGATCTATGATTACGAAAAGCGTTTTGGATATCCGATGTGCGTTGGATGCGGACGATGCGACGATATCTGTCCGGAATACATTTCTTATTCGAATTTGATCAATCGATTAGCAAAGGAGGAGAATGAATAATGAAAAATGAATACATTCCTCAATTGTCAACTATTAAAAAAGTAGTAAAACATACCGATTTGGAATATACCTTCACGATGGAATATGAAGGTGATGTAAAACCGGGGCAGTTTTTTGAAGTGTCGATTCCGAAATATGGTGAAGCTCCGATTTCGGTCAGCGGAATTGATGATGGCACGGTTGATTTTACGATTCGTCGTGTTGGAAAAGTAACGAATGAAATTTTTGAAAATTATGTGGGGGACTCATTCTTTATCCGGGGACCGTATGGAAATGGATTTGATGTGAATCATTATAAAGGTAAAGAAGTCGTGATCATCGCAGGTGGAACCGGACTTTCGCCGGTACGAGGCGTTGTGAATTATTTTGCGGATCATGCAGACGAAACGGTCAGTACGACTCTGATTGCCGGTTTCAAATCTCCGAAGGATGTTCTGTTTAAAGCGGATTTTAAAGAATGGAATGAGAAGATCAACGTGATCAAAACGGTTGACGGAGCCCCGGAAGGATATGAAGGACCAGTTGGTATGGTAACGAAATATATCCCGGATCTGAAGTTTGAAAATATTGAAAATACAGCATTTATCTGTGTCGGACCTCCGATCATGATCAAATTTACGATTATGGAAATCCAGAAATTAGGAGTACCGGATGAGAATATCTGGATCTCACATGAAAGAAAGATGTGCTGTGGACTTGGAAAATGCGGTCACTGCAAGATCGGTTCTACCTATATCTGCCTGGATGGACCTGTATTTAACTATGTAGACGGCAAAGAACTGATTGATTAGGAGGTGTCAGTATGGGATTAGATATTAATACAAAAAAATTAAAGAAAAATGCATTCCGCGTATCAAAAGTCCGTGGGATCGGAGCTTCTCGTATTCGTGTGCCGGGTGGATATCTGAATGCAGAAGTACTCGGAATGGTGCAGGAAATTGCGCAGGAATACGGAAATGGTTATGTCCATCTGACAACCCGTCAGGGATTTGAGATTGAAGGCATCCGCTATGAAGATATGGATGCGATCAATAAAAAATTACAGCCGATCATCGAATTGCTGGAAATTAACCAGAAAGATCCTGATACGGGTTATCCGGCTTCCGGAACGAGAAATATCAGCGCATGTATCGGGAATAATGTCTGTCCTTTTGCAAATTATAATACTGCGGAGCTTGCAAAACGGATTGAGAAAGAAGTATTTCCCAACGACCTGCATTTTAAGATCGCATGTACTGGATGTTCGAATGACTGCGCGAAGGCGAGAATGCACGATTTCGGCATTATCGGTATGACAATGCCGCAGTATGATCCGAGTCGCTGCGTCGCATGCCAGGCATGTATCAAAGGCTGTAAGCAATTGTCTGTAGATGCATTAAGATTAGAAAATTATAAGATCGTACGAGATGAGGAGAAATGCATCGGATGTGGCGTTTGCGTAACAAAATGCCCGACAAGAGCGTTGACGAGAAGCAAAAAGAAATACTATAAACTTGCGATCATGGGAAGAACCGGTAAGAAAAATCCGCGTCTCGGAGAGGATTTCCTTGTCTGGGCAGATGCGGATAATATTATTAAGATCATCAAGAATACGTACAAATTCGTGGAGGAATATATTTCTCCGGATGCGCCCGCAAGAAAAGAACACATTGGATATATTATTGACCGTGTTGGATTTGAAGAATATAAAAAATGGGCATTGGACGGTGTAGACTTGATGCCTGAAACGATTATGAAAGAATGCGTATATTGGAATGGCATTCATTTCAAACGATAATGAAGGGAGAAGAGGATGAAGAAAATACAATCGACCTGTAATTATTGTGCCATCGACTGTAACCTGGATTTTTATGTGGAAGATAATAAGATCGTGAAGACGGTCCCGACAAAGGGATATCCGGTCAATGACGGATTTAGTTGTATTAAAGGATTGTCCCTAAGCAAACAGCAGACGACGGTAAAACCGAATGCGCTTCCGAAAATTCGACAAAAAGATGGCAGTTTTAAAGAAGTACCGTGGGACGAGGCATTTACTCATGTGGCTTCGGAATTAAAGCGGATTCAGGATCAGTATGGAACGGAAAGTGTTGCGGGTATTAGTACGGGGCAGCTGACATTGGAAGAATTTGCGATTTTCGGACATGTGATGCGGAATTATTTACAGACAAACGTAGACGGCAATACGCGCCTTTGCATGGCGACTGCTGTTGTGGCGCATAAACAGAGCTATGGATTTGATGCACCGGGATATACGCTAAATGACCTGGAGTTATCCGATACACTTGTATTTATCGGAGCGAATCCTGTTGTTGCACATCCAATCGTATGGGGCAGAGTCCGTCAGAATCAAGTGCCGGGCCATAAGATCATCGTGATCGACCCGAGAAAATCGGAAACGGCGATGAATGCGGATTATCATTACGAATTAAAACCGAGAACGGATTTGTTATTGCTCTATACGGTGGCGAATTTGTTGATTGAAAAAAATTATCTGGATCATAAATTCATCGAAGAACATACGGAACGGTTTGACGAATTTAAGGAATTTGTGAAATCCTATACACTGGAACGCGGTGCCAGAGGAACTGGATTGACTGAGGAACAGATCTTAGAGTTTGTTGAGATGATCCATAGCGGAAAAAGGGTTTCGTTCTGGTGGACCATGGGCGTCAATCAGGGATATGAAGCGGTCCGTACTGCGCAGGCGATCATTAATATTGCATTGATGACAGGTAACATCGGTAAACCAGGAACCGGGGCTAATTCAATTACCGGACAATGCAATGCGATGGGTTCCCGTGCGTTCAGTAATACAGCTGTATTTTTCGGCGGCGGGGATTTTACGAATCCTGCAAGAAGAAAACGGATCTCCGAAGTACTCGGTATTCCGGATGAGATGCTGGCAAAGAAACCGACCGCAACGTACAATCAGATCATCGAAGGCATCAATGAAGGAAAGATCAAAGGACTTTGGATTTTATGCACAAATCCAAGGCACAGCTGGACGAATAACGAGACATTTGCAAGTGCTGCAAAGAAGCTGGAATTATTTGTCGTTCAGGATATTTACGATACGATTGAAAGCGCCGAAGATTGCACCGTATATTTCCCTGTTGTTCCGGGAATAAAAAAAGAGGGTACGTATGTGAATCTGGAAAGACGTCTTTCCGCAATACGGCCGGTATTAAAGAGAGAGGAAAATGAGATTTCCGATTACGAAGCTGTCTTAGGTGTTGGAAAAGCACTCGGTATGGGAGACGCCCTAAAAGGATGGGAGACGCCGAAAGACTGCTTTAACCTGATGCGGGAATGTTCGAGAAATATGCCTTGTGATTTTACGGGTATTACATGGAAAGCCTTAGAAGAGTCCCACGGAATCCAGTGGCCGTATCCGGAAGGAAAAGAAGAAGAAAATAAGGAAGAACAGCGGAGATTATACGGTGACGGACAGTTCTTTACGCCTTCCAAAAAAGCACAGTTCATGTTTGAAGAGGTATCGGAAAATCCATATCCGCAGACGGAAGAATTCCCATATGTTTTCAATACGGGACGAGGTTCCGTTGGACAGTGGCATACCCAGAGTCGTACGAAAGAGGTCAAATTCGTCGAAGATGTATCGGCTAAGAAGGCATATCTGTATATGAATGAAAAACTTGCCAAGGAACATGATATTCACTGGATGGATGAAATTAAGGTATATTCCATTAATGGACAAAATGCAGTATTTGCCGTAAAGACGACGGATCAGGTGCCATATGACCAGCTGTATGCTCCGATTCACTATATAGAATGCAACAAGCTGACGCCTTCGAATTACGATCCTTATTCTAAGGAACCGAATTATAAGGGTGCAACCGTCCGCTTTGAAAAATGTTAGGAGGCTCTTATGTATCGAATTAAAATAGACCGCAGCCGCTGCATCGGGTGTCTGACCTGCGTTACCGCATGTATCGTCAGCCATGAAACCGAAAGCGGAGATGCGAGAAACCGCGTAGTCATCGACAGTGAGACGAAACCGGCACCGATCTTCTGCCGGCACTGTGAACGTCCGGAATGTACGTATACGTGCATGACCGGAGCGATGAAGAAAAATCCGGAAACCGGATATGTCGAATATGATAAAGATCATTGTGCAAGCTGCTATATGTGTATTATGTCCTGTCCATACGGCATTTTAAAATACGACAGCATTAAGCATGAAGAAATCATGAAATGTAATATGTGTGTTCACCGCAGTGAGGATGGAACCGGAAATCCGATGTGCGTGGAGAAATGTCCGATGAATGCGATTACGGTTGAGGAGGTATAAGATGAGATATGTTGTATTAGGCTCTTCAGCAGCAGGAGTAAATGGCGTCAGGGAATTACGAAAATTAGATAAAGCGTGTGAGATTATACTGATTTCTAAGGATGAAGATATCTATTCCCGCTGCATTCTGCATAAGTATTTATGCGGGGAAAGGGATAAAAAAGGAATCAGCTTTGTTGAGGAGAATTTTGCTGAACTTTATAATGTAAACTGGATCAAAGGAAAGGCCTGTACCGGACTAAAGGCGGATGAAAAGGTCGTAATTTTAGAAGATGGAGAGACCATCTCTTACGACAAATTGCTGATCGCAACCGGTTCCCATAGCTTTATTCCGCCGATAAAAGGTCTGAAAGAGGCAAAAAATGCAATTGGTTTCCGTAATATTGATGATATCGAGGTATTAAAAGAAGTTGGAAAGACAGGTAAGCATATCATTGTTATGGGTTCGGGTCTCGTCGGAATCGATTGCGCGACCGGATTTCTTGAAATGGGTGTCAAAGTAACGCTCGTCGATATGGCAGGATGGCTGCTGAACAAGCAGCTGGATAAACGTGCGGCACAGACATATATTGACGCATTTTACGAAAGAGGCATCGATCAGTATTATGGTGTCGGCGTTTCCGAAGTGATTTTAAATGATGATCAGATGATTATAGAAGTGATTTTGACTGATGGAACACATCTGCCGTGTGATTATATGGTTCTAACAGCGGGCGTCCGTGCAAATATTGAATTTCTGGAGGGATCGGGAATCGAAGTGAGCCGTTTTGGCCTTGTTTATGACGAAACCGGAAAAACGAGCGATGACAATGTTTATGGTGCCGGTGATGTATCGGGGACGAGTCCGATCTGGCCGGTTGCGGTAAAAGAAGGCATAGTTGCAGCAAGCAATATGGCAGGCATACCGAGAAAGATGACGGATTTTTTTGCAAGCAAATCGACGATGAGTTTCCTGGGCATTCATAGCATGTCTCTCGGCGATGTTCATCCGGAAGATGATTCCTATACGGTAGAGATCAAAGAGACAAAAGACTTTTACAAGAAGATTGTTCATAAAGGCGGAAAGATCACAGGTGCGCTTCTGCAAGGAGATTTGGCATACGGGGGTGTACTGCAGCAGCTGATTGCGCGTCAGATCGACATTACGAAAGTAAAGAAACCGATCTTCGATATCGATTATTCAGATTTCTTTCATATGAAGGATAATTTTGAATTCTTCTATGAAGAAAATTAGAAAGAAATTTAGGAGGACAAAATATGGAAAGACTGGAAAGAATACCGGTTCCGGTGCTTCCTACATTTGTAGGAGCGTTAACGCTCAGCAACGTTTATTCAGGCATGGGTTATACATGGATCAGACATCTGACGATGTGGGCAGCAACGATCGTATTATTGTTATATATCGTGAAACTGGTCCGATATCCGAAAACCTGTCTGAGCGAATATAAAACCGTTGTACCATGTAGTTTGTATGCGGGCTTTACGATGGTGACGATGATTCTCGGAAGTTATTATTTTGATTATGCGCCGGGATTTGGAAAAGCATTATGGAGTATCGGACTGGCAGTCCATGCGGTACATATTCTTATCTTTACATTCCGCAATGTTTTTAGAGAAAGAAACATCAATACCTTTGTACCGAGCTGGTTTGTGACGTATAATGGAATTATGGTAAGTTGTGTCGTGGGTGGTGCGATGAATGCGGGAAGTGTTTTAAAATATGTGGTCTACTATGGAATCATTATTTACTTTATCATTATCCCAATTATGATCTGGAGACTGATCACGGTGGAAGTAAAACCACCGGTATATCATACGATGGCGGTTGTACTCGCGCCATGTAGTTTGTGTGTGGTCAGCTATTTGAATGTGATTCCGGATCCAAATCAGACATTGCTGTATATTTTATATGCCTGTGTGCTGGTATCGCTGGCATTTATTATCATCAAACTGCCAAAATTCTTTTCTTTTCCTTTTGCACCGGGATTTGCGGGTATGACGTTCCCGATGGCAATCGGAATTGTAGCGACGAATAAGATGAGTGGATATTTGGCAGCGGTAGGAAAAGATTCTTTCGCTGCTATGACGGCACAGCTTGGAGGAATTCAGATTTATCTGACGACGATGATTATTGGATTTGTTTTATTGAATTTCCTGATCATGGCGTTAAAAACTGAAAGGAAATAATTGGATGATAGCAGGATATATATTGACTGGCGGGAAAAATACACGAATGAATGGAGAGAAAAAACTTTTTTTGACCTATGATGAAATGCCATTTTATGCACATATTTTTCAGGCATTTCAAATCCTTCCTAAGACTTATCTGTCCGTTGAGGCAGAAGAACCCTATAAAGCGCTCAAAATTCCAATGGTACAAGATATCTATCCTGCGATCGGTCCACTTGGGGGCATTTACTCCGGGCTGCTTCGGTGTCCGGAGGATGCGCTGTTTGTCACTGCATGTGATATGCCTTTGATAGACCAGGCTACAGTGAAGCTGGTGTGCAGGTATTATTGGCAGCATCCTGGGAAAGTTACGGTCGTAAAGGCAGGAGGAAGGATTCATCCGCTGTTTGGGATCTATCCGAAATCGGTCCTGCTGCTGATCGGACGGATGGTTGCTGAAAAAAATTATAAGGTGATGAATTTATTTACCGAAACGGATGTATCTGTGGTAGAATTAGAGCAGGAAAAAACGGTGAAGAACATCAATACACCAAGGGAATATGAACAATTAAAACATATTGTGAGGCAGAAGCATGGAACAGAAACTGAATCATTTTGATGGAAATGGAAACGCCGTTATGGTAGATGTGACGGAGAAGAAAATTACAAAGCGGACCGCAGTTGCTTCAGGGAAGATCAAAGTGAGTCCTGCGGTCATCGATGCTGTTATTCATGGAACATCGAAAAAGGGGGATGTACTTGGAGTTGCGCGGGTAGCAGGCATTATGGCGGTGAAGCAGACGCCGAATCTGATTCCCATGTGTCATACGCTTCTGATTCAGAAGTGTTCCGTTGATTTTGATGTGCACGAGGAAGCGTGTGAGATCATCTCGCTCTGTACTGTTCGATTGGAAGGAAAGACCGGTGTAGAGATGGAAGCATTGACTGGAGTTTCCATCTCGCTTTTGACGATCTACGATATGTGCAAGGCGATCGATAAGGCGATGGAGATTACGGATATTCATCTGGAATCCAAATCAGGCGGGAAAAGCGGTAATTATATAAGAGATGAAGGCAGGTCATTATGAAAGATCAGTATGGACGAAAGATTGACTATCTGCGGATTTCAATTACGGATCGCTGCAATTTAAGATGCACATACTGTATGCCCGAAGAAGGGATTGTCTGTATCGGACACGATCAGATCCTGCGATATGAAGAAATTATCACGATTTGCCGTGCGATGGCGCAGAAAGGATTCAAGCATCTGAAGATCACCGGCGGAGAACCTCTCGTGCGGCGTGGAGCGGCAGGGCTGATCCGGCAGTTAAAAGCGATTTCGGGAATCGAGACGGTGACCTTGACGACGAACGGTATATTGCTCGAAGCCATGATTCAGGATCTGGCGGATGCCGGAATTGACGGAATCAATGTCAGCCTGGATACATTGGATGCAAAAATATACGCGCGTATCACCCGCGGCGGCAATCTGAACCAGGTATTGGCAGGGCTGAAAGCGGTACTTCGCTATCCACAGATTACCTTAAAAGTGAATTGTGTATTAAGCGGAGAAGACTGGGAGGAAAATGCGATTTCGGTTGCGGAACTTGCGAAAGATCTTCCGATCCATGTCCGGTTTATCGAACATATGCCGATTGGCCCGGAACCTAATAAAGAGGTGACACGACAGGACCTTGTAAAAGAGGTTTTGGAACGCGCATATGGCACTGCTGTTCTTTCCGAAAGACCGATGGGTTACGGACCAAGTGTTTATTATCGGTTCGAAGGATTTTCGGGGAAGATTGGTTTTATCAGTGCAGTCAGCCACAAGTTTTGTTCCGAATGTAATCGTGTCAGACTGACCGCGGACGGCAGACTGCGATTATGCCTGCAGTCAAAAGAAAGCGTGGATCTGAAAGCAGTTTTGAGGGGAAATCATCCCGAAAGGCTTGGTAAGATCATAGAACAGGCAGTTTATCGAAAACCGAGGGAACATCATTTTGAAGAACAAAGCATTGAGACGACCGGCATGTCGCAGATTGGAGGATAAGATGAGAGTTGCGGTCATTACATCGAGTGATTCCGGTTATGAAGGGAAGAGAGAGGATCTGAGCGGACCATGTGTACAGGAGATTGCACGGTCTTTTGGTGCAGAAATCGTATATACGAATCTGCTGCCCGATACGCAGCAGATCTTAGAAGAAGAACTAAAGAAAATTTGTGACCAGAATATTGCGGATCTGATCTTAACGACTGGAGGAACCGGATTTTCTACGCGTGACTGTATGCCGGAGGCAACTTTAGCGGTATCGGAGCGAATGGTTCCGGGAATTCCGGAAGCGATGCGTGCATATAGCATGCAGTTTACAAAGCGGGCGATGTTAAGCCGTGCAGCAGCAGGAATCCGCAGGAAGACACTGATCATCAATCTTCCTGGTAGTCCGAAAGCTGTTCGGGAATGTCTCGAATATATCTTTCCGGAATTGGAACACGGCGTGGACATTCTGATTGGAGCCGCCGTTAACTGCGCAAGAAAATAAAAATCAAATAGAATCAATTACTCCGAGCGAAGTAATCTAAGGGCATTGCCTATGATTATGAGCCGTCGGCTTTTGTGACTTGGCAGACAGAGCACCGTTTGTCAGGCTGCAAAAGGACCGGCCGGGGTCTGAATGGAAACAGACAGGCCTTCCCTTTTGAAAAGGAGCTTACAAAACGGTGGGATAACTCACGGTATTTTTGTGATACCAAAAAGTATGTAAGGCTGTATTTCAAAGGAAATACAGCCTTTTTCCATATATCGATAGAGGAGGAAAAGAAAGTGAAATTAATTAAGACAGAAGAGGCGGTCGGACATGTGATCTGCCATGATATTACGATCATCATTAAGGATAAGATCAAGGATACTGCTTTTCGAAAAGGACATATTGTAGAGGAAAAGGATATACCGGTTTTGTTGTCAATTGGGAAAGACCATCTGTATGTCTGGGAAAAGGACGAAAAGATGTATCATGAAGATGAAGCTGCGGTGATCTTAGCCGATGCGTGTGAAGGAAGCGGAATGGAACGGTCAAAGCCGAAAGAGGGAAAGATTGAATTGAAAGCGTCGATGGACGGACTGCTTCAGATTGATGTGGAACGCCTGACGAAGATCAATTCGCTTGAACATATGATGATTGCGACAAGACATACAAATACTTATGTCAAAAAAGGTGATAAACTGGCGGGGACGCGAATTATTCCGCTTGTCATTGAAAGAGAAAAGATGAAGGCAGTTGCACAGATTGCCGATAAAGAGAATCCTATTATCAGGATTCTTCCATTCGTCAGAAAGACGGTTGGAATTGTAACAACGGGGAATGAAGTGTATTACGGTAGGATCAAAGATACGTTTACACCGGTCATCCGCGATAAAATGGAACAGTTTGGAGTTGAAGTAATCGGACACAAGATTTGTGGGGATGATCCGGAACAGATTACAAGTGCTATTTCCTATTTAAAAGAGCAGGGAGCGCAAATGATCTTATGTACCGGCGGCATGAGTGTCGATCCGGATGACCGCACGCCGAGTGCGATCCGAAACAGCGGTGCCGAAATTATATCCTATGGTGCACCGGTACTTCCGGGAGCCATGTTCTTGCTCGGGTATTTTGAAGATGGTACGCCGATCATGGGATTGCCGGGATGTGTCATGTATGCGAAAGCGACGATTTTTGATCTCGTACTGCCCCGGATACTGGCAGATGTAAAAATTACGAAGATGGATCTTGCAGTTATGGGACATGGGGGATATTGCCTTGGATGCGACGTCTGTCATTATCCAAACTGCGGATTTGGTAAAGGGGTGTAGCTATGGTTCAGCTTGAAGAAGCTCAGGAAGTATTAAAGAATACAGTACACTTTATAGAAGAAACAGAAAAAGTGGTTTTGTCGAATGCGATCGGACGCGTTTTGGCAGCTGATGCTGTCGCGAAAGTCGACCAGCCGCCGTTTCCAAGATCTCCGTTAGATGGATATGCGGTCAGGGGGAGCGACACAAAGGGGCTGACAAAGGAATATCCCGGAACATTCCGTGTCATTGGAAAAATATATGCGGGAGAGGTATTTGAAGGAATTATAGAAAGAGGAGAGGCTGTCCGCATTATGACCGGAGCCCCAATTCCTGATGGAGCTGACACCGTCATTCGGCAGGAGTGGACGGACTATGGAGAGGATGAAGTCCGCATTTATGCGGAGTCCAAGCCGTATCAGAATTACTGCTGTCAGGGAGAGGATTACAAAAAAGGAGATATTTTATTAAAAAAAGGGACTGTATTAGATGGTATCTCGATTGCAATACTTGCAAGTCTCGGTATGAAGGAGGCGGAAGTATATCGTTTACCGAATATTGCAGTGATATCCACAGGTGATGAGGTAGTGCAGCCTGGAGAACCGCTAAAATCCGGAAAAATATACGATTCGAACCTGCATCTTTTATACGGCAGATTGGCGGAGATAGGAATTCGTCCGTATGCCTCTGTTCATAGCAAAGATTCCGCGCCGCATATGGCTGAGACGATCAAGTCATTCGTGGATCAAGCAGACCTGATCATAACAACAGGCGGCGTATCCGTTGGCGAAAAGGACATTATGCATGAGGTTGCGGAGTTGCTGGGTGCAGAAAAACTTTTCTGGCGTGTGGACTTAAAACCCGGAGCACCTACTCTGTCTATGGTATTTGAGAATACGCTGATCATCTGTCTTTCCGGGAACCCATTTGGAGCTGCGGCCAATTTTGAGCTTTTGGTGCGAGGTGTCATTGGGAAGCTGAGCGGCAATCCAAGATGGAATATGGACAAGAAAAAAGCTGTCATGCAGACGGGTTTTCCGAAAAAGGGCGGCGTAAGAAGGTTTTTAAGGGCATATCATGAGGACGGCAATGTATGGCTGCCGGCAGGGAAGCACGTATCGGGGGTATTCTCTTCAATGATCGGCTGTAACTGTCTTGTGGAAGTTCCAGAGGATAAAGATGGTGTCATGAAAGGAGATTCTGTATGGATACATCTTCTGTAGTAAAAAAACCATTTTTTTATTGCATCAGCGGTTATAAAAACAGCGGAAAGACAACGTTGATTACGAAGTTAATTCCGGTGCTCAGGGAACGCGGTTATCAAGTTGCGGTCATCAAACACGACGGACACGATTTTGAAAGTGATGTTCCAGGAACGGACAGCTGGAGACATCAAAAAGCGGGGGCTTATGGAACGGCAGTTTTTTCTAAGAACCGGATGATGGTGACGAAAGAATGTAAAAGAATCGATGAAACAATCCTGGCACAATGTTTCCCGGAAGCGGATATTATCTTGATCGAAGGATTAAAGAACAGTTCTTATCCTAAATATATGTGTAATTATCCGGAGGAGGAACCGATGGATGCGGAAAAACTGGCAGATTGGATTGAGGAGTTGTGGAAAGGAGAACAAATGGGTACGGTTCATGCGATATGCATCAGTGAAAAAAAGGGAACACAAAAATACGAAATTCCGGAAGTAACGGTTCTTGAGGATTTTGGATTAGAAAGGGATGCACATGCGGGAAAATGGCATAGGCAGGTCAGCTTGTTGTCCCTTGAAAGAATAGAAGAATTTCGCGCAAAGGGAGCCAATATTTCTTTTGGAGCATTCGGGGAGAACCTCGTAGTCTCCGGGTTTGATTTTAAATCATTTCAAATAGGAACAAAATTCAAATGCAACGATGTTGTGCTTGAATTGACGCAGATTGGAAAAGAATGCCATCATGGATGCCAGATCAGGCGCCAGATGGGAGACTGTATTATGCCTCGGGAAGGCGTATTTTGCAGGGTTTTGAAAGGAGGTGTGATAAAAAAGGGAGATAAATTTTCGATTATTTCAGAAGAAAAGTAATTATTTGCATTTTTAGGAGGAAAGAGGAATGAAAAAAATGAAACGAATCATGGCTTTGATCTGTACGGCAATGATAGTCTTTGGATTAACCGCATGCGGAGGCAGCAGTGACACGGAGAAAAGCGGCAACGATGATAATAAAAAGACGGAATTGTATATTCTGGCAGCAGCGAGTATGACGGATGTGTTAAATGAACTCGCAGAGTCCTATGAGAAGGAACATCCGGATGTAAAACTGAATTTCTCCTTTGCATCTTCGGGTGATCTTCAGACGCAGATTGAAGAGGGGGCTCCTGCGGATGTCTTTATCTCGGCAGCTCAGAAGCAGATGAATGCATTAAAAGACGAAGATCTGATGGATAATGACAGTATTGTGGATCTGCTAGAGAATAAAGTTGTACTAATTAAACACAAAGATTCCGATCTCGATATCAAATCTTTTGAAGATATAGCAACGGATAAGGTGGAGATGGTTGCAATCGGCAATCCGGACAGCGTGCCTGTCGGTCAGTATACACAGACGATCTATGAAAACCTGAAGTTATGGGATGATATCAAGGATAAAGCAAATCTCGGAAAAGATGTACGTCAGGTGCTTGACTGGGTAGCTACTGAAAATGCAGACTGTGGTATTGTATATGCAACAGATGCCGCAATTGAGGAAGATGTGGAAGTTGTATGTGAAGCTCCGGAAGGAAGCTGCGATCCTGCGATTTATCCTGCCGGCATTGTAAAGGCAACAGAAAATAAAGAAGACGCTCAGGAGTTCTTGGATTTCTTAAAGACGGATGAAGCAAAACAGGCATTTGAAAAATATCAGTTTACATATGTATATTCAGAATAAAAGAATCTAATGGAAGGGAAGGATAAAAATGGATTTTGCACCGATTATCATATCATTAAAAATTGCCATCGTGTCCACTGCGGTCACATTTTTTATCGGAATGTATGCGGCATGGAAAACTGCAAATATGATACATGGAAAAGGGATTCTTGACGCCGTTTTTACCCTTCCTATGGTATTGCCGCCGACGGTTACGGGTTTTTTTCTACTCGTATTCTTTGGGAAAAGCAGTGCGATCGGAGCGTTTCTGTCAAAATACGATTTTGACTTTGTATTTTCATGGCGCGGGGCAGTTCTTGCCTCGATCGTTGTGACATTTCCGCTGATGTACCGGACGACAAGAAGCGCATTCGAACAGCTGAATCCGAATTTGATCGATGCTGGAAGGACGCTTGGATTGTCTGGTTTTAAGATCTTTTGGAAAATCGTATTTCCAAACTGCCTCCCGGGGATTCTCGGAGCGACGATTCTGAGTTTTTCCAGGGCGCTTGGTGAATTCGGAGCAACGATCATGATCGCGGGCAATATACCGGGAAAGACGCAGACGGCTTCTCTTGCCGTCTATACGGCGATGCAGGCGGGGAATCGTCCGCTTGCCTATCAATGGGTTATGGTTCTGATGCTGATTTCATTTGCAGCAATGCTTGCGATGAATGCCGTGAACGGCAGACAAGAACTTTTAGTTCGAAAAGGAGGAGGACGCTGACCATGGCGCTGATCGTAAATATTGAAAAAAGAATCGGGGATTTTCATTTAAAGACAGCATTTGAAGTGGAAGCCGGGGAAATCTTCGGACTTCTCGGAGAAAGCGGATGTGGAAAGAGCATGACGTTAAAATGCATTGCCGGAATTGAGACTCCTGATCGCGGAAGAATTATTTTAAATAACAGGATTTTATTTGACTCTGAAAGACGGATAAATCTGATTCCTCAAAAACGGAAAGTTGGATATTTGTTTCAGGATTATGCTCTGTTCCCGAATATGACCGTGGAAAAGAACATTGGGATCGTGTTGAGGAAAGGAGAGCGGGTACAGGATTATCTCGAGCAGTTTTACTTGAAGGGATTAGAAAACCATTATCCGTTTATGTTATCGGGTGGACAGAAGCAGCGATGCGCGCTTGCGCGTATGATGGCTTCAAAACCGGAATTGTTGTTATTTGATGAGCCTTTTAGTGCCGTTGATAAAAATCTGAAGTGGAATTTGGAATTGCAGGTTCTGGATCTGCTTGATCAGATGAACAAGCCTGCAATTTTTGTTACGCATAATAAAGATGAGATTGACCATTTGTGTGAAAAGGTCGGCATTTTAAGTCGGGGACAGATGAAGGAAGTTGGAGCAAAAGAAGATATTTTTCGGCATCCGAAGACATCTGCTTCTGCAAAACTGACCGGATGCGAAAATGTATTTTCTGTCGATGGCGGATCTTATTCATACGTCGGAATTCCGCAGGAGGCGGTTAAACTGACCGATTCAGAGGCGGATGCCGATATTACGGGCAGAATTGAACGGATTTTCCGGGAAAAAGAAGAAACGGTTTTGATTATCCGGATGAAAAAACGCATCTTCTATTATCGGTGCCAGAATCCGGTGCCCGACAGAGGTTTTTCAGTTGGGGATACCATTTATCTTGGAGTAGATAAAAAGAGGATATGGTATCTAAGGGAATCATGATGATAAAAGATAAGACTTTGGAGTGGTGACGAAGTCTTATTTTTTTGTATTTCCTTTATATAAAGTAAAAATAACATTTTATAAGCTTCCAATCTATGGTAAAATAAAGCTGATTATGGAGGAAATGACATGAAGATCATTGCGCATATTGAGACAGATTTTCCCGAAAAATTCGGTATACCGAGACAGAGCGGAATTGTGGAAGAATTACAGGGGAAAATTACATTTGAACCAGAATATCGAAATCCGGAAGCGGTCCGTGGGTTGGATGGCTTTAGCTATATATGGCTGCTGTGGCAGTTTGATGGTGCAGAGAAGGATCGATGGTCTGCGACCGTAAAACCTCCAAGGCTTGGGGGTAATCAGAGAATGGGTGTATTTGCGACCAGATCGCCATTTCGCCCGAATCCGATCGGATTGTCATCCGTGAGGCTGGAGAAGATTACTTTTACTGAACGCGGACCGGTCTTATATGTGCGTGGAGCGGATTTGCGGGATGGAACGCCGATCTACGATATTAAACCATATCTTCCCTATGCGGATTGCCATACGGATGCATCAGAAGGGTTTGCCCATGAAATCCGCGGGAATCGTCTGGATGTCATTTTCCCGAGAGAATTGCTGGAAGAGTTTCCAAAAGAAAAAAGAGATGCGGTCATAAAAGTTTTACGGCAGGATCCGCGTCCTTCCTATCACGATGATCCGGAGCGGAAATATGGCATGGCGTTTGATGGAAAAGATATTCATTTTCGTGTAGAGGGACAAAAACTGACCGTATTTGAAGTGGTACCATATGAGGAAGTGAGGAAAAAGAATGATATTATTTTTGACAAGCAGCCCATGTGATGATCATGTTCCATCACACATGCATTTGCCATGCTGCTATTTTGAGAAGAATGATTTCGTAATAAATTTAAAAAAATATTGGAAGCAAAATGCAAAATGCCTGATCATCAGTGCGGCTCCGCGTAATTTTGGATTGAATAATGAGATGGTATATACTTTTCATCGGGCATTTCTTTACCATGGAATGATCCCGGAATATGTACGAGTCTGCGATGCGAGAAACGACTACCATATTTCAGACTTAGTGAAAGAAAGTGATATGATTATTTTAGGCGGCGGTCATGTGCCGACACAGATGGATTTCTTTGAGAAAATCGGACTTAGAGAGCTGTTAAAAGAATATAAGGGTATCGTTATGGGCATCAGTGCGGGTTCTATGAATTGTGCTGAAACCGTATATGCCCAGCCGGAGGAAGCGGGAGAGTCCGTTGACCAGGATTACCGCAGATTTTTCCCGGGGCTGGCGCTTACAAAATATCAGATTTTACCGCATTATCAAAAAGTAAAGGATAATATTCTAGATGGCAAACGGTTGTATGAAGATATCATCTATCAGGACAGTTTTCATCAGAGATTTTATGCATTGCCGGACAGCAGTTATATTTTGCAGGATAAGGATGGAGCGGTCCTTTATGGAGAAGCATATCTTGTTCAGGATGGAAAACTTACAAAGATATGTGAAGATGGAGAGTCTGTGATTTTATAATAGAAGGAAGACAACGTATGACGAAAGATGAACAATTTATGTCAGAAGCGATTCGATTGGCAGAGTTGGCGGTGGAGCATGGAAATGAGCCATTTGGAGCAGTGCTTGTAAAAGAGGGTAGGATTGTCTGTACGAATGAGAATCAAATCCATTCTGGACAGGATCCGACCTATCATGCGGAACTGGGCTTGATCCGAAATTTTTGTCTGGAAACAGGCATAACAAAATTACAGGATTATACTCTGTATTCCAGTTGCGAACCGTGCTTTATGTGCAGTGGAGCTATGGTCTGGACAAAATTAGGAAGGCTGGTATATGCAGCTTCCAATATCGATCTGGAAATGATTTTGCGTAAAAAGGGCAGCAATTGCAGCCGGATCACATTTGAACATTCAAATTGGAAACCGGAGATAACGGCAGGAGTTTTAAGAAAAGAAAGTATACGGGTTTTAGAACAGTATTTTGGAAATAAATAAAAATGGAGGATTTATAAAATGAATGAAAATCGAGTAACCAGAAATGATCTTTTGGCACCGGAAATCATCAAAGGGCTGGAATCACGGAATATGTCCGGATATTATGCCAAGACGAAAGAGGAAGCATTGGAGATTGCGTTGAGTCTGATTCCGGAGGGAAGTACGATTGCAAGAGGTGGTTCGATGTCTGTGGATGAGATCGGGCTTGGAGATGCATTGGAACAGGGCAATTACGATTATTGCAACCGTGACAGATGCAAGACGCGGGAAGAGAAGAGGGAAGCCGAAATCAAAGCATATGACAGTGACATTTTCCTTGGCAGTACGAATGCAATTACGGAAGATGGTGTGCTGATCAACATAGATGGCAATGCAAACCGTGTTTCCGCAATGGCGTATGGGCCAAGAAAGGTGATTTATATTGTCGGCATGAATAAAGTGACGAGCGATGTGGATGCAGGCATGAAGCGCGCGAGAGGAGAAGCGGCAACGATCAATGCACAGAGATTTGGCCTTTCCACACCTTGCAGTAAGACAGGAAAATGCTTTGACTGCAAATCACCGGATACGATCTGCTGTCAGTTTCTGATCACGAGATATTCGAAGCATAAAGACCGGATTCATGTGATTTTGGTCAATGACATATTAGGATTTTAAACTTCATGAATAAAAAAAGACGCAATTCTCTGCTTTTGATCTTGACTGCATTTATATGGGGAACTGCATTTGTAGCACAGAGCACCGGCGGCGATGCGTTGGGTCCCTATACTTTTAACTGCATCCGTTCGATCCTGGCAGGGATCGTTTTGATTCCGGTCATACGGTTTCTGGATGGTATCGGTCTGACGAAGCAGAAGATGAAACATGAAAAGGAAAAAAGGGAACTTCTCATTGGGGGTATTTGCTGTGGAGTGGTACTTGCGGCGGCGAGTAGTTTTCAACAAATGGGGCTTTATTTTGGAACATCTGCCGGAAAAGCAGGATTTCTTACATCATGCTATATCCTGCTTGTTCCGATTTTCGGATTGTTTTTACGAAAAAGATGTGGAATCAATGTCTGGATCGGAATTGGGATTGCAATGATAGGATTATACCTGCTGTGTATGAATGGGACGCTTTCCATTCAGTTTTCGGATGGCCTATTGATGCTTTGCGCCTGCTTTTTTGCAATTCATATTCTTGTGATCGATCATTTTGCGGCAAGAACGGATGGGGTAAGGATGGCATGCATTCAGTTTCTCGTATGTGGTGCGGTTTCTGCGGTTTTGATGTTTTTGATCGATATGCATGCTTCGATCGGGGGATTTCTTGCGCTGAAATCATTGCTTCGGAGCCCAGATGCATGGATCTCTGTTTTGTATGCAGGCATTTTATCATCGGGAGCTGGATATACGTTACAGATCATCGGACAGCAGGAAGTAGAGCCTGCGATTGCATCATTGTTGATGAGCCTCGAATCTGTTTTTTCTGTATTGGCGGGATGGGCTCTGCTCGGCGAGATTTTGTCAGCGAAGGAAGTCTTTGGCTGCATGTTAATTTTTGGATCTGTAATACTGGCACAATTGCCGGTGAAAAGGGCAGAATTTTAATAGAACTTTAACAGAGGAGGAGATGCATATATGGAAAGTGTTATTATTGGGATTGCCGGGGGAACCGGATCTGGGAAGTCGACATTTACCAATCGGCTCAAACGTCAGTTTGGAGAAAGTGTAACGGTAATTTATCATGACAATTATTATCGCAGGCAGGAAAATATACCGTTTGAAGAGAGAAAGAAAGTGAATTACGATCATCCGGATTCTCTGGAAACGGAATTATTGCTGGAACATTTGAAGCAGTTAAAAGAAGGATATCCCATCGATTGTCCGATTTATGATTATACGCAGCATAACCGTTCGGAAAAGACTGTGCGTATTCATCCGAGTCCGATTATCATTGTAGAGGGAATCCTGCTTTTGGCGGATAAGAGGTTAAGAGACCTGTTTGATATTAAAGTATATGTGGATGCGGATGCGGATGAACGTATTCTGCGAAGAATTTCCCGCGATATGGAAGAACGGGGAAGGGATTTTGACAATATTATGGAACAATATCTGACAACAGTGAAGCCGATGCATAACCTGTTTGTCCGGCCTACTCGCGCAATGGCGGATATTGTGTTAAATAGTGGTCGAAATGATGTAGCATTTGATCTGTTTCAGGCAAAAATAAAAGCGATTTTGGAAGAAGCAGAAAAGGAAAATAAAGAAAGAGAAAGGATAAGATCATGAAGAGAATGAGAAAAATACTGGCTGCATTGCTCATATGCGTGATGACAGTTTCTATTACGGCATGTAGAAACGGATCAGTAGAGACGGAAAACACCGGTAGTTCGGAATACCGTGTCTGCATGATCACGGATGCGGGAGATATTACGGACCAGTCATTCAATCAAACAACGTACGAAGCGTGCAGGGCATATTGTGAAGAACATGATATCGACTTTACTTACAAAAAACCGGATGGGGACACGGATTATGCCCGTATTGCGATGGTAGATGTAGCGGTTGCAGAAGGATATAATGTCCTTGTCATGCCGGGATATGTATTTGCGGCTACATTGAATGAAGTTACATTTAAGTATCCGGATATCAAGTTCATTTCGCTTGATATGAGTGCCGGTGATATTATTGCTGCGGCAGTTGGAAACGACTATTATGCAAATCCGGATGCTTATAAGGTTGAAGATTATTACAATACGAAAAACACATACTGTGCGATCTATCAGGAAGCGGTTCCGGGATATCTTGCGGGATATACGGCGGTGCAGCTCGGTTATCATAAGTTAGGATTTCTCGGTGGGCAGGCAGTCCCTGCGGTTATGCGTTTTGGATATGGATATCTTCAGGGAATTAATGATGCTGCGAAGGAATTAGGAGTGACAAAGGATGTCTCCGTCCAGTATGCATATGGCGGACAGTTCTATGGTTCTACGGAAATTACCGCGGCGATGGACACCTGGTATAATAATGGTACGGAAATTGTATTTGCCTGTGGAGGAGGTATCTTTACTTCGGCTGCAGAAGCTGCTGCAAAGACAGGTGGAAAGATGATCGGTGTGGACAGTGACCAGTCGGTAACAATCGATGCTTATGGAGAAGGCATGACCGTTACCTCAGCGATGAAGAGTTTGACGGCAACGGTAAATACGATGTTAGATTCAATTATTTATGATGGAACATGGAAGGAACATGTAGGTAACATTGAGAATCTCGGACTCGTTTCTGGTACGGACATGGAGCTCAATTATGTCGGTCTGCCGGAAGAATCCACACAGTGGAATGATTCTTTTGGGGTAGAAGATTATCATGAACTGGTCAATCATATTTTCAGTGGAGAAATTAAGATCAACAGTTCGATCGATCAGATGCCGAAATTAGAAATTGAAGTCCATGAACGACAGGGTACAATTATGTAAGGAGGGTTGAGCAAATGGGAGAATATGCCATTGAGATGCTTAATATAACCAAACGGTTTCCGGGCATCATTGCAAATGACAATATTACATTACAGCTGAGAAAAGGCGAAATTCATGCTCTTTTAGGAGAAAACGGAGCAGGAAAATCCACATTGATGAGTGTATTATTTGGTCTTTATCAGCCGGAAGAAGGAGAAATCCATAAAGATGGCAAAAGAGTTACGATCAATGATCCAAACGATGCGAATGATCTGGGGATTGGAATGGTACACCAGCATTTCAAATTAGTAGAGTGTTTTTCCGTATTGGATAATATCATTCTTGGGGTAGAGCCGACGCAAAACGGACTGTTGAAAAAAGATGCAGCCCGCAAAAAGGTCGTAGAATTATCTGAGAAATACCATCTTCAGGTGGATCCGGATGCGATCATTGAGGATATTACCGTCGGGATGCAGCAGAGAACGGAAATTTTAAAGATGCTCTACCGTGATAATGAAATTTTAATATTTGATGAACCGACCGCTGTGCTTACGGTGCAGGAGATTGCGGAGTTGATGCAGATCATGAAGGGACTTGCGGCAGAAGGCAAGAGCATCCTCTTTATTTCTCATAAGTTAAACGAGATCATGGAGGTTGCTGACCGCTGTACGATACTCAGAAAAGGAAAATACGTAGGAACCGTTGACATTGCGGACACAACACCGGAAGGATTATCCGCAATGATGGTTGGAAGGGATGTCAGCTTTAATGTAGATAAGGCACCTGCAAAACCAGGCAAGACGGTATTAGAGGTAAAGGATATGTCCGTTGCTTCGGGAAGACATAAAAAAGATGCGGTTCAGAATGTCAGCTTTCAAGTTCGAAGCGGGGAGATCGTATGTATTGCCGGCATTGACGGCAATGGACAGACGGAACTCGTCTACGGCCTATCAGGCTTAGCTCCATTAAAAAGTGGAAGCATTCTATTAGATGGAAAGGATGTTTCGAAAGAGTCTATTCGTCAGCGTTCGATACTCGGACAAAGTCATATTCCGGAAGACCGGCATAAGCACGGACTCGTATTGGATTATTCGTTAGAAGATAATCTGGTGATCCAGAGGTATTTTGAACCGGAATTTACCGGAAAGTTTGGAATTTTAAAGAAAAATGCGATTCGCCAATATGCCAATAAACTGATTGAAAAATTTGACGTTCGTTCCGGACAGGGAGCCATTACGAGAACCCGCGATATGTCCGGCGGAAATCAGCAAAAAGCGATCATAGCCCGTGAGATTGATAAAGATCCGCATTTTCTGATTGCTGTACAGCCTACAAGAGGGGTGGACGTTGGAGCTATTGAATTTATCCACAAACAGATTGTTGCAGAGCGCGATAAAGGAAAAGGAGTTCTTTTGGTCAGCCTTGAATTAGATGAAGTTATGGATGTATCTGATAGAATCCTCGTTATGTATGAAGGAGAGATTGTCGGAGAATTTAAACCGGAAGAAATTACGGTAGAAGAACTTGGCCTGTATATGACAGGTGCCAAGAGACAGGAGGTTTAAACGATGAATACTGCAAAAGAAAAGAAGAGCCTATTGACCAATGACGGTGTTCAAACTCTGCTTGCATCAATCGTATGTATCGTTTTGGGTCTTTTGGTTGGGTATATCGTGTTATTATTTATCAACCCTGCAGGTGCCGGGAAGGCTATCACTTCGATTTTGAAAAACTTTTTATACTTTCCTCGTCCGGCAATTGCACTGGAGTATTTCGGAAGTACTTTAGCAAAATCTGCACCGCTTTTGATGTGTACGTTATCGGTATTGTTTGCATATAAAGTCGGTTTATTCAATATCGGAGCATCCGGACAGTATGCAGTAGGAGCAGGACTCAGCTTATATCTTGCAATCGGTTATCATATGCCATGGTATGTCTGCATGATTGCGGCTATGATCGGAGGCGGAATCCTTGGAGGAATTGCAGGATTTTTAAAGGCATATTTAAATGTAAATGAAGTTATCGCATGCATCATGTTAAACTGGATCAGCTTATATGGAGTTAATATGCTTCTTACAAATGTCAAGGAGTCGAGCACGACTTATACATTGGCATTAAGAACAAATAATCCGAAAGCGTTGATTCCAAGTCTGGGATTGAACCATTTATTTTCCGATAACAGGTATGTGACGATTGCTATTCCATTGGCTGTTGTTTTTGCGATTCTGGTATGGGTTGTATTGGAAAAGACAAAACTCGGCTATGAGTTAAAAGCAACGGGACTGAGTATCAATGCTGCAAAGTACGCAGGTATGAAAGAAAAGAAAAATATGATTCTTACCATGGTAATTGCAGGATGCCTGGCAGGCCTCGGAGCATCATTCTTATATTTGAGTGGAATTGAACAGTGGTCCTGTTCCCAGACGGCAGTACCTGCGATGGGATTTAATGGAATTGCTGCGGCATTTCTTGGCGGTCTGCATCCGATCGGAAGTGTATTTGCATCATTTTTTATCCAGCACATTACAAGCGGTGGTGCTTATGTAGATAAGATGGTTTATTGTTCCCAGATTTCAGATTTGATTTCTTCAATCATTATTTACTTCTGCAGTTTTGTATTGTTCTTTAAGTACTGCATGAACCGGCATTTGAATAAAAAAGCGGAGAGACTGACAAAGAAAGGAGGAGAATAATCATGGCATTGTTATTACAGTATACACTTATTTATGCATCGGTATTATTCTTAGTCGCACTGGGCGGATGTTTCTCCGAACATAGCGGGGTTATCAACCTTGGTTTAGAAGGGGTCATGGTAATGGGAGCTTTAGGAGGAGCGCTTGTCATGAAATATATGGCAGCTTTATCTGCAGCACCGATGATTATCTGTGTTATTTTGGGCAGTGTGGTATTTGGAGTGATTTATTCCCTGCTGTTAGCTGTGGCAGCAATTAATTTTAAAGCAGACCAGACTCTGGTCGGAACTGCTATGAATCTGCTGGGGACAGCAGCGGCAACGGTATTCGTAAAAGCGATAAACATGGCAGAAGACCCAAATAATGTATCTTCTACGATCCAGTATATTAATCAGAAAAAGGCATTTTCCCTTGTAAAGATCGGCGGCTTTGAGATCAGCTGGTTTATGGTGCTGGCAGTCGTTATTTTGATCGCATCGAATATTTTATTATATCGAACACGCTTTGGACTGCGTCTGATGGCATGTGGCGAACATCCGCAGGCGGCAGATTCTGTAGGAATTAATGTCTATAAAATGCGTTATGCAGGCGTATTGATCTCCGGCGTATTAGGAGGACTTGGAGGTATCGTATATATTACGGCAGGCGTATCCGAATGGAAATTCGAAAATGGTGTTGCCGGTTTTGGATTTCTTGCTTTAGCGGTTATGATTTTTGGCCAGTGGAAGCCAAATCTGATCGGACTGGCAGCATTGCTGTTCGGTTTGTTTCGCGCATTGTCAAACGTATACACCGGATTTGATGTATTGGTAGCTCTTCACCTGCCAAGCACGATTTATAATATGCTTCCATATATCATTTCGCTGATCGTATTAGCAATTTTCTCTAAAAATTCCAGGGCGCCGAAAGCCGAAGGAATTCCATATGATAAAAGCCAGAGGTAATGATCATGGGAATGGTAGTAATTGGTGCAGTATTTGTGGATGTAAAAGGATATCCACAGACGCAGTTTATCCCGGGTGGAAGAAATGTTGGGAGCATTGAACGTGTTCATGGAGGAGTCGGACGAAATGTAGCGGAGGATATTGCCAATATCGAGCTCAGACCGACATTTGTGAGTCTGGTCGATCGTGATGCCTCCGGAAAAGAAGTCATCGACAAATTGAAGAACCATAAAGTGGATACGAGATATATCCGGCAAACGGAAGAAGGCATGGGAACCTGGCTGGCAGTTTTTAATAACGAGGGTGATGTCGTTGCATCCGTATCAAAGCGGCCTGATTTAAGACCAATTTTAAATATCCTGGATGAACAGGGTGATGAGATTTTTAAAGATGCAGATAGCATTATTGTTGAACTCGATATTGACAAAGAAATAATAAAAAAAGTTTTCTATTATGCGGATAAATATAACAAAGAAGTCTATGCGCTTGTATCCAATATGAGCATTGCTATCAAGCGCCGTGACTTTTTAAGAAGGACAAGTTGTTTTGTCTGCAATCAACAGGAAGCTGGCATGCTTTTTTCAGAAGATTATGGCAACTGCAATGTGGAAGAGATGAGCCGTATTTTAAAACAAAAAATACAATCGGCCAAAATCCGCCGAATGGTAGTTACAATAGGCGGCCAGGGAGCCGTATATGCGGAATTGGATGGAGAATATGGAGTTTGTTCTTCCATTCCGGTAGAAGTAGTGGATACGACAGGGGCCGGAGACTCCTTTTTTGCCGGAACTGCTATCGGTTTGACATATGGAAAAACATTGAAAGAATCGTGTTTGATCGGAGCAAAGCTAGCAGCCTCGGTCATCTGTACATCGGAAAGCGTCTGTCCTAGATTTTTGCCGAGTGAAATCGGAATTGAATGCTAAACAAGGAAAAGCGGTAGGAGAATAGAAGTATTGTTCTACCGCTTTATACGGCTATTTTTATTTTAATGCTTCTTTTGCATAGCTGTTGTCGACTAACGTGTCAAATGGAATCTTTTCTTTTAATTCTCCCGCTTCATTTAAAATATCCTGCAGCAGATCATAGCTGTCTTCATCAAAAACGGGAGTTTCTTTATACGTATCCTGTTCCATATAGCGTTTGAGTATTTTTATAAGATCTTTTTTTGATGTTTCTTTAAATTGCGGAGAGATAATATCTGCGATTTCCTCTGCGGTATGGCTGTTTACATATTGCTGGCCCTTGGCGATTGCTTTTGTAAAGCCTTTGACCGTATCTGCATTTTCTTTTAAATAACTCTTTTTCGCACAATAAGTGGTATAAGGGACGTAGCCGCTTTCGACACCGAGAGATGCAACAACATGACCGGCACCTTCCTTTTCAAGAGAAGTAGCGTTTGGCTCAAACTCAACGGTAAAATCGCCGGTACCTCCGGTAAACGCACCTGCTGTATTTGCAAAATCAATATTTTGGATCATATGGATATCCTTTTCCGGATCGATGCCGTTCTTTTTCAAAACATACTCAAAGATCATCTCCGGCATACCACCTGTTGACCGCATTACCATGTAAATTTTGTTCCCATTCTGCGCCAGATGATATGTTTGTCTGAAAGCTTTCTATCAATTCCTTCAGTTCTTTTTTTGATTTTATGATTAAATAAGGCTTTAAGGAGTTGTCTGTCGATTCTATGAATCCTTGATCCCTCATTAGATGAATATACGGTAATACGGATCTTCTGGATTTCGGATAACCGGCTTCGGTTAATTTGGAAGAAAGATATTTTGCGGAAGTAAAACCACGGTCATCCTCGTAGATTAGCTTCATTGTTGACAGGATAATCTCGTTTTCCTTTTTGTTTAGTTCGCTGGCAGGCCGATCTGTGATGAGATCAGAAAGATTATATTTTAATATAATATCCGGAAAACCATTTTCATCGACTGCAATCCTTTCAATTAGGATTTCAATATCTTTTCGATCCAGGATACCATTTTCTATGATTTCATCCAGAACTTCAAGAGCAGTCGTCCATGGATGTTTTCCATCCGGTGTTTTTCGTTCGGTCTTGGGAAGTTCCTGCAGCTGCATTTCGAGCAAATGAATATGTGCCAGAATGTCCTCTTGCAAAGCAAGATAACTTTCCGTGATCAGATCTTCATTTTTCGCATCAGAAGCCAAGTCTTTTATCTTTTGAGCGAATAAGGCCTTTAACTGTTTTTTTTGTCCATTCATCATTTTGCTGATTTCCAGCCTCTTTTCTTCTATCGATTTTTTCTCTGATTCAAAATCTTTCAAATGATAGTCGGCAATCGTTTCGCATAGGGTGTTCCGGCAAAGACGGATATAATTGATCACATCATTCATTAAAGCATTTTCTTCAATCAAATGTGCTTTTGGGCAATAGCGTTTTCCCTTTGAGTTGTATGTACTGCATATATAATATTTTCGTTCTCCTTTCGATGTCATGCGAATAACAGGGGTAAGACGATTTCCACAATCTTTGCAAAACAGACAGGTTCCAAATGGATGATGGATTTTCGTTTTGGAACATTTTCGCCGTCTGCCGCGATAATTTGTTTTCGCACGTTTGACTTTGATATCCTGTACGAGTTCAAAGGATGATTTATCGATGATAGCAGGATGATGATTCTCAAAAATGTATTGTTTTTCTGTTGGGATTCGTTTGTCTTTTCCGTGAACGGTAGTTCTGGCGCGCTTATGAAGGCGGTAGGTTCCAATATAGAAGTCATTGTCAAGAATATTCTTTACCATGCTGTCAGACCATTCTGGTACTACCTGCCAATTGCTGTGTTTTCCCTCCGCAAGTTCTCTCTCATGCCGGACAGCAGAGGGAGTAGGTACAAGATTTTCTGTTAGATAGGTGGCAATTTTTCGGTACCCAAAGCCTTGCATATAAAGTTCATAAATCTGTTTGATCTGTTCCGCTTCATTCGGTACGATTTCAATGATTTCTTTCTTTTTATCATTTCTTTTATAACCGAATGGTACGCATGTCAAAAGTGTTCCCTCTTTCTGGCGTGCTCTTAGGACACGACGGATTTTCTTGCTGGTGTCTTTTACATATTTTTCGTTATACCACGTTTTAATGCCGATGATATCGTCATCCGGCGTAAAGGAATCATAATTATCATCGATGACGATCAGATGTTTTCCACGTTCCTGAAACTCATCCAGCAAAAGCAGAACTTTCGCATTATGCCGTCCAAGGCGGGAGAAATCCTTCACCAATACCGTGTCAAGATCCTTATTCAGATCTGCCATCATCTGCTGAAAACCCGGACGGTCAAATTTATAGCCGGAAATACCATCATCTTCATACCAACGGTCTATGACAATATTTTTTGAAGCAGCATATTGGTTAATAATTAGTTTTTGATTTTCAATGGAAACATAGCTTCGTTTATCATCATCCCTCGACAGCCTGACATATCCTGCGTTCATAAAAGCCTCCTAATATATATTGAAAAAATAGAAACAAAATTTGATCATAAGATACATGAATTTTCTGAATATGTTAATCGTGGTTGATCGGGTAATGATTTTTAATCAGAGCCTTTAATCCATCGTGTATATTCTTTTCACTTTGTGCGTCTTGATAAATCACAACACGGAAACCAAAATCAGTGTATTTCTTTTTCTCTTTTGATAAAGCATCTTCGTTCTGAAAATCAGATTTCCAGAGATAATAGACAGGCTTTGCCAACGTATGACATCCTTTCAGATTTTCTTCATGTGTAAATTATGAGAAAAGTCAATGGTTGTGCGTGTCCAATAATGAAAAAGAAACTTTTTTACAAAAATTCTTCAAAAAGATTGCGATTTGAAAAACTTTCTTTATAATAGAAAGTGTATGAGATTGAAAAATTTGATAAAGAAGGAGATTTTTTATGCCAAAAAGAACGGATATTCACAAAGTACTTATTATCGGTTCCGGACCGATCGTTATTGGACAGGCGTGTGAGTTTGACTATTCTGGTACACAGGCTTGTAAAGCTTTAAAAAAATTAGGATATGAGATCGTATTAGTAAACTCAAATCCTGCTACGATCATGACGGATCCGGAGACGGCAGATGTCACTTATATTGAACCATTGAATGTGGAACGTTTGGAGCAGATTATTGCAAAAGAACGGCCGGATGCAGTACTTCCTAATCTGGGCGGACAGTCTGGGCTGAATTTATGTGCAGAGTTGAGCAAAGAGGGAATTTTAGACAAATATAACGTACAGGTGATCGGCGTCCAGATTGATGCAATCGAACGTGGAGAAGATCGCATTGAGTTTAAGAACACGATGAATGAACTCGGTATCGAGATGGCCCGCAGCCAGGTTGCATACAGCGTAGAAGAAGGACTTGAGATCGCGGACCGTTTAGGATATCCTGTTGTGCTTCGGCCGGCATATACGATGGGTGGAGCCGGAGGCGGACTCGTTTATAATAAAGAAGAATTAAAGACAGTTATGGCACGAGGACTTCAGGCAAGCCTTGTAGGACAGGTGTTAGTAGAAGAATCTATTTTAGGTTGGGAAGAATTAGAATTAGAGGTTGTTCGCGACTCAGAAGGCAATATGATCACAGTGTGCTTCATTGAGAACATTGACCCGATGGGTGTGCATACCGGAGATTCTTTCTGTGCAGCACCGATGCTTACGATTTCAAAAGAAGTACAGGCAAGACTTCAGGAACAGGCTTACAAAATTGTTGATTCTGTACAGGTAATCGGCGGCACGAACGTACAGTTCGCGCATGATCCGGTCAGTGATCGAATCATTGTTATTGAAATCAATCCGCGTACTTCCCGTTCATCCGCACTTGCATCGAAGGCAACTGGATTCCCGATTGCTTTAGTTTCTGCAATGCTCGCAACGGGTCTTACATTAAAAGATATTCCATGTGGAAAATATGGCACGCTTGATAAATATGTTCCGGATGGAGATTATGTTGTAATTAAGTTTGCACGCTGGGCATTTGAAAAGTTTAAAGGGGTAGAGGATAAACTTGGCACCCAGATGCGCGCAGTCGGCGAAGTTATGAGCATCGGTAAAAACTATAAAGAAGCATTCCAGAAAGCGATCCGCAGCCTGGAGACCGGACGTTATGGACTTGGACATGCAAAGGATTTTGATACAAAATCCAAAGAAGAATTATTGAAGATGCTGATTACGCCGAGCAGTGAACGTCATTTCATTATGTATGAGGCCTTAAGAGCCGGTGCAACGGTTGATGAGATCTATGAATTGACGAGAGTTAAGAAGTATTTTATTGAACAGATGAAAGAATTGGTAGAAGAGGAAGAAGAACTTCTGAAATCCAAAGGATCTCTTCCGGCAGATGACTTGCTGATTTCGGCGAAAAGAGACGGATTTTCTGATAAGTATATCAGCCAGATTCTGGAAATCAGTGAGGACGATGTTCGAAACAGACGAATCAGCCTTGGCGTGGAAGAAGCATGGGAAGGCGTACACGTAAGTGGTACACCGGATAGTGCATACTATTATTCTACTTACAATGCAGAGGATAAGAATCCGATCAAAGAGGACAAACCAAAGATCATGATCTTAGGCGGCGGCCCGAACCGTATCGGTCAGGGTATCGAGTTTGATTACTGCTGCGTACATGCTTCTCAGGCATTGAAGAAATTAGGATTTGAAACGATTATCGTAAACTGTAATCCGGAGACAGTATCTACTGATTATGATACCTCGGATAAATTATACTTCGAACCATTGACATTAGAAGATGTATTGAGCATCTATAATAAAGAAAAACCGCTCGGAGTGATTGCGCAGTTTGGTGGACAGACACCACTGAACTTAGCTTCCGAATTAGAAAAGAACGGAGTTCGTATCCTGGGTACTTCTCCGGCAGTCATTGATTTGGCAGAGGACCGCGATCAGTTCCGTGCAATGATGGATAAACTGGAAATTCCTATGCCGGAATCGGGCATGGCAACTACGGTAGACGAAGCGCTCAAAATCGCAGAAGAGATCGGATATCCGGTTATGGTGCGTCCATCTTATGTCCTTGGCGGACGTGGTATGGAAGTTGTATATGATCCGGAATCCATGACCGGTTATATGAAAGCGGCAGTCGGTGTGACTCCTGACAGACCAATTTTGATCGACCGTTTCTTAGGTCATGCGACAGAATGCGAGGCAGACGCGATCAGCGACGGTACCCATGCATTTGTACCTGCGGTTATGGAACACATCGAACTTGCAGGCGTACATTCCGGAGATTCTGCATGTATCGTTCCATCTGCACATATTTCTGATGAGAACGTTGCGACGATCAAAGAATATACGAGGAAGATTGCAGAAGAGATGCATGTCCGCGGATTGATGAATATGCAGTATGCGATTGAGAATGGCAAAGTCTTCGTATTAGAAGCGAATCCGCGTGCTTCCCGTACGGTACCGTTAGTATCGAAAGTCTGCAATATTCGCATGGTGCCGCTTGCAACAGAGATTATTACATCGGAGATTACAGGACGTCCGTCACCGGTTCCGAATTTAAAAGAACAGGTGATCCCGAATTATGGAGTAAAAGAAGCTGTATTCCCATTCAATATGTTCCAGGAAGTTGACCCGATTTTAGGACCGGAAATGCGTTCTACCGGAGAAGTTTTAGGTCTTTCCAGCTCTTATGGAGAGGCTTTCTATAAAGCACAGGAGGCAGCATCTCTGAAACTGCCATTAGATGGCACTGTACTGATCTCGGTTAACCGCAAGGATAAAGAAGAAGTGGTCGATGTTGCGAAGATTTTTGCAGAAAATGGATTCCGTATTCTTGCAACAGAAGGCAATTATAAACGGATCAGCGAAGCCGGTATTCCTGCTGAGAAAGTGAAAAAGCTCCATGAAGGCCGTCCGAATATTTATGATCTGATCACAAACGGAAAGATTGATATTGTCATCAATTCTCCGGTTGGCAAGGATAGTACAAATGATGACAGCTACCTGAGAAAGGCTGCGATCAAGGCGAAGATTCCATATTATACAACAATTGCAGCAGCTCTTGCGACTGCAAAGGGAATTCATGAGATTAAAGTGAATGGAAACAGCGAGATAAAATCTCTTCAGGAATTGCATAGCGAAATTCACGATAAATAAGCTGAAACATGAAATAGCAAAGGAATACCGGCATTTGCCGGGTTCTTTTGCTGCTATCATTAAGGAGGATAATATGGGTGGTTTTTTTGGCGTAACATCAAAACAGGATTGTGTATTTGATCTGTTTTTTGGAACGGATTATCATTCACACCTTGGAACAAGACGTGCAGGGATGGCGGTATATGATAAAGAAAAAGGATTTGACCGTGCGATTCATAATATTGAAAATTCACCTTTCCGTACAAAATTTGACAGAGATGTCAATATTATGCAGGGAAATATGGGAATCGGATGTATTTCGGATTATGAGCCGCAGCCTTTGATCGTGCGTTCTCATCATGGGACTTATGCGATCATGACCGTTGGTAAAATTAACAATATTGATCAGATCATTAAGGATATTTTTAAGACAGGGCATGCGCATTTTTTGGAAATGAGTGGTGGAGATATCAATGCGACGGAGTTGGTTGCTGCGATCATTAACCAGAAGGATAATATTATAGAAGGAATTCAATACGCGCAGGAGATTATCGATGGTTCAATGTCGATTGTCCTTTTGACGCCAAAAGGAATCTATGCGGCCAGAGACAGACTGGGAAGAACTCCGATTGCACTGGGGCAAAATGATGATGGATATTGCCTCGCTTTTGAAAGCTTTTCTTATCTGAACCTCGGTTACCGTGCTCTTAGAGAATTGGGACCGGGAGAGATTGTTATTATGACGCCGGAATCTGTCCGGACGTTGGTAAAACCTGGAACGGAGATGAAGATCTGCACATTTCTATGGGTTTATTATGGATATCCATCTTCTTCCTATGAGGGAATTAGTGTAGAAAAGATGAGATATCACTGTGGTGAGAAGCTTGCACAGAGGGATAATGCCAAACCGGATATTGTGGCTGGTGTTCCGGATTCCGGTACGGCTCATGCGGTTGGATATGCGAATGCATCCGGAATTCCGTTTTCCAGACCATTTATTAAGTATACGCCGACATGGCCGCGTTCCTTTATGCCAACGATGCAGAGCAGACGAAATCTGATCGCGAAGATGAAATTAATTCCTGTTCATGATTTGATTGAGAATAAAAGCTTGTTGTTGATTGATGATTCTATCGTTCGTGGAACGCAGCTTCGAGAAACGACGGAATTCTTGTATAAAAGCGGAGCGAAAGAAGTTCATGTCAGACCTGCGTGTCCACCAATTATGTATGGCTGCAAATATTTGAATTTCTCACGTTCTACTTCAGATATGGATCTGATTGCACGCCGTGTGATCGCGGAGATGAATGTGGGATATAAACATGTCAATCTTGCACCATATTCTGATCCTGATACGCCGGAATATCAAAATATGATTGACCGGATCTGCGAAAAGCTGAATTTCACATCCCTGCGTTATCACAGACTGGATGATATGATAGAGTCAGTAGGGTTAGATAGAAGCAAATTATGTACTTACTGTTGGGACGGAAGAGAATAAGGTAAGAACAAGACCCGGAAAACAGATGACTGTTTTGTCCGGGTCTTTTGAATGGCAATTTATTCATGTTCAATCTGAATCTGACAGGCTTTCATCGCCTGAAGGGCAGTCTTGTGGCTTTCCGGCGTTACTCCGGCACAGCATGATGCATCAACGATCAATACTGCTTCCGGTAGAAATGCTTTGATGAGCATCACATTGGAAATAACACAAATATCTGTACATAATCCGATAAAAGTAATGCTTTGAATCGGCTCTTTTTGGTCCATAGCTGTCAATATGGAAGCTAGTTCGGAAGAACCAAAGGTGACTTTGTCAATTGCTTTTTCTGTACGCAGAGCTTCGAGTTCTGGATGGATCTCCCATCCTTTTGTTCCTCTGATGCAGTGCGGAACAGGGAGATTTTGTCCTTCCTGTGTCTGCATATAATCTGTGTCATGTGTATCCCTTGTGAAGAGGATCTTTCCATCAAAGGTCTTTATCTTTTGTATAACATTGGGTATGATAGCCTGTGCTTCAGCGGTCCCCAACGTTCCATCGATAAAATCATTCTGCATATCAACTACAATTAATATATTCTGCATGTGGCTCTCCTTATTATTCGAAAGCTTTTTTTATGCTGTCATAATGGAGAAAGATCCCTTGTGCAGCAAATTCTTTGATTTCATCTAGTGTTGCGAGCATATATCCATCGATTTCCACTTCCTGAAAATTCAGATCGGATTCATCGAAATCCTTAATAAAGCGATACACATCTACAAAGTAGTTATCACCTTCTCCGGGATTTTCACGGTGGTAATCGAATAGGAAACCACCTTCAGCATTGGAAACATCCAGCCCGGTTTCTTCTTTGACTTCACGAATGACTGCATCTTTGGAAGATTCGCCTGCTCGGACACCTCCTCCGGAAACTTCCCACCAGCCGGGAGCCCAGCTTTTTGTCATAACACGTTTGGTGATCAAAAACTTTCCATCTGGCCGTACGATTACGCCCAACACGGTCAAATGATATTCATCATCCGCAAGACACCAGTCATTCCGTTTCATTGTCCGTCCGGTTTTCTGTTTATTTTTATCATAAATATCCCAGTATTCCATGTGTTTTATTCCTTTCTCATTTTAATTATAAATCGTATTATAGCATAAAAATCTGCTTTCGGAAGAGTTTTGTAAAAATTCACGGAAAATTAAGAGTTGCAATCTTCCATGAATCAAAAGTTATGGTATAATAAAAAAAGCAGATATACTAAAGGAGAAGGCAGTCATATGAAAAATAATGAGAGATGGTCGATTGCTATGTTTATTATTATTTTTATTCTTGCAGTATGTGAATTTATTATATTGCCGGATGGAATTGGAATTCGTTTAGGTGACGGATTAAAGCATTATTGCAGAATAAAACCATATGAGATCATTGTTCCGGTCCTTATTTCAGGTTTTGGAGCAGGGCTTGTGCATCATGGAACGATTCGAAAGGGGATCATCTTTTTTTTAATTGGAATCATCATTTTTATTGCAACATTTATTTATCAATTATAGAGACTTTAAAGAAGGTATCCAATACGAAGGAAATATTATGACAGAAAAAAAGAAGATTTACGGTACATGCGAAACATGTACTTATTATAGTTACGATGAAGAATTTGAAGAATATGTGTGTGATGTGAATATGGATGAAGATGAGTACTGCAGGTTTTTATCCAGCAAGCACTATCAATGCCCTTATTGGAGAGATGGTAACGAATATGCGGTTGTTCGTCATCAGATGTAAATTTACATTGTGCATTGGCAGTCACCTTTTCGACCGCCGATGACATCTTTGCCTTTGATATGATCCCAGCTGAAATTTTTGATTTCTTTTCTGGAGATCAAGAAGTTTCCGGCACGTTGTGTCAGCTGAGCAAAGTTTACAGCATAATCCCGGTTACCTTCTTGATATTGATAAATGGTTGCTTCAGGACCCATGAATCCGATGTCCGCATCGCCGGATATGACAGCTGTCATCGTTTTGTCAGCGCCGAATCCCGTCTCTACATCCAGATCGATTCCTTCCTCTTTAAAATATCCCAATTCAATCGCAACATATTGAGGGGCATAAAAGATGGAATGAGCAACTTCATTCAGTGTGACTTTCTTTAATGATGGGGTTTTTTGACATCCATAAATACAGCATAGACATATGAGAAGCAAAGATGTCATAAATGCATACTTTTTCATAAATAACTCCAAACTTTTTTCTTTATTCTATGTGAATCATGAGAATTTGTTCTTGAAAAATTTTTTTACTGTGGTACACTGGTTATAGAGTGCTTTAGTACGTTAAAAAATTAGAGTGTGACGTTGAACAACATTAGAATAGGGGATTTTAGAATACCTTTTAAAGATGGAGGAATAGATATGGGAAAGACGATTAGAACTCCGGAAGTAGAACAGCTTTTTCGTGCGATTCTGACTTTGAACTCTGTAGAAGAATGCTTTACCTATTTTGAAGATATCTGCACAGTGAATGAACTATTATCACTTGCGCAGCGTTTTGAGGTTGCCCGGATGTTACGGGAACATCATACGTATTTAGAAGTAGCGAATAAGACGGGAGCATCTACTGCCACGATCAGCCGTGTGAACCGCTCTTTGAATTATGGCAATGATGGATATGATATGGTCTTTAGCCGTATGAAAGAAGCAGAAGAATAAATATAGCCACAATGAAAATCCGTTGTGGCTATTTCTTTTTCTTTTTTTTGTCAGTTTTTTCATCTTCCGGGGTGTAGAGTGAATCGATCATGCCTTCAATAATCTGTTTTTTCATATAAATATCAAAAGATAAGGTAGTAATAAAGGCCAGATTTTGTAAAAATTCTTTTTCATTTTCATCTTTTATTTCACAAAAAGATTCTTTGCTCATCTTTAA
>JAUNOI010000028.1 GCA_030531165.1 Lachnospiraceae bacterium
GAGAGCACCTGCCTTACAAGCAGGGGGTCATAGGTTCGAGCCCTATTGGTCCCATCGTAACCGAAGGGTTACAGATGCCGGCGTGGCGGAACTGGCAGACGCACAGGACTTAAAATCCTGCGGGACTTATACTCCCGTACCGGTTCGATTCCGGTCGCCGGCAGTTTGCTTAAAGCAAAGTATTTAGTATTTATATGTGGGTTTAGCTCAGCTGGATAGAGCGTTTGGCTACGGACCAAAAGGCCGGGGGTTCGAATCCTCTAACCCACGTAAAAAGCTTTCGAATTTATTTCGGAAGCTTTTTTCTTTTCTCTAGAATTATAAAATGACTTGAAAAAAATGAGATAAGCCGTTATTCTATTTTAGTAACGTAGAAAAGGGTTGAATGATTTTGACTGAATTTGACCGAAAAAGCTTGAAATTTAAAAATAAATATGCTATATTATAGAAAAGGAGTTGTAATATATGCTTACTCAGGAACGTCATCAATATATTTTAAGTGTGTTAGAAGAGCGAAAAGCAGTATCCGTAATCGATTTGACAAAGGAATTGAATACTTCTGAATCGACAATCCGCCGTGATTTAAATGCATTGGCGAAAAAAGGAAAGTTGAATAAGGTCCATGGAGGAGCTACTTATTTAGAAGGCCAAAACCGCGTAACGCATGAAGACCAGGTAGAGATTCGAAGAAGGATTTATTCTACAAAAAAAGATATGATTGGAAGATATGCAGCTTCGCTGATCGAACCTGAAGATTTTGTATATGTTGATGCAGGAACGACAACCGCCAGTATGATTCCTTATATCGAAGAAAAGAAAGCAATTTATATTACGAATTCGATGGAGATTGCATTAAAGCTTGTTCATCGTGGTTTTACAACATATACAGTTGCAGGAAGGATTCGAAGAATTACAGAAGCGGTCGTAGGTTCCGAAGCAGAAAAATCAATCGAGAATTTTCATTTTACGAAAGGTTTTTTTGGTGTAAATGGAATTTCTTTGGAAGCAGGTTATTCTACTCCGGATATAGAAGAAGCCAGGATCAAACGTTTGGCAATGTCAAAATCGTATCATGCGTTTATTCTGGCCGATAGTTCTAAGTTTTCGATTAATTCGTCTGTATCTTTTGGCAATTTAGAGAACGCTACTATAATTACAGATAAATTGACCGATACTATCTATAAGGACACCACATCGATTATTGTAGTTTAGAAGAAAGGTAGAAGGTTATGATTTATACGGTTACATTCAATCCGGCACTTGATTATATTGTAAAAGTTGATAATTTAACATTGGGCATGGTAAATCGAACAGCCCAGGAAGACATTTATTACGGAGGAAAAGGAATCAATGTATCCATTGTACTGAACAATTTAGGGATCAAAAGCACTGCTTTAGGTTTTATTGCAGGATTTACTGGTCGTGAGATTTCTGATGGTGTTGCAGCGATGGGAGTTGAATCAGATTTTATTACACTGAGAGAAGGAATTTCCAGGATTAACGTAAAGATTAAGTCTCAAGAAGAAAGCGAAATTAACGGACAGGGACCGATGATTCATGATGATGAATTAGAAATGCTATATAAAAAATTGGATGAAATTCAGGACGGGGATATTCTTGTATTAGCCGGAAGTATACCAAATACATTGCCGGAAGACATTTATGAAAAGATTATGGCACGCTTACAGGAGAAAGATATTAAGATTGCTGTAGATGCTACGAAAGATTTACTGTTAAATGTTTTAAAATATCATCCATTTATGATCAAACCGAATAATCACGAGTTGGGAGAGATGTTTGGCGTTGTTTTGAAAACAAACGATGAGATTATCAAATATGCAAAAGAATTACAAAAGCGTGGAGCAAGGAATGTTTTAATTTCGATGGCTGGTGATGGGGCTATTCTGGTAGATGAGAACGGAGAAACATTTATTTCAGCACCTCCGAAAGGAACCGTAAAGAACTCAGTAGGAGCTGGTGATTCTATGGTGGCTGGATTTATTGCAGGATATTTAAAATCAGGCAAATATGAGGATGCATTAAAAATGGGACTTGCAACCGGCAGTGCGAGTGCATTTTCGGAGGGACTTGCGACAGAAGAAGCAGTCTATGAATTGTTAAAGACTTTATAAAAAATAAATTTGAGGAGCTTTGAGGAATATCTTCAAAGCTCTTTCTTTTGTGACAAAGATATGATATAATTTAAAAATCAAGTGGAAAAATGTAACAAAAATGCAATATTTTATTTAAACAAATGTAAAATGGGGGAAATATGAAAAATACAGTAATGAGATGTCTGTCATTTAGTTTCATTTTTATTATGTGTATCAGCCTTGTATCAGCATATAATTTGAAAGAAGTCAGAGCGGACGAAATATCGGAAATAACGGATCAAGTGCAGGAAGTGGCTGATGAAGTATCAGAAACGACAGATGAAGTGACAGAGGCGGTGGAACAGGCGGCAGAGGTTGATGTTCAAGAGGTTTCTCAAACGGATGTGGAAGCAGAATTCCGTTATGTTGCAGTTGATAGTATGAAAGTTTATAAGAAAGCAGATTCGTCTTCTAAGTTATTAGGCAAGGTTCAATGGAAAAAGAAAGTAACGTATATTAAAGAAACCAAAAAATGGTCTAAAATTACATATAAAGATATCACAGGATATGTGTTGACTTCTAATTTGACAGAGAAATGTCCTGTAGTGACGAAAAAAGACCCTTATGTCAGATATGTGACGAAAAAAGCTACGATTCGCAAAACACCATCAACAGTATCAACATCGGGCGGATCATATGAAAAAGGGAAAAAGCTTACCTGCTATGGAATCTCAGACGACTGGACGCTTATTAAAAAGAACGATAAAGAGTATTTCATTCAGACAAAGTATTTATCTAAGAAAAAACCGAAAGCGACCGGTGAAGATGTAGTAAAATATGCAAAGAAATTTGTTGGGAATAAATATAAATACGGAGGAACAAGCCTCACAAAAGGAACAGATTGCTCCGGATTTACGCAGTCTGTATATAAGCATTTTGGATATAAAATTCCTCGGACATCTTCTGAACAGAGAAGTGCAGGAAAATCCGTCAAGTTTGCAAAACGTAAAGCTGGGGATATTATCTGCTATTCCGGTCATGTTGCAATCTATATTGGCGATGATAAGATCGTGCATGCAAGTAATTCCAAACCATACCCACAGGGCGGAATCAAAATTTCTTCGGTTTACATCAAAGAAATCAAGTCTGTCCGCAGAATTATTCAATAAAATGTGCAATTTGTATAAAAAATAATAAAATATGACATAAAAATATATGCAAAATTAAGTATTGCAAAATGATTTGTTTTAGCGTATAATTTATAATTGTTGAGGCGGTAATAAGTCGCTAAAACAATGAAATAATGTTGGGATATCGCCAAATGGTAAGGCCCTGGATTCTGATTCCAGTATGTGCAGGTTCGAATCCTGCTATCCCAGCTCTTGATGAGAGATACAATCGATATTGTATCTCTTTTTTCTTATATTGAATATTCCCGCGAATTTCTAAAAATTCTTTTTTAATATTTTGTAATATTTCCATAGTAAAATTTAAAATCTATATTTATTGACAAGAGCCCGTATGAGTGATACCATAACTGTATCACTCGTAGTGATACAGTTGATACAGAATGGAGGAAAAAGATGTTTCAATTAGATATTTTAAGCAGTGTGCCGATTTATGAACAGCTAATTCGAAAGATAAAGGAAAATATCATGAAAGAATATTTGAAGCCCGGAGATCATCTTCCATCCGTAAGAAAGATGGCGAGAGATTTGAATGTGACTCCGAATACCGTACAGAAAGCATATAGCATTTTAGAACAGGAGAGAGTGATCGTGACAGTAAGGGGAAAAGGTGCATTTGTAGCTGATAAAAAACCGGAAGTAGATTACAGCCAGAAGATTGCAGAATTGAGCAGGCAGTTGAAACCGTTGGTTATGGAACTTCTTTATTCAGGGATGAACAGAACAGATATTTTAGGATTAGTAGAAGAATTTTGTGAAGAGATAAGGGAGGGACAGAGATGATCGAGGTTAAGAATTTATACAAAGGATATGGGAAAAAGCCGGTATTAAAAAACATATCATTGCAGGTTCAAAAGGGAAGTATACATGGATTAATTGGGAGGAATGGATCCGGCAAAACGACATTGATCAAGTGTCTGACCGGTATCTATAAGCAGGATCAGGGAAGCCTTCGTGTATGTGGAGAAGAGATATATGATAATCCGGATGTGAAGGCAAGAATCGGTTATGTAGCGGATCGAAATGAATATTTTTCGAATTACCGGATTTATGAGATGGTTGATCTATATGAAGAATTATATCCGGATTTTTCAAGAAGCGATTTTGATGATTATAATGAGGCAATGAATCTGGATGACAGGATGTTGATCAAGCAGCTTTCAAAAGGACAGAAGATGCGGCTGGCAATTATCCTCAATTTATCGATTCACCCGGATATCTTAATTTTGGATGAACCGACAGAAGGATTGGATGTAATTGCCAAAAGGCAAGTAATGGATTTTATGATTCGCGAAGTAGAAGAACGGGAGATGACCGTATTTATTACATCCCATCACCTAGAGGAACTGGAGAATTTTTGTGACAGCATTACGATGATTCGGGACGGAAAGATTACCGGATGCGGAAGCGTCGACGAGATGAAAGAGACCGTAACGAAAATTCAGATTGTCATGAAAAAAGGGCTTCCACATGGATTTGATCAATGGAAGGGTGTGCTGCATTATTCAAATGTAGGAAGTATTTATACAATTGTCTGGAAACATTTTGATGAGGATAAGAAAGAGGCACTGCGTCTGGCGGGGGCTGAGCTGATTGAAGAAATTCCGATTTCATTAGAAGAGATATTCTTGTATGAAAATCGGGGACAGGAGGCAGAATGAGACGATTTTATTTAAGACAGAATATAAGCATTCTCGTTTACAGCCTGATTTTCGCGTTTTTGTATGTTACGATGATCGACTGGGAGTATCGGGGAGAACGCCTGGAGAATGTTCTGTATCTGGTAACAAATTATATGACGTATCTTGGTATTTTGATCGGAATTGCAGGTATGGCAGTTTCTGAACGATATTTTCGCTTTATCAAAGAGCGGCAGGAAGGTGAATTCGTATATACAATGCCGGTATCACGCAGATCCCTGTGGAAGGATCAGTGGATGATGTCAGTTGGAATCATGGCATGTTCATGGATTTCTGCGTTGTTATTGTTATATATAACCAGTGTTTCTTATCTAAAGGATGTAAAGGCCGGATGGATGATCCTGAGCATTATCGCATATCTTCTTGCGGATGTTGGAGTAGTCACATTTTCCATGTGGATGCAGACAAGAATTAAAAATAGCCGCAAGGCATTTGCTGCATCGATTGGTACGATAGGTATGATAATTCTCGTTTTAAAAGAGATTTCAAAATGGAGGATCCTGTATCTCCATGATACGGAGATTGGTATCTATGCATTGGTTCATAACGCATGGGATACATTCTTATATTCGCATCAGACAGTAGATGAGTATTATAAACTGCTCATGCAGCATGGAGTCATCGAAGAGACGAAATTGTTTTTGTCCGGATGGCAGGTAGATCAATATGGATGGATCTATGTATTTTTTACAATTATCATTTTATTGTTGATAGTCCTTATGGTTAAAAACAGCCTGAAAAACTGTGAGCATTTTCCGGGAATTAGGAAATTGCCGAAGATATATGGCATGATAGGGACATGGATGGTTGTATTTTCCCTTATTAATGAAATTTCCTTTACACTTCCATGTTTCAATAATCATGGAAATCTATTGTTGGAATATATAGATGCAGTTCGTATTGAGGGAGGTCTGGTAGATATTAAGCTAAAATGTTTTGCATATTATCTCCAAGACGGGGTATGGGAATATCATCCTCAAATAGCTGTGGTGATTGTCGTGCTGAGCGTGATAATAACAGCGATCTGTGTATGCTTTTATCAAAAGAGACATTGTATTTTTAAAGATAAAATACAGGAAAAGGAGGCAAAAGCATGAAAAAGAAAAGTTTTTGGACCAGAGAAAATTACTGGCTAAATATCATTACGATCATTATGACAGCTATGAGCATTTTCCATGTTTTTTTGTTTTCGAATAATGATTTAAAATACTTTAAAGAAAGTGTTTATCCATTCATGAATGGATTACAGCCGAATGGAGATGATATATCATATTCACTTACAACGGTTTTCTCAGATTTTATGGGGAGATCACAATCGTGGTATTTGATGATGGTAGCGGGAATCGCAGTAATAGGCATTGTATTATTTCGTGACATGAAGGTAAAAGAAACTCAGGAATGGATGGGCAGTCTTCCGATTTCCCATAAAGAGATCTTTATGCATCAGTGGTTTCGCGGAATGATTGCCTATACAATACCTCATCTTGTGTTTGCAGCTGGTACCATGATCATCTATTATCGAAATATCGGCTGGATCCGTGCCCGGTATTTAACGGATATTAATTGGCAGGGGCTTTTATCGGCAGAAGCACCGATTCAATACATAAAACTTTTGTTTATGGTCTGGCTTTGGGCAACAGCATGTTACAGTATATTCTTTTTTATGCAGACAGTTTGCAAAAAAAGTGTGATAGCAGCGTTGTCTGGATTCGGAATAATAGTTAGTCCTCTGTATATGAGCGTGATTGTTTACCGTGTGATAGGATATGCAGAAGATAATATAACGAAAGTTTTTCAAGCGTTAGAAAAGTATTTTATATTAATTGCAAACAATGGGGATGATGATGCGGAACGTATACGTGGTGTCATGCGTGTGTACAATTCGTGTTTTAGTCTGGAGAGTTATTGCATCCGGCTGGATCAGCTGATCGTGATTGCGGTGATGCTTTTGGGATGTATGGCATTGGCATTTCGATATTTTCACTGTGTGTCAGATCAGAAACAGGAGGGAATCTTTTCTGTATTGTGGGTTCGCTATGTTATCTTAGCAGGACTTGGACTTTGCATTGGAATGGGAATCTTTATGAACCTGATGTATTATCGTGGGATAGGTGATAAATGGATGTTTATCCTTGGAACTGTTTTGTTTGCAGTTTTATTTGTCATAGTCATTGATCGTCTGATGAAAAGGAGGGGATATTAATGGCAGTCATCCATAGATTAAGAACAAAAAAACAGCGCAACAGGATGAGGAAAACAATCATGTCATTTGCCGTGCTCATCTTAGCAGGATTTTTCTTTTTCAGCGTTTCCGGGCAGGGCATGGAAGAATCAATCGGACAAAGTAAGATCGATCTTCAAAAAGTACAGAATGAAAACTGGAAAACAGGGGAGAAGAAGGAATATGTCGACCGCGCGCTAAAAATTTATGATACATTGGCGAAATACCAGAAAATGGATATGACGAGAGATGAATTTCATAAGGAATTAACGCAGAACTACATGGAATGGGAAAAGGAAAATCCATCAGAATATTATGATAAACAACTGGGATTGTCCTATTTTATTAAGGAAAGTAAAGTGGCAAAAAAATATGAGGAACAATTAAAGAACGGAGATGACTGTTATGATTCTTCAGACAGTGGATTCTCATATGAGGTAGATGGCAATATGCTGCTGGTTTATTGTAAGGCACATCATAAATTGAATGATATACTGCCATATCGTTTATCGGATTCTGATCTGAGCCATGAGTTGGAAAAAGATGGACTGAAAGGTTTATGTGGCTGGATGAAAGAGATTGAAAACAGCGGGGAGACAGTTAAGACGAAAGAAGGCAAAAAGATTAAAGCATCTCATCCAGAGGGTTATACAATCTTCGGAAATATTCCTGTAGAGTATGATGATATGGAAATTACATTCAAGTTTGACCGTTATCACGCATCGAGTTATCAATATTTGGATGATATGATGAAATCAGTAGAGAAGATTGGATGGAAGATCAGTGACATTATGCCGGAAAGTTATGAAAAGGGAATCCGATGCTATTATACAGAGCAAAATCAAAAACAGCTGGATGAAGAATTTAATATGATTCTGAGAGCGGAGTTAATTGCGGATAAGGACAAAGTAAAGCAGTTGAGCCTGGATATTCCAGTCTATGATGTAAAGACTGGAGAACAATTGATTACAGATAATCGAGAAGCGATGAAACAGATGCTGATCTATGCAGGTATGGACAGCAATAAAGCGCAGGAACTCATTGATGAATTAAAATGTGTATCTAAAAAGGAAAATGGAGTGAAGGGCGGATTTTCCTGGAATTTGACAAGAATGAATGACAATACATGGACTGATGAAAATCAAAAGGAAGTTGCCTGTTGTGAATATGTACTTATCTTGTCAAAAGTAAAATGACATTTTGGATCTGATTTGTTACAATAGCCTTTGAAAGGCAGGTAACAATGATGAAAAGATTGATTTTGGCCTCGGGATCACCGAGAAGAAAAGAAATATTAGAACAGGTGGGACTTGACTTTTGTGTACTTCCAAGCGATGTAGAAGAAGTAATCACAAAACAAGTCCCTTCTGATATTGTCATGGAATTATCCAGGCAGAAGGCAGAAGATGTGTTTGAAAAAGTGAAAGGAAAGCATAGCATTGTATTAGGAGCGGATACGGTAGTGGCATATGATGGGAAAATTCTCGGAAAGCCTAAGAATGAAGAGGATGCCGCCAATATGCTTCGCATGCTAAGTGGGAAAAAACATTCCGTATATACAGGAGTTACTCTGATCAGCGACAGATGCAGAAATACTTTTTATGAAGAGACACTCGTTGAGTTTTATCCAATGAGTGAGACAGATATTGAAGCGTATGTATGGAGCGGTGAACCGATGGACAAGGCGGGGGCTTATGGTATCCAGGGAAAAGCAGCTGCATTTATTAAGGGCATTGAAGGTGATTATTATAATGTAGTTGGATTACCAATTGCGAAAGTTTTAAGAAATTTACAAAAAATGTAATATAATCCTTGAAATGGAAATTAATGTATGATATGATAATATGCATGAAAGGGAAAAGCGTTAAAACCTCCTTTTATTATAATGAATCATCTGGAATTCTATGCTCTAATATAACAATCCCCAATTTGTTAATCAGAATTCAGAGATTACCCCATTTTATTTATGATATACGACGCAATTCCATTCAAGACATATTTCGATATTTTTCTCAGACGAAAAGGTTGAGATGCTTTTCCCTTTCTATTACTTAATAAAATTAAGTGAAGATTCGATATATTTTAAGAAAATGAAGGATTGAATAAATAAAAATACTGGAAAATGATAATTAATCCATGTATAATGTGTTATATTGAAGTTTTAAGGACAAAATATTTCAAAAATATGTTTTATTGAATAGAAACGGGAGGATAAGTCATGCCAGTAAAATACGTGTTTGTAACAGGCGGAGTAGTATCAGGACTTGGGAAAGGAATTACAGCTGCTTCTCTTGGTCGTTTATTAAAAGCCAGAGGTTATAAGATTACAAGCCAGAAGTTCGATCCATATATTAATATTGATCCGGGCACTATGAATCCGATTCAGCATGGAGAGGTATTCGTTACAGATGACGGGGCAGAGACAGATTTGGATTTAGGCCATTATGAAAGATTTATCGATGAAGGTCTGAATAAAAAATCAAATGTTACAACCGGAAAAGTATATTGGAGCGTTCTTTCGAAAGAGCGCCGAGGTGATTTCGGAGGCAATACGGTACAGGTTATTCCTCATATTACGGATGAGATTAAGAGCCGCTTTTACCGTGGAAATGAGGCAGAAACGAAGCAGGAAGTTGCGATCATCGAGATCGGCGGTACTGTCGGGGATATCGAGAGTCAGCCGTTTTTGGAAGCTTTAAGACAGTTTCAGCATGAAGTTGGCAGGGAAAACTGCATCCTGATTCATGTTACTTTGATTCCGTATTTGAAGGCATCGAAGGAGCTGAAGACAAAGCCGACACAGGCGAGTGTAAAGGATCTGCAGGGGATGGGCATTCAGCCTGATATCCTGGTCTGTCGTTCCGATTATCCGTTGAACGACGGTATTCGAAGCAAGATTTCCCGTTTTTGTAACGTACCGTTCAGCCATGTGATTCAGAATCTGGATGCAGAAGTGTTATATGAAGTTCCTCTTATGATGGAAGAGGAGAAATTGGCACATGTTGCATGTGAGTGCCTGAATCTTCCGTGTCCGGAGCCAAAACTCGCAGGATGGACCGATATGATCAACCGCTGGAAAAATCCGAAGCATAACGTGAAGGTTGCGTTGGTTGGTAAGTATGTCAGCCTGCATGATGCGTATATTAGTGTAGTAGAATCTTTAAAACACGGCGGTGTTGCGAATGAAACAGATGTTGAGATTCAGTGGGTAGATTCTGAGCGCATCAGTTCTTATAATGTAAATGATGCGTTGAAAGATGCAGATGCCATTATCGTACCGGGAGGATTTGGTGACCGAGGCATTGAGGGAATGATCACGGCAATCAAATATGCAAGAGAGAATCAGGTACCATATTTGGGGCTTTGCCTTGGCATGCAGCTGACCCTGGTTGAATATGCGCGCAATGTTATTGGCTGGAAGGATGCACACAGCCATGAGTTCAGTAAGACAACGACACACCCGGTTATTCATATTATGCCGGATCAGGATGGCGTAACAGATTTAGGGGGAACCTTGAGACTTGGTTCCTATCCATGCGTTTTAGCCGATGGTTCAAAAGCAATGGAACTTTATGGACAAAAGGAAATCCATGAGCGCCACAGACATCGATATGAAGTGAACAATGAATATAGAGATGATTTTACGGAACACGGGATGAGATTATCCGGTCTATCGCCGGACGAGAGAATCGTAGAGATTATCGAAATTCCGTCGCATCCATGGTTCGTAGCAACACAGGCGCATCCGGAATTTAAGTCCAGACCGAACAAAGCACATCCTTTATTCAAGGGTTTTATCGAAGCTGCTTTAGATTATAAGAAAAATAAATAATTGCATATACATGAGAAAGCCATATCCATTTTTTAATTAGCGGATATGGCTTTCTTTGGTGGACGAGTTCTTTTTGTTTTGTTATAGTTATGAAAGAAGTAAAAAGGAGGATTGAGATAAATTGGAAACAATATGGAAAAAGAAATCAGTTGTATTTTTTATGGCAATGATTGCCACAGCACTTTGGGGAAGCGCATATCCGAGTATAAAAGCCGGATATGAACTTTTTTCAATTTCCGGTACGGATATTGGAAGTAAACTTGTATTTGCAGGATATCGATTTGCATTTGCCGGAATTTTAGTACTGATTGTATCGATTCTGTTTAGATCGAATGACGCAGATATAATAGAAAGAAAGGGACGTCGGGTCCGCCGGTCAAAGATCTTTTTATCATGTTTTGCATTGGGGCTGATGCAGACGACGATACAATATATTTTCTTTTATTTGGGACTTGCAAATACGACCGGAGCAAAAGGATCCATCGTAAATTCTTCGGGTGCCTTTTTTGGAGTCATTCTTGCTCCGCTGTTTTATCCGGATGATAGACTCAATTTGAAGAAGATGGTAGGATGTCTGGTCGGATTTGTTGGAATTGTATTGATTAATATGGATGGGAGCAGTTTGAGTGGATTTTGTCTAACCGGAGAAGGTTTTGTATTGATTGCAGCTCTGGCGCAGACACTCGCGTCTTTTTACAGTAAAAAATTGGTCCGAACCATGAATGTTATGATCGTAACCGGAAGTCAGCTGTTGTTAGGAGGAATTCCTCTTTTACTGATTGGCTATGGTATGGGAGGTCGTTTGATTCCCAATGTACAGGGGGCATTGCTGTTGGCCTACATGGCTTTTCTTTCAGCGGCGGCTTTTACGATATGGACGCAGCTTTTAAAATATAATCCGGCAAGTGAAATAACGATCTATAATTTATTTATTCCGGTATTTGGGACGGTTCTTTCAGGAATCTTTTTAGGAGAGCAGGTTTTGACAGTGGTAAATGTTATCTCCATTATCTGCGTCAGCCTTGGCATTGTATTTGTAAATCGGAATGGAAAGAAAGTGTGAAAATGATGAGAAATATTCGATTAAAAATCAGCTATGATGGTACTCGTTATCAGGGGTGGCAGAGACAAAAGTCAACGAACAATACGATACAGGGAAAAATAGAACAAATTTTGTCGAAGATGACGGGACATAAAATCGAGATCAATGGATCCGGAAGAACGGATGCGGGCGTGCATGCGAGAGCACAGGTGGCGAACTTCAAGACGGATTGCAGTATGTCCGTTGGTGAGATCAAAGAATATCTGAATGAATATCTTCCGCTTGATATTGCGGTTACTGAGGTTAAGGATGTGTCGGAACGATTTCACAGCCGCCTGAATGTAGTTGGGAAAAGGTATATTTACCGAGTATGGAACAGTACAGAACATAATGTTTTTGAACGAAAATACCTCTATCCGTTTATTGGACCTCTTAATCTGGATAAAATGAAGCAGGCAGCGGATCTTTTGATAGGAACGCATGATTTTCAGAGTTTTTGTGGAAGGAAGATGAAGAAAAAATCGACAGTCCGAACAATGAAAAAACTAGAGATAGAAAAAAATGGCCATGAAATACGCTTTCTTTACGAGGGAGATGGATTTTTGTTTCATATGGTGAGGATTCTTACAGGAACTTTGCTGGAAATCGGTACCGGGGAAATACAGTTGGAGGATCTTCCGGCGATTTTAGAAAGTAAGACGAGGGAAAATGCCGGAAGAACTGCTCCGGCATGCGGACTGATTTTAGATGAGGTGTTTTATGATTAGGGGATTATCATTATGTGGATGGCAGTTTACCAAACACAGCAGTCATTGACCAGAATTTTCTTACCTCTAAAATTTCAAAAACATTTTACCCATAGTTTATAAAAAAAGTATAAAATCATAAAACCATATTGACTTTCTGTCAAAAATACATATAATAATTCATTAACTAAGTCAATGATTAACTGAGTTAATGAATTTGCAAAAAATTAGAAAGGAAGATGAAGCATGAAAAAGGAATATACGAAGGAAATGATGTGTCTGACACATAAAATGAAGTTATTTCATTCCAGAATGAGGACAAATGCGGAATTGACAGATGCAGAATTTGTTGTTCTGATTGCAATTGCTGAAAAATCCAGGACAGAAAAGAATGGGAGAATGATGTCGGCATCGACTTCGGATGTTGCGAAGCATATGGGCGCTACATTGCCGGCAGCATCTAAAATGGTCCGGAATCTTTCTATAAAAGGCTATGTACGGCAGGTGCCTGGGGAGTTCGATCGCAGAGTGACACAGCTTGCACTGACGGACAAAGGGAATTCTATTTTGAAAGAATCATTTCAAAAAAGGCATGTGATCATGGAAAAAGTATTTGAGCAGTTTGGTGAAGAAAAAACCGGGCAGCTAATTGATCTTCTTGCCGAATTGACGGACCTGTTGGAAAAGGAGGTAATGAAAAAAGATGATTAGAATCTTGAAATTTGCTAAAAAACGATGGTATATGATGCTGATCATTGTTCTTTTATTGACCGGGCAGGCGTATTGTGAGCTGACATTGCCGCAGTATACATCTAATATCGTTGATGTAGGCATTCAATATAAGGGAATCGAGCGGACGATTCCCGAAGTGGTAAGACCTGAGACTTTTCAAGCATTGATGGCGATGGCTGATAAAGATGATCAGTCGTTGATCAATGATGCCTATGAGTTAAAGAAACAGGGATCTGATAAAGATTTAGAGAACCTGTATCCTCTATTAAAAGAGAGCGATCTGTATGTTTTGGATTATAACGATTTTGATGAGGAAACGATGGATAAACTGACGGAAACTGTCACGGATGCCGAAATTGATCTGATACAAATGATGGCAAAACAGGCACAGCGGTCCGGGGCAAAAGTTGACAGCGAATATGCTTCGATGATGGCGAAAGTCAGTGAGGAAGATTTTGACAATTTAAAAGATGTGATGGGAGATTCCATGGCGATTGCACTGATTCAACAGGAATACGATGCGATTGGAATCGATATGGATGAATATCAGATGAATTATCTGAAACGCACAGGAACTTATATGATCGGGCTTTCTTTTGGGAGCATGATTATGGCAATTCTCGTTACTTTAGTTGCTTCTCGTATGGCAGCGGTTACGAGTAAAGAATTGCGAGATAAGATTTTCCGAAAAGTCGTATCTTTTTCAAATGAAGAAATCAATCGATTTTCCACCGCATCTTTGATTACGAGATGTACGAATGATGTTCAGCAGATACAGATGGTTATGGTGATCTTGTTCCGAATGGTATTGTATGCGCCGATCATGGGTATTGGAGGCATCATCAAAGTTATGAATACGGATACTTCGATGGTTTGGGTCATCGTGCTGGCGGTTATTCTGCTTGTCGGTGTTGTCATGCTCCTGATGTCTGCAGCGATGCCGAAGTTTAAGATCGTGCAGGATCTGGTTGACCGCGTCAACCTGGTGGCGCGTGAAATTTTAACCGGTATTCCGGTTATTCGTGCATTCAGCCGTGAACGATATGAAGAAAAACGTTTTGACGGTGCTAATAAAGACTTGATGAAGACGCAGTTATTTACATCGAGAGTTATGGCATTTATGATGCCGACGATGATGTTTATTATGAACGGCGTATCTGTTCTGATTATCTGGGCAGGTTCTCACGGTGTGGATGCCGGAACGATTCAGGTCGGAGATATGATGGCGTTTATTACGTATACGATGCAGATCATCATGGCATTTTTGATGTTAACGATGATTTCAATCATGCTTCCGAGAGCTTCGGTTGCAGCAGAGCGTATTGATGAAGTGCTTGAATCGGAAACGCTGATTGTGAATGTGGAAAATCCGGAACAGATCAAGGGTCGGGGAACGATCGAATTTGACGATGTTACATTTAAGTATCCCGACGCCGATGAACCAGTACTTAAAAATGTGAATTTTACTGCGGAAGCGGGCAAGACCACGGCTCTGATCGGAAGTACCGGAAGCGGTAAATCAACTTTGGTACAGCTGGTTCCAAGATTGTTTGATGTTACAGAAGGAGCGATCAAAATTGATGGAACGGATATCCGTAAGATCGATCTCGGTGATCTGAGGAGGAATATTGGATATGTTCCGCAGAAAGGTCTGCTGTTCTCGGGAACGATTGAATCAAACTTAAGATTCGGCGCGGAAGATGCACCAGAAGAACAGATCAAAAAAGCTGCAAGAATCGCTCAGACAACGGAATTTATTGAAACAAAACCGGAAGGTTACGAATCCCCGATTGCTCAGGGCGGAGGAAATGTATCAGGCGGGCAGAAGCAGAGACTTTCGATTGCAAGAGCAATTGCGAAAGATCCGAAAATCTATGTATTTGATGATTCGTTCTCGGCGCTTGACTATAAGACAGATGTAACGCTTCGAAAGGCATTGTATCAGGAAGTTGGTGATGCGACGGTTCTGATCGTGGCACAGAGGATCAGTACGATTCTTCATGCGGATAAGATCATTGTAATGGATAAAGGAACTGTTGTTGGTCAGGGAACGCATGAGGAATTGCTCAAAACCAATCGAATTTATCGTGAGATTGCAGAGAGTCAGTTGAGTAAGAAAGAATTGGAAGGGCAGGTGTAAAAGATGGCAGAACATAAAAGACCAATGGGTCCGGGCCGAAGAGGAAATCATGCACCTCCGGAAAAGGCAAAGGATTTTAGAGGCACGTTAAAAAAGTTGGTTGCATATTTGAAACAATATCATCTGGCGATTGTAATCGTAATTTTATTTACAGTGGCAAGCACGATCTTTCATATTTTCGGACCTAAAATTCTTGGAAAAGCAACGACGGAAATCTTTAACGGGTTGATCAGTAAAGTGCAGGGAGGAGCGGGAATTGATTTCTCCAAAATCGGAAAAATTCTGATTATGCTGATCATTCTGTATCTGATCAGTGCAGCGTTCAGTTATATTCAGGGATTTATTATGGCGGGTGTTTCGCAGAAAGTCAGCTATAACCTTCGAAAAGAATTGTCTGAAAAAATCAATCGTCTTCCGATGAATTATTATGATAAGACGACTTATGGGGAAGTACTATCCCGCATTACGAATGATGTTGATACGCTTGGAACCGGACTAAACCAGACACTGCATCAGTTGATCAACTCTGTTGCAACGATGATCGGTGTATTTTGCATGATGCTTTCAATCAGTCCTCTAATGACATTGATTGCGGTAATCACGCTGCCGCTTTCTGCATTTCTTGTTACAGTAGTTGTAAAACATTCCCAAAAATATTTCGTGGCACAACAGGAATATCTGGGGCATGTCAATGGTCAGATTGAAGAAGTATTTGGTGGTCATAATGTCATCAAGTTATTCAATAAAGAGGAATCGGTATTAAAAGAATTCGAGGAAAAGAATGATATCTTATATCAGTCGGCATGGAAATCGCAGTTTTTATCAGGTTTGATGCAACCGCTGATGAACTTTGTTGGAAATCTCGGATATGCGGCAGTGGTTGTAGCCGGCGGATATCTGAGTGTAAAAGGAACGATTGAGGTCGGAGATATCCAGTCCTTTATTCAATACGTAAAACAGTTTACTCAGCCGGTATCACAGCTTGCACAGGTATCAAATATGCTTCAGTCAACGATGGCGGCGGCAGAGCGTGTATTTGCATTTTTAGATGAAGGAGAAGAAGAACAGCATTCTTTCTTACATGAGACACTTGTTGATCCGAAAACGGGAAAAGAACGAAATGTTACGATTGATGATCTCGACGGTTCTGTAGAATTCTGGCATGTCAATTTTGGATATACAAAAGAAAAACAGATTATTCATGATCTGAACCTGAAAGTGAAGCCCGGACAGAAGATTGCGATTGTCGGTCCGACCGGAGCAGGAAAAACGACGATCGTGAAGCTGTTGATGCGGTTTTATGATATCGATGATGGAGCAATCCGGTTGAATGATTATGATGTTCAGGGATTTGACCGTACGGAACTTCGTGAAGCGTTCGGCATGGTATTGCAGGATACATGGCTGTTTAAAGGAACGATCATGGAAAATATCCGTTACGGACGACTGGATGCAACGGATGAAGAGGTTATTGCAGCGGCAAGAGCCGCTCATGTACATCATTTTATTCAGACGCTGGAGCATGGATATGATACGGAATTAAATGAAGAGGCAACCAATATTTCTCAGGGTCAGAAGCAGCTGCTCACAATCGCACGTGCAATTCTTGCAGATAATAAAGTATTGATCTTAGATGAGGCAACAAGTTCGGTCGATACGAGAACTGAGGAACTGATTCAGGAGGCGATGGATAACCTGATGAAAGGACGAACAAGTTTTGTTATTGCACATCGATTGTCTACAATTAAAAATGCCGATGTAATTCTTGTTCTGAAAGATGGCGATGTGATCGAACAGGGCAACCATGAAGAGTTAATGAGAGCAAAAGGATTTTATTATAATTTATATAATTCGCAGTTTGAACAGACGGCTTAGATATGATATAATGCAAGCGAGTATGTATTTTAGGTTGAAGGAAGAGTAATTGGCTGTAAATGTAAAGAAGGAGAGACAAATATGGACAATTTATTGAAACTGCAAAATGGAAGTGATATTCGAGGAATCGCCGTAGACGGTGTGGAGGGTGAACAGGTTAATTTAACCGGTGATATCGCGAATCGTATCGGTCAGGGATTTATCGCATGGCTTTCTAAAAAGACTGGGAAAGACGCATCCGAATTACGCATTGGAGTTGGTCACGATTCCCGTATTACAGCTGATGTGATGAAAGATGGCGTTATGGCAGGCATGCAGTCAAAAGGAGCAGCTGTATATGATTGCGGACTGGTTTCCACTCCATCTATGTTTATGACGATCGTATTTCCAGAGACAAGATTCGATGGTTCGATTATGATTACAGCAAGTCATCTTCCATTTAATAGAAATGGGTTAAAGTTCTTTGATAATGACGGAGGTTTAGAAGGAACTGACATTAAAGAGATTTTAACCGTTGCACAGGAAGCTGAGGTTGCAGCATGTGATGAGAAAGCAGAAAGCTTTGATACGTTATCTTTGTATACAGCGAGCATGTGTGAGAAGATCAAAGCAGGTGTTGATGCGGAAGACTATGACAAACCACTTGCAGGACTTCACGTTGTTGTAGATGCCGGCAATGGCGCTGGCGGATTTTTTGCAGAGCGCGTACTGGCGAAATTGGGTGCAGATATTTCCGGAAGTCAGTTTTTAGATCCGGATGGTATGTTCCCGAATCATATTCCGAATCCTGAGAATGCCAAAGCAATGGAAGCAATCAAGAGTGCTGTTTTAGCGAACAAGGCGGATTTAGGAATTATCTTTGATACTGACGTAGACCGTATGTCTGCTGTATTATCAGATGGTTCTGAAGTAAACCGCGATGCGATCATCGCTATGATGGCGGCAATTATCGCAAAAGACTATCCGGGTGGAACGATCGTAACGGATTCTGTTACTTCGGATCGTCTGACACGATTCTTAGAAGGTATCGGTATGAAGCAGCATCGCTTCAAACGTGGATATAAGAATGTTATTAATGAATCCAAGCGTTTGAACGATGAAGGAATCGTATCGCCGCTTGCAATTGAAACTTCCGGACATGGTGCACTGAGTGAAAATTATTTCCTGGATGATGGTGCATATATGGCGGTCAAGTTATTAATTGCAGCAGCACTTGCAAAGAAGGAAGGCAAACAGCTTCAATCCTTTATTGAGAACCTCGAGCCTGAATTTGAATCCAGAGAATATCGTATGAAGTTGTTATGTGAGGATTTTAAATCATACGGTCAGGATGTTCTGAAGAAGTTTGAAGAGAGAGCAAAAGAACAGGGTGTATATGTTGTGCCGAATTCGCATGAGGGAATTCGTATCTCTTTTGATTCTGATGAAATCAAAGGATGGGCGTTGCTGCGTTTATCCTTACATGATCCGTTAATGCCGCTTAATATGGAAGGGTTCCGCGAGGGCGATTGTGATAAGATTGGAGATGTGGTAAGAGGTCTCCTTGCAGATTTAGATCAGTTGGATGTATTTTAAATGAAAAATGTCGAAATGAAGAAAATTCTTCATTTCGACATTTTTTTACAAAGTAAAAAGGCCAAGTGAGGGAGTCACTTGACCTTTTTGAGGGGAGTATAAATAATTAATAAGGGGTTATATAATATAAGAAACTAATGCATTAGCTTCTTACTCACTTATTATAATGGATATATTATATAAATGCAAGCATTTTCTTTGAATAATGGAAAATGTCATAAAAGCGTCACAATTTTTTTGAATAAAAATTTTCGAAATACAAAGAATATAGTTGTAAGCAAAGAAAGGAGATTTTAGAAATGAGTAAAAATTACAAAAATTCAACAAATTCTAACAATCAGGCTAAAAATGCAAACAACAAAAATCAGACTTCTAACAAGAACAAAGCAGGTAATAAAGCATCTAACGGATACAATAACAGTACGAACAGTTCAAATGAATCTGAAAGCAACTGTAGATAGTTAATCTTATTTCATAGGAAGTTCGAAGCGGATCTGTCCGCTTTGTTCCTTGATGATGTATTAGAAGAACTGAAAAAGAGCTGAATCTAAATGAGGAGGTTAGGATGCCGCCGAATAAGGATTCGGCTCTTTTTTGAGTAAGGAATCCGTTGAGATTCTCATTTTATAAAAATGCTCTGTGAGCATTGCAAAAAAATGTCTCCTATAAGAAGCCTTTTGAATAGATTATTAATAAGAAGGAAAGTGAGCAAAGTTATGAGATTTGATAATATTCGGCTTGATAAAGCCTATTGGATTTTAGAAAATTTTCCTGCAATTCTCGTAGATGTAAGAGAGAAAGAGGAATATCAAAAATTTCATTTAAGAGGAGCGGTGAACATACCGTATGATGAATTGACAGAAAAAGATCTGAACAAAGAAACGATCTATATTTTCTATTGTAATAATGGTATGCAGAGCATGCGAGCTGCCAGGGATTGTGCAATGGATGGATTCCAGGTATATAATGTCATCGGAGGTCTAAAAGGAAATGAGAAGGATATTGACATCACATAGGAATACAAGGTACAATTAAAAAATAATATTTTTATTTACAAATATTTTACAAATGTCTCTGTGCGACAGATAACGCCAGATGAAATGGAGAGTGAAGGAATGGAGAAGATAAAATTAATCGCGCCATGTCATTTTGGCCTGGAAGCAGTGTTAAAAAGAGAAATTCAAAACTTAGGTTATGAGATAGACTGTGTAGAAGATGGGAGAGTTACATTTTTAACTGATCCTGCCGGAATTGCGAGAGCCAATATCTTCTTAAGGACTGCAGATCGAATTTTGCTGCAAGTTGGTCGGTTTCACGCGGAAACATTTGAAGATTTGTTTGAAGGTATCAAGGCGATTCCATGGGAGAACTATCTGACAGAAGATGCAAAATTCTGGGTGACGAAGGCATCTACAACGAAGAGCAAGTTATTTAGTGCACCCGATATTCAGTCGATTGCCAAAAAGGCGATGGTAGAACGTCTTAAATTAAAATATCATATTCATTGGTTCCAGGAGACAGGTGCTTCTTATCCGGTTCGCATCTTTTTATTAAAGGATGAAGTAACCGTTGGACTTGACACATCCGGGGAACCATTACATAAACGAGGTTACAGGCAGCTGACGAGCAAGGCACCTTTGACGGAGACATTGGCAGCGGCGCTTATCTTGCTGACTCCGTGGAAGAAAGATCGTATTCTGGTTGATCCATTTTGCGGAAGCGGAACGATTCCGATTGAAGCCGCTATGATCGGAGCCAATATTGCTCCTGGTATGAACCGGTCTTTTACAGCGGAGAACTGGAAGAATCTGATCAAAAAGAAGGACTGGTACGATGCTATCGAGGAGGCCAATGATCTGATTGATGAGGACATATCCATGGATATCCAGGGATACGACATCGATGGGAAAATGATCCGGGCAGCCAGACAGAATGCGATGGATGCAGGTGTGGACCATCTGATTCATCTGCAGCAGAGAGCAGTGAAGGATCTGAGACATTCCAAGAAATATGGATTCATTATTACGAATCCTCCATATGGAGAACGGCTGGAAGAAAAGGAAGCACTTCCAGAACTTTATTCTCAGATGGGACGAGTGTTTGCAGGACTGGATACATGGTCCGAATATGTCATCACATCTTATGAAGATGCAGAAAAATATATTGGGAAAAAGGCGAATAAGAATCGAAAGATCTATAATGGAATGTTGAAAACGTATTATTATCAGTTTTTAGGACCAAAACCTCCAAAGAGGAGGAAAGAGGGGAAATAATATATGAAAAAAAGAATTATTTTTGCAACAGGTAATGAAGGAAAGATGAAGGAAGTCCGCATGATCTTAGCGGATCTGGACTATGAGATTGTTTCCATGAAGGAAGCAGGCATTGAAATTGAAATTATTGAAGATGGGAAAACATTTGAAGAAAACGCATTAATCAAGGCAAGTGCAATCGCAAAGGAAAGCGGTGAGCTGGTTTTGGCGGATGATTCCGGTCTGGAGATCGATTATTTTGACAAGGCGCCTGGCGTCTATTCTGCCAGATATCTGGGCGAAGATACGCCATACGATGTCAAGAACAGCATTATTCTGGAGCGCATGGAGGGAGTACCGGATGAGCAGAGAACGGCACGGTTTGTGTGCGTGATCGCAGCAGTATTTCCGGATGGAACATCAAGAACCGTTCGTGGCACGATCGAAGGAATGATCGGATATGAAAGTAAAGGAGAGAACGGATTTGGATACGATCCCATCTTTTATTTGCCTGAATACGGATGTACATCCGCAGAGATATCACCGGAGGAGAAAAATAAGATCAGCCATCGTGGGAAAGCCTTACAACAGATGAAAGCACTGTTATAGGAGGGAATAATGAAAAGAATTTTGGTAATTAGTGATTCCCATGGAAGAAATGATGATATCGAAGGTGTCTTGCAGCAGGTAGGTCATATCGATTATATGATCCACTGCGGCGACTTAGAGCGCGGCGACACCTATGTCCGTTCTCTGGTCGATTGTCCGGTTACGATCGTATCGGGGAATAACGACTATTATCTGGATTTACCGATGGAAGAATTTATAGAGATAGAAGGATATAAAATCCTGATTGTCCACGGGCACTACTACTATGTCAACAGCGGCGTCGATTATCTGAAAGACTATGCAAGACAGCAGGGCGTGGATATCGTTATGTTTGGGCATACGCATGTGCCGTATTTTGAAGTGGATGATGATCTGACGATCTTAAATCCGGGTAGCTTGACGTATCCGAGACAGGAGGGGCGTAAGCCGACATTTTTAATGATGGAGATCGATGATGACGGCAAAGCTCATTTTGGACATGGATATTATACGGCGCATTTTGATGAGTTAAATATATGAAGGAAACTGATGTCCTTACTTCGGACATGGTTTCATATGTAAAGGAGCAAATGTATGAAAAAGGGACAACAGTTTGAAGCAGTGATCGAGACAGTCGATTTCCCAAACAAGGGGAAATTACATATGGAAGACAGAGAAGTTACGATTAAAGGAGCGATCAAAGGTCAAAAAGTAAAATTTCAGATTCAGAAACTTCGAAAAGGGCGCGCGACAGGGCGCCTTTTGGAGGTTATTGAACCATCTCCATTGGAGGGAGCAGTACCTGCATGTCCGCATTTTGGCGCCTGCGGCGGCTGTTTCTACCAGACGGTCAGCTATGAAAATCAGCTAAAGATCAAAGAATCCCAGATTCGGGAACTTCTGGACAGCGTGTGCTCCGGATACCGTTGGGACGGCATTAAGGGAAGTCCCGATCAGTGGGGTTATCGCAATAAGATGGAATTTTCGTTTGGAGATGAATTTAAAGATGGTCCACTCGCTCTGGGCATGCATAAAAAAGGCGGATTCTATGACATCGTAACTGTCTCAGGCTGCAAAATTGTCAATGAAGATTATACAAAAATCCTAAACTGTGTGCTCGAATACTGCACCGATCAGGGATTTTCTTTTTATCATAAAATGTCTCACGAGGGATTTCTGCGTCATCTGGTCGTGCGGCGAAGCATTAGCACCAGCGAGATCCTCGTCAACCTCGTGACAAGTTCACAGGAAGTTCATGATTTTACCCCACTTGTGGATAAGATTCTCCATTTATCCTTGAATGGTGAATTATCCGGCTTTTTGCATACGATCAACGATTCGTTATCGGATGTCGTAAAAAGCGATGAAACACGTATTTTATATGGAAGAGATTATTTTTATGAGCATATCTTAGGTCTTAAATTTAAAATATCGCCATTTTCATTCTTCCAGACGAACTCGAAAGGAGCGGAGGTGCTCTACGAAACTGCCCGCAGCTATATCGGCGATACGAAGGACAAAGTTATCTTCGATCTCTATAGCGGAACCGGAACGATCGCCCAGATGCTTGCTCCGATCGCAAAAAAGGTCGTCGGCGTCGAAATCGTCGAGGAAGCGGTTGAAGCTGCAAAAGAAAATGCTGCATTGAATGGACTGGACAACTGCCAATTTATCGCAGGCGATGTCTTAAAAGTCGTAGATGAACTTAAGGATAAGCCGGATTTTATCGTGCTCGATCCACCGAGAGATGGGATTCATCCAAAGGCGATCGGCAAGATTATTGACTTCGGCGTTAAAGAGATGGTATATATCAGCTGTAAGCCGACGAGCCTTGTGCGGGATCTCGAAGTGCTGCAGGCGGCGGGGTATCGGGTCGTAAAAGCATGTGCCGTGGATATGTTTCCGGGGACGGTGCATGTGGAGACGGTAGTATTGATGTCAAGAGTTGAGAAATAAGGAACTGAAAAAGTGTAGAAAACAAGAGATTTCCGGGAGTTGAGATGATTTGGATGGCAGTTTCAATTCCCGGATTTTTTGCGTTTGGGAAGTCTGTGGGAACTGGTCTACTGCAAAAAATGGCGAAGAGTTGAGTGGACAGGATTGATAAAAGGAGTGTTGAGTGGACAGGATTGTTAAATCAGATAAAACTTGCAATTCTTTTTATATTCGATTAATATGCTACTACCTTGAAAATGCGCATCAAAAGTGCCGTTGACTTTTCCCTTGGGGCAAAGTTTATACTGGTACCAGAAGGAGGTCTATTATATGTTGACGATTGGAGAATTTTCGAGTATATGCCGGGTATCCACAAAAACACTTCGGTATTATGCGGAAATAGGATTGATACTTCCAGAAGAAATCAATCCGAAAAATGGTTATCGGTATTATTCTATTAAGCAGTTGGAGACGATGTTGTTTATTAATCGGCTGAAAGCATATCATTTTTCGTTGGAAGAGATTAAGGCAATTCTTGAGTCGGAGGAGGTAATGGATGACAAACTATATGCGGCTCTTAGTAAAAAGAAAAAAGAAATTTCAATGCAAGTGATGATGTATAGAAGTACGTTGAAGCAGATAGATGCTGATATGTCCGCCTTAAGAAAGGGAAAGTCAATTATGTCATATATGGAAGATATTGGTATAGAACTGGTGGAGGTGCCAAAGATGTATCTTCTGTCCATCCGAAAGATGATTCAGGAACAGGATTTCCCTGATGAGTATGGGCATTGTTTTGGAAAGCTGTTTAAGAAAATGAAAGAAAAGCGCCTGACAGCATCCGCTCCACCAATGGTTTTGTTCCATAGTGATGAATATAGTCCATTTGGGTTGGATACAGAATTTGCTGTCCCAATCAAAGAGTATGCAACGGGAACCAGGGACTTTTATCCTGGACTTTGTTTGAAAACTGTTGTGCATGGTTCCTACTCGCAGCTCTCTTCTGTTTATGCGAAACAAATTGAATGGGCAGAAAAAGAAGGGTACGAAAATTGTAATGCACTTTATGAAGTTTATGTAACAAGTCCTTCGGAGGTTTTGCAGGAGAGCGATCTCATTACAGAGGTCTATTATCCAGTAAAAAAGATATTAAAAAAATAAAGCAGGAAATAAATGCGTTTACAAATTGGTTAAAGCAAAGGAGATACTATGGATCAGAAAAGAATTAGAGAACTTGAACATAAAATCAACACTGATTATGGAAATACCACAGGTGTGGCGGTATTAAAAGAAGGAAAATTGGTATATGAAAAATATTTCAAGGGATGCACAAGAGAAAGCCAGGTTCATGTTTATTCTGTAACAAAAAGTATTATTTCAATACTGATTGGGATTGCAGTAGATAAAGGATATATCCAAAGTATTGATCAGAAAGTGCTGGATTTTTTCCCTGAATACATAGTAAGGAAGAGAGAAAACACCATCCAAAATATCACAGTCAAGGATATGCTGACAATGACAGCACCTTATAAGTATCGTTTTTTTGCTCCGTATGTGAAATATTTCACTAGTGAGGATTGGGTGAAATTCTCTCTAGACCTGCTAGGGGGCCGGGGGAAGATCGGAACATTCCGATATGCACCTCTGATTGGTCCGGATATTTTTTCAGGAATATTAGTAAAAGCAACAGGGCAGTCGGTATTTGAGTTTGCAGATGAAAATTTATTTTCTTCATTAGAAATTCATATAGAAGGAGATTTGATGTTCAAAAGCAAGGAAGATCAACTGGTATTTAATGAATCTATAGATACCAGCGGATGGGTTCGGGATTCATTAGGGATTCATACAGCGGGGTGGGGACTTACACTTTCCCCTATGGATATGGCAAAAATCGGTCAGTTATATTTGAATAAAGGCATATGGAACGGAAAACGAATTGTATCAGAAAAGTGGGTGGAAGAAAGTACGAGAGAGCATAGCCGATGGAAGAAACATGATTTACCGTATGGATATTTATGGTGGGTAAATGAAGATGGTTATGCAGCGATGGGGGATGGAGGAAATATAATTTATGTGAATACAAGAGATAAAATAGTTGTGTCATCTTCTGCGCTTTTTGTGCCAAAGGCAAGAGATAGGATAGATTTAATCAAAACATATATAGAACCAATATTTAGATAG
>JAUNOI010000004.1 GCA_030531165.1 Lachnospiraceae bacterium
TGTTACTTCTTCCTGCATGAATTTCCCTCCTTTCAGCGTATTACGTGCTGTCCCATGTCAAAATCATGATAACCACCACCTTTCCAATTATTTCTCTTCCGGATCTTCAAACAATGCTCGGAAATATTCTTTTCCTTTCGGAGTAATCAGCGTCTGAGAACCCAAGTGTCCATTATTAAAAAAATCCCTGATAATAAACAGGGATTCATTCTTAGGTACCGCATAAGGAAGAAGTGTACCTGACGGACTTCGATATAAAAAGCTGCCTTTTAAAAGAAACTTTACGAATTTCCGCTCAGGTACTCCAATTTCTTTTGCAGTTGTCCGTATATTTGAGCATTCTCCTTTGACCATAAAGTGATCAAAATAATTTGCCTTCGGTTGAAGGTCATTAATCTGACTCTGCAGTTCTCTATTCCTATTATTCTCATCCAATAACCTTTGCGCAAATTCCAGAAGTATCTCCGGATTATTGCGTACACTTTCCAAAAGATCACTGGACATATATCCGCCTGTCTTTCGTATTGCTGGTAAAATTTCATCAAATACCCAACTTTCAAAACGCTGTGCGGAGGGTAGATGGCTCTTTGTAATCAGTCGATACACATCTCCTTCAGGAATAAATGTCATCGTTTGTACTCCACCTGCCGTAAGGGCGCCCTTTTTCAGGGCTCCCTTGCAATGCATATTTATTGCATTTCTTGGTTTGGAATAACCCAGGGCAAAAGCCACATCTGTACCGCAGAACAAAAGTCTTCCCTGATCTTCAATTACCCGAATTGCACCAAACTCGGTATTATGAAATTCTGTTACTTTACATGTCTCCTGCCCCATCTTCCGATCCCCCAGTCATAAACCTCATAAAATTATCAATGATCTGATCTCTTGTCGCATTTGCTACTTCGACAATCAATGCCATAAGATACTCGGACAGATAATCGCTAAATTCATCATCATCCAGAGCTTCGCCCACCATCCATAAGTGTTCTTCGACGCAGGCAGCCTCTCTTCCAATGACATACGTAATGGATCTTGAAAAATTCGTATCTGAATAAATCAGCCATGCACAAAATATCCGGTTTAAATGAGATTCCATTTCCCATGTGTTGTCCATTTTCTCTTTCATAATTTTTGCTGTCAGTGCCGCAGTTCTTTGTGCATCCCGGAGGACATTCTCCTCCACCAGGTTTCCTTCACTGTCAACAAATCCCATTGCAAATAATTCCATAAAATATTTTCTCATGTTCTAAGTCCCCCTTTCTTTTCTTTAACGAAATGGCATTTCCTGTTCCATTTCTTCCGGTATTTCAAAAGGAATGCTTGCCCTTCTTGCAGGCTCAAATCCATCACTGCCAAAATCTCTCTTTGATTTGGATTCAGCAAATTCCATTGTATCCATAATGATTTCTGTGAAATAAGATACGGTTCCATTTTCCTCATTTTTCACCTGAGAGATGACCAATTCACCGCAAATAGTAACCTTTGTCCCCTTTTCCAGATACTTCTGTACAAATCCTGCATTGCCTCCGTATGCGGTAATCATAACGACAAATGCTTTATTTGTACGGTTTCTTCTTACTACCAACGGAAACCTTGCCACTTCTGTCTCTCCCTTTTGAGTCGTGATTTGCCGGATCTCCGGAGCTTTGGCAAGTCTTCCAATTAATGTAATTGAATTCATAAGCTTTTCCTCCTAACCTTAGCGCATTCTATGCACCAAAAAATGAGGAACGGAGTCGAACCGTTCCCCACTCACGCAGGATTTCTCCTGCAATATAGGAAATATAGTATTCGCATTTTGGCTTGTCTGTACATATACATCTGATCGTCATCATTTCAGATGACCCGGCTGCAAAATAAGCAGTCACAGTCCCCTGTTTCGGCAGAGGTCCTGCACCTTTCTGGTGGTCTCATTATAAGCTTCGCTCTTCCTGTATCCGATACGGAGTCTTCGCCTGCACGAGCCGGTCATAAATAGAACCGGTAAGCCTGTTAATCAAGATGTATCAGCTCCTTTAGTTTTCAAGGTGCAGTCGGAAGAACAATGAACCTCTTTCATGTTTGGATTTTTCGCAAATCGGAGGAATTTCTCTTTGCCTTCCATATACACTGGATTGGGGGTTTTAAATTCGGACATGATTTTCAAAGATTTTTTTGATTTGGCACATTTTCGTGCAAAGAAAAAAGAGAGCCAATGCCCTCTTTTCAAAGAATAGTTTTCTTATTCAAATATGAAAGAACGTAATCCACATTGGAGCAGCTTTGTTCCAGTTATTATCCACATCCCAATGTTGGGAATAAGGATAAATACAGCCGCACATAGTAAATGCATTTTGACTTCCTGCCATGTATATAACTGAAACCCAACGCAACCTAACGCAGTAATTACAGCTACACCTGCAACCAAATAAAATATCCAGGATGCAAGTCCCACTAAAAACATCCCAAGCGTATTGATCACAGAAACCGCCAGCCAAACCGGGAATGCCAAAATTCTTAAGGGTAATTTAATCAAAAAGCGCACCATTTTTTATCCCTTCCTTTCTTGCCATCAGGCACATGTTTTTTGTCTCACTTCATGCCCACTGGGCACAAGGTTATTCTACCTCTTTCTTCGTGCCCACTGGGCACAAAGTCATCAGCCACAGTCTCATGGCAGGATAATTTTATCCTCCATACATATCATGACGTACCTCTGCATCATAAAACTGGTTAATCGTAACGGGAGCATTATATAAAACTGTTAACATATACTGACGGATATTCTTTACTTTGGTGGTATTCTTGCTTAAGCTGAAAAATACATACTGTATATGCTCATACCCCACCTTCAAAAGTCTGTTCTTTACCACCTGAGCAGGCATAGCTTCCCCATTAATTTGCAGATATTTTTTTGTAGTACAAATTGCATCCAGCATCAGTTCCACCAGTTCTTCTACACTTTCTGGCTTATAGCTCTGACAAAGAATGTCGTATTCGATATTTTCACAAATGATTTGACGATATGCATACCTCTCATCCATCTTATCCACATCATTCCTGTCATGATGGATAGAAGGATATGATTCAGTCTTACTTGATTCATTATCGTTATATTCAGTATTATTACAGTTTGCTTTTGAAACTTCTTGAAGTTTGTTTTTCAAACTTCTGCGTATTTACAGCGTTTTCTGGCATATTTTCTTCAAAATTGCAAGGTATCTGTTCCTCATATTCCGGATCATCTGTTTCGATTTCCATTTCTGCAGGCTCGTCTGGATATTCACGGAGGCTGAAATTCTTCACATAAATGACATTTGCTTTACCAAGCCCAAGTCTTTTCTTCTCAATCAGACCAATCCCTGTTTCCTGATCCAGTTCTTTCAGGCAGTTAACCGCTTTATTCCTTCCGCAGTTCAGCATTTCCATAATTTCTTCCACAGAAAAAAAGATATATACTCTGTCTTCCTCATCCAGCCAGCGATTTTTTATTGAAAGCGACATCCGATCTAACATAAGACCATACAGTACCTTTGCCTCACAGGAGAGATTTTTGAAATATTCACTTGTAAACAACAACTTGGGAATCCGATAGAACTGATACATATCGCCTTCCATTCCCTGAAAATAGCTAAATGTTGCTCTAATACTCATGAATCTCCCTCCCTTCTTTTTCCGCTATTTATTCTTATTACTCCATTCCTCCAGCAACTCAATAATTACGGTACGCATCTTTTGCTCATCATAGTCAGGAGTAAAATACTTGTTGATCTCATTTTGCTTTAAAGTAAAGGTTCTTGCCCTTCTTTTTTCTCCCATTATCAAAAGCCGTAGGATATCTTTCGTTAATGTCTTTTCTTCGCTTCTGATTTTTATTTTTTTCGCCTGTTCAAGACTTGGATATTTCCCTGTAGTATTATGAATCTCCTCCAGCCAGATCTGTTCGGATGGCTCCAGATATGAAAGCTCCACTCCAGTCTGGATGCCCATAAGATCCTTGTCCACTGCATCCAAAATCGGTTTACGCAGATAAGTCAGCCTGACATAACGGTACACCTGCCTTGCACTGTCTTTTCCCGCTTTACCGATGGTTTCAGCTGAAATCCCTCCGCTGACACCCTGATGGTTCATTGCCTGCATTTTCATCTTGTATGCAAACGCCTTTTCACTTGGAAGGATATGTTCTCTTTGCAGATTGCTGTCTACCATTGCCCGAACGGCATCATCATCACTCATTTCCCGAATAATGACCGGAACCTGCGTCAAGCCTACAAGAACAGCTGCATGTTTTCTTCTGTGACCGGATACAATCTCATATCCTCCTTTTTTCGACGGACGCACCAGCAGAGCAGTTAATACCCCCTGTGTTTTTATGCTTTCTACCAGTTCATTCATCTCGTCATCATCGTTAACATGAAAAGGATGATTCACAAAATCCCGCAGCTGACCGATTGGAATTTCCTGAATATCATCTTTTGATACAGCTCCACCAATAAGGTCATCATAAGAAGTCAATTTTATCTTCGATGCACTTCTACTCTTCATCTGAAAGCACCTCCTGAGTCAGATACTGATATGCTTCTGCAACTTTACCTCTGGGATCATGACGAAAAATACTGACCCCCTCTGCACTAATTTCAGCAGCACGGACAGAAAACGGTATGTTATGAGTGAAAATCCGAATCTGACTTCCATAGGTATCGTGAATTAATTCTGTAATATCCCGTGCATAGGTGGTTCGTCTATCTACCATGGTGATCAATATTCCTTCAATGGAAAGCCCTCTGTTCAGCTGTCTTCGTACCTTACCGATTGTCCGGATCAGATCCTCCAATCCCTTTACCGGAAGATAGGCTGCCTGAACCGGAATAAGTACCGCATCCGCACATGCAAGTGCATTAATGGTAAGCATTCCCAGAGATGGCATACAGTCGATTAGTACATAATCGTACAGATTTTTTACCTGATCAATATACTGTCGGAGTACCAGTTCCCTGCTCATAAAATTCACCAATGACACTTCCATACCAGCAAGCTCGATATTTGCCGGAAGCAAATCAATCCCCTCTTCGTGGCGAAGAATCCCCAGAGAGTCGTCAAATGTTTCCTCATTTACAATTTTCATAAGAATTGTAGCCAGTGTAACATTCAACTCATCGGGATTGTGATAGCCAAGACTTGCCGTCATGCTTCCCTGCGGATCATTGTCAACTACTAAAACACGCTTTCCCTCTCTGGCCAGTCCCACTGCCAGATTTACACAACTGGTGGTTTTACCCACACCGCCTTTTTGCGAACATAAAGCCAGTACCTTGCAGTCATTACTTACTGTTTCTTTCATTGTCTTTTTCCTCCCACAAATATTTTGATCCCTTCAACATCCACATCATTGCATCTAAAAATGCAAGAAATCTTTCCGTCATGCTTTCCATCCCCTGCTCTGATAAGTCAGGGCTATCCTTTTTTATGTCTTTGGACACTTCTTCAAGGACGGTGTACATTTCACGAGCCTCTGATCTGAGAATTTCCAGGTTTTCCCGCTTTCCCACCACACAAACATGGTTATAGATACAGGAGCGGACAATATAATCCTGTTTTTTCATGCCACTTGCCTTTACCCTTTCATTGATGACCTGCTGTTCATAAGGTGTAACCCGGAATGCAATTGTCGGTTTATTGTGTTTCCCATGTCTGTCACTTGCCATTTCTAAGTACCTCCTTTTTCATTTTCTGCTCAGTATGTATTTCATTCAGTAACTTCACTGCAACACGTTTTTTAGGCACATGATCGCCATATGCTTCTACGTACTGCCAATTCATGCGCAATGTACCAAGCCTTTCCCACCGCTCATATGACGGTACGCCTATTGCCTCAAGCATTTTTTCATGACTTTGCCTTATCCGATGAAGCTGAATTTTTTTAACCCCAGTTTGTTCAATTCCATGATTCAAATGATATGCCAGTCTTCTGTCAGTAAAACAAAACAGTCTCTTATCTGGACTTTGATTCACATGACTGTGGATGTACTCATTCAACTCATTTACCAGAAATTCCGGCATTGTAATCATTCTGTTACTGGCAACGGTTTTGGTATTAACAAACTTCCCTTCGCCTGCAACGACCTGAAATGATTTATTGATATTGATAATACCGCTCTCAATATTTACGTCCTGATACAATAATCCGAGCAATTCACCAACACGTATTCCTGTCCAATACAGCATTTCAAATGCCATTCCTTCTTCCGTCCTTACATCAAAAACAGAAATAAACTTCTCATATTCTTCCATTGTCCATGTTTCTTCCGGAAGCAGTTTTCTCATGTTTCCTCTATGCATTTTCATCATCTCCTTTACTTTCCTTATCTTTGTATTTCATATCAAGCAGCCCTGCCAATTTGCTCTGGGTCGATGGATACAGGTGGGAATAGGTATTTAATGTTGTTTCTACCTTTTCATGTCCCAGACGTTCCGCAATCTCCAGCGGAGCAACGCCCATATCCACCAGCATACTCGCATGGGAATGCCTGAGATCGTGCAAGCGAATTCTCTTTACTCCCGATTTTTCAATTCCGTTGACCATACAATGTTCCATATATGATTTTGTAAAACGGAACAGCCTTTCGTGCTTCATAATTCCGTACAGATGACTGCAGTACTCCTGAAATTCCTCAACAAGAAAATCCGGAAGTGTAATTACCCTGATACTTTTAGGAGTCTTAGGTCTGGTAATTACATCTTTTCCTTTTAATCTCTGATAAGATTTATTGATAGAAACCGTTTTTTCCTCAAGATTGATATCATTATAAGTTAATGCCAAAAGCTCCCCGATTCTCATCCCCGTCCAGTACAGAAACTGAAATGCCATCTTCGCCTCCGGTTTATCATCTACTGTTTCAAGAAAAGCCTCAAATTCATCCTGCATCCAAAAATCCTTCGGTTCTCCTTTGCTTTTCCCGATACTGCCTGCTTTCCTGCAAGGATTATCTTTCAGGTTGTAATACCGCACAGCATAATTAAAAATTGCTCCCAGCTGGCAGTTGATTGTTTTCAGATATGTCTCTGAATAATTCTGCTTTAACAACTCGTTCTGCCAGTTTCTGATATCTGCAACTGTAATCTCACTTAAAACCTTATGCTCAAAATATGGCTTGATTTTCAGATCGATAATATAACGTTTTGTGTACATGGTATTTTCACGCAACCGGACTTCCATATCTTTGTAATAGAGCTCAAGGAAATTACCAAACTCGATGTCAACGCTCTGCGTCTGCTGCTGAAGGAAATCCCTTTCCCACTCTTTTGCTTCTCCCTTTGTCCGAAAACCACGTTTCTGTTTTCTCTTCCGGTTTCCCTGCCAGTCCCTGTAATATACCTGTACTTTCCAATTTTTTCCTTCTTTATATACTCCCATTGCTATTCCTCCACCTTCATGCCATAAATCTTCTCGGCAAGAAATTTTGTTGATATTTTTCCAGGAATGACCAGAAATCCTCTTTCTTTCAGTTCCTCGTTGTAGCCTTTCATGATTTTATATGCAAAGGCTTTCGATACTCCCAACACTGCACAAACATCATCTACGTTCATATACATTTTTTCCTGTGTCATACTCATATTGCTTTTTCCTCCGATAAATACTGTTCTACATGTTCCAGACCATAAATCTTGTCCTCAACATAACGAGTGGGCACCCGCCCTAAAATCACATAATAATTTTTGCTTGCCAGGTCAGCGTTCATCCTCTCCACCACCCTGTAAGCAAAAGAAACCGAAATATCAAATACTTCCGCTACGTCTTCCACAGACAGATACATCTTTCTTTTACGCATGGAACCATTCCACTCCCTTCTCCTGTGGGATCTGGCAGACATCCTCAATCCCGTAAAAACGTTCCACAAAATACTTGGTCGGAACCTTTCCTTTAAGAACCAGATACCCTTTCTTCTCCAGTTCGCTGTTCAAATTTGCAATGATCTCATAAGCAGAGGTTGTAGATACCTCCAAAAGTTCACACACATCTGCTGCTTTTAAAAATAATTTGTTCTGCATAATCAGTACCTCCTTTGTGTTCTGAAAGTTTTCCCTTCATTTACACCGGACTGGCGGGAGGATTTTCGGACACGTTTTTCCGAAATTTTGCAAATTTTCCACAGGTAAAATTTCCTCACAAATTCAAAAGCAATAAAAAAAACAGCCTGCCCTGATGAAAACTACTTCATCAAAACAAACTGTTCTATAAAAATTTCCCGATATTCTCTTCTGGAAATGCAATGATATTCCGGAAAACCTTGTCTATTCAAGAAATCCGGCTAGTAAAAAAAATAATTTTTAACTCCATTTGCACTCCAGAGACAAAAATAAATCCCCGGGAAAGCCCATAAATACAGGCTTTTCCGAGGATTCGACTTCTATTCAAACTCTATCGTTCCAGGCGGTTTACTGGTCAGATCATACATTACCCTATTAACACCCTTCACTTCATTAATAATTCTCGTTGTCACTTTAAACAGCACATCATACGGAATCTCCGCACACTCTGCCGTCATAAAGTCGCTCGTATTGACCGCTCTTAATGCAACTGCATAGTCATACGTTCTGAAATCACCCATAACGCCAACGGATCTCATGTTTGTAAGTCCAGCAAAATACTGGCCTAATCCTTTATCGAGACCGGCTTTTGCGATTTCTTCACGGTAAATAGCATCCGCATCCTGTACAATACGTACCTTTTCAGCCGTAACTTCGCCAATAATACGAATTCCAAGACCTGGACCCGGGAATGGCTGTCTGTAAACTAAGTATTCTGGAATTCCGAGTTCCAGACCGGCTTTACGCACTTCATCTTTAAATAACATGCGGAGAGGTTCGATGATTTCTTTAAAATCAACAACGTCAGGAAGTCCGCCCACATTATGATGCGACTTGATAACTGCGGACTTGCCTAAGCCGCTTTCGATTACGTCAGGGTAAATGGTTCCTTGAACGAGATAGTCAACCGCACCGATTTTCTTGGCTTCTTCCTCAAATACGCGAATGAATTCCTCACCGATGATCTTACGCTTCTGTTCCGGTTCCGTGACACCTTTTAACTTTTCATAGTATCTTTCCTGTGCGTTGACACGGATAAAGTTCAGCTCATATGGACCCTCAGGACCAAATACCGCTTCTACTTCGTCGCCCTCGTTCTTGCGGAGCAGACCGTGATCTACGAATACGCAGGTCAGCTGCTTGCCGATTGCTTTTGATAACAATACTGCTGCCACTGACGAATCAACGCCGCCGGAAAGGGCACAAAGAACCTTGCCATCCCCAACTTTTTCTCGGATAGATTTAATTGTCTCTTCCACGAATGATCCCATCTGCCAGTCCCCGGCACAGCCGCACACATCATAGACGAAGTTACGGAGCATCTTCTGACCTTCTTTTGTGTGCATAACTTCCGGATGGAACTGAGTAGCATAAAGCTTTCTGTCCGGGCATTCCATCGCTGCGATCGGACATGCTTCTGTATGAGCAGTCCCAACAAAACCTTCCGGTGTCTCAGCGATATAGTCGGTATGACTCATCCATGTGATCGTCTTTTCTTCCACATCTTTAAATAACACGGACGTCTGATCGACAATCGTCTCTGTATATCCATATTCACTGACCGGTGCAGTCTTTACCTTTGCACCGAGCAGATGTGCCATCAGCTGGGAACCATAGCAGATTCCAAGAATTGGCACTCCGATGTTTAAGATTTCTTTATCATAAGTTGGAGAAGTTTCATCATACACGCTGTTTGGTCCGCCCGTAAAAATGATTCCCTTAGGATTCATCGCCTTAATCTTATCCAGGCTTAAGGTATATGGATGAACTTCTGCATAAACGTTACATTCTCTGACACGTCTTGCAATTAACTGGTTATATTGTCCTCCAAAATCGAGGACGATAATCATTTCCTTTTGCACAGTGTTTCCTCCTATTTGCTTTTGTTTCTTTGCATTGAACATTCATATGATAAAATCAGCATATGAATGGATGAGTACAACTTTTGTTTCTTTATTATACGGGAACATCCTTACTTTTACAAGTTCTTTCCTATTTAAAATATGAATATACACCTGCTGTAATTCCATCTGCAATGCTTTCCAGAGTCTCTTCTGCTGCAGAAGATGCACGGTCACCGACTTCCAGATCAACAGATGGGATCGTTGAATAAGATGTCTGCGTCAGATCGATCGGCATAGAACCCTCGCCATAGATTTTTATGCCTTCATCTTCCAGACGGGCGATCAATGCCTGTCCAAGATGGTGGTGTTTCTCCCAGTTTGAAGCAACCGGTTCCATGCTTCGATACGTTTCATCCTCCGGCACACTGATATAAAATGCACCTTTATCACTTTCCGTAGAATCATAGTGAATCGAAATATGACAGTCTGCATTATTATTTGCAATAACCGTCCGAGCGATATTATCAAGCTGTGCATCTTTCGATTCACGAATCATCAACACGTTAAATCCCTCTTCCAATAGCTTCGTCTTGACGAGCTTGGCAATCTTTAGATTCATATCCGCTTCCGAAGTACCATCAAGCAACGTAGTCCCTTCATTAATGGCAGTTGCTTTCACCGCACCTTTTGATGTACTTCCGCCTGTAACTTTCGGCGAACCATCAGGATGACAAAGCGTACTTTCAGAAGATCCTCCCTCCGTCCCGTGTCCGGCGTTGATGCAGATGGTCTTTGGCTCTGGATACACATCTGACTGTGTATAATAAAGAATTGCCGTACCCGTATGAATTTTAGAATTCTCTGCATAGGTCCATTCCGCATTCCATTCAATTTTCTCCTTGTCCGGCCGCTCCTGTTCCGTCTTCTTTTCTGTCATTTGTTCCCCATCGTCCTTGTCTGCTTTTGCCTGACCTGATTTATCCTGCACGTTTTCTTCCTGTTCTCGCTCCATTTGAGATATTCTTTTCCCACGGAGAACCAACATACACGCGCAGACGGCTGCTGCTAATACAATAACAGCAATCACTATTTTGATTCTTTTTTTCATTCTTATATTCCTTCACATTTGATCTGTTATAAACATATAATCTTCCGATTTTTAAAGTCGACAGATTATGGTCGATTTATTTTAAATATTCCATGGCGATTTCCATATCGACTTCTATCTCCTGGTTCATTGGAGGCAGTTTGCGCCCGATATCTTGATATATGCCATCATACAGCTGCTTGTTAAATGTAACTGTACGATGGTTACCATCTTTTGAAAGAAAGGCAATTTCATATTCTCCGGCCTCATTTTTATAAAACAACACCTCATCCGCTTCAAAGTTCGGTACTTGCCTGTATAACTCGCTCAGATAATAAGCTTTGATGATCTCAACAACTCTGTCATCCAGTCCTTCATCGAAAATACGGATCTTCTCAGCAAGTTGATTTTGCGATAATACAATGCGAATAATTTCACTTGCCAGTACAGTACCGCTGTGTTCATCACGGTCTGCATACAGATTGACTGCCTGCATATAACTGTCTTCTGATGTAACCAGATGAATATAGATTCCTCTTCCCATCTCCTGATAAAGACAGTCATAAGTTACCCGCCTTTGAAATCCGCATTCCGGACACGTAAAAGTAAAGATTTCTCCACTTAAAACTTTATCCTTTATACTCTGATCGAACATTGGATCGATCATATCCCAGTATCGGTACGGTGATTCCTTTCCACATGAGATGCATTTTATATTTTCCATATGTATTTTTGACATATCTGATTCCTCTTTTCTCCATAATCAATAAATCTTTGTAATCAGTTTCTCTCCGGTCTTCGTATCTTCAGTAACTTGGATCTTCATAGCCCTGCCTTCCTGGGCATTCTTAAAGATCGCCTTTAATGCCGTATACGTAACAGAATATACCTGCGTCGTATTATCAATCTTCAATATGACAGACTCATCTCCCTGCATTCTGACAAAGGTTACTTCCAGATCGTATTTTTCCGCGGATGCCCCACCGATATATCGTCTCTTTGCAAAGGTTTCCAGCAGTTTATGTTCATAAGCGACATCTTTTGGTATCGTCTTGCCTGTTCCATATAATGATAAGTCAGAATCATCCGCTCCCCAGTAATACATATTCAACGTCTTACCGTCTTTCTTAAAATATTTGTTAAAGGATTTTGTGATACTGTCAAGCACAGTCACATAAAAATCCTCCTGGGTCGGGATATAAAATTCATCATTCTTATCTAATTTCTGACCTGTATAAAATACTGATTTTTTCGAAAAACATAAAATATATCCATTTTTCTTTTTTGTGATCTTTTTGTCTAAGGTCAAATTCCATCCGGTCGTAGCAGAAATTCCTTTTAATACCTTTTTCGGAGTCAACTTACCGGTATAAGGCAGATTATACTTTCCATAATCTCCCTTTTTCCCAATATAAATGATCGCATTCTTAACTTCTTCTGTTGTCTCTTCCGTGGTTTCCTCTGTAGTATTTTCTACTTTTTCTTTCTCCAGGGTTTCTTTTTTGTCCTTTCCACAGCCTGTGCAGAAAATAATCAGACCTATACATCCCAGCAAAAGAATAAAAAGCCTTTTTTTCATCTGTCATTCCTCTTATATATGTGTTTATTTATTTTTTTATTATATCAGATAACGGTAATCACATCCATGTTTTTATGAAAATGCAAAATTTTTTCTTTTATCCTGCAAAAAATATGCTATTATAAAAAGGATTTTTATTTATTGACAAAAAAGGAGGAAAAATTTTGAAAAACATCGTTACAAAATGGAATAATATCAGCTTGATTTTACGAATCTTAGTCGGCATGATCATCGGCGCGGCTTTAGGATTGCTTGTACCTAAGGCAACCGGATTTGCAATCCTGGGCGATTTATTCGTTGGTGCCTTAAAAGCGATCGCACCAGTATTAGTATTTGCTTTAGTTATGAGTTCTCTGGCAAATGCAAAAGAAGGAAGCAATGCAAATATGGGAACCGTTATTTTCCTGTATATGCTCAGTACTATCATCGGAGCAATCGTTGCTGTAATCGGAAGTTTTCTGTTTCCAATTACAATTACATTAACAGATGCTGCAGCGGGAGACTCTCCAAGCGGACTGATTGAAGTTGTAGAAAATTTATTATTAAAATTAGTTTCCAATCCAATTCAATCACTGAGTGAAGCCAATTATCTCGGCATTCTTTGCTGGGCAGTTATCATCGGTATCGCTTTGAGAAAATCAAATGATACTACAAAAAAATGTTTATCCGATATTGCAGAAGCTGTTTCTGTAGCCGTAAGATGGATCATCAGCCTTGCACCATTTGGTATTTTGGGTCTTGTATTTCATGCTGTATCAACAAGCGGTATTGAAATTTTTACAGAATACGGCAAATTAATCGCTTTGTTAGTCGGATGCATGTTGTTCCAGGAATTTATCACAAACGGTATTATCGTCGGTACCTGTTTAAAGACGAATCCTTATCCGCTCATTTCAAGATGCGCAAGAGAAAGCGGTTTAACGGCATTCTTTACAAGAAGCTCTGCTGCCAATATTCCGGTCAATATGGAACTTTGTAAAAAGCTCGGATTAAATAAGGATAATTATTCTGTTTCAATCCCACTCGGCTCTACGATCAACATGGACGGTGCAGCAATTACAATTACAGTCATGACACTTGCTGCTGCACATACGCTTGGAATCGAGGTCAGCATCCCAACTGCCATCATCTTAAGCATCCTGTCCGCAATTTCTGCTTGTGGTGCTTCTGGTATTGCCGGAGGTTCATTGCTGCTGATTCCTGTCGCATGCTCCTTATTCGGTATTTCAAATGATATCGCCATGCAGGTCGTCGGTGTAGGTTTTATCATCGGTGTTATTCAGGATTCTTGTGAAACCGCTTTAAATTCTTCATCTGATGTACTTTTAACTGCGACTGCTGAATTTATGCAGTGGAGAAAAGAAGGCAAGAAACTGCCATTCTAATTGAAAATAATGGGAACAAAAAAGTTCTTCTCATGTATCTTATAATAGAACATGAGAAGAACTTTTTTAAAGACTTTCTTTCGAAATATATTTTCTTAATGGCCGTCCAATCATAATGGCCAAAACAGTAATCATAATATCTTTTGGAATAAAGGCAGTAAAAGAATAGATGATAATCGGCTTTAGATCTCCCTGCGTTAAAAATGCCCACTGCAATGCACCGACTCCTTCTACGATCGCAAGACCGATCAATGCAAATACAATATTTAATACAAGACTCACCTTTTTGTTCTGAAGATCCGGACGGATTCCACTAAGTGCCGCCATGAACGGCCATCCAATAATATATCCTCCTGCCGTACTCGTAATTACTTGAAGACCTCCCTGGAAATTCGCAAAAACCGGGGCTCCAACCGCACCGATCAATATGTAGATAATGACTGCTATCGTTCCTCTCTTAGCTCCGAGAATCGCTCCAACCAACGCAATGCCAAATACCTGAATCGTGATCGGCACACCAGTCGGCATCGGAATCGCCAATTGCGATATAACTGCCAGAAATGCTGCAAACATACCGATCAGTACAAGATCTTTCACTGAAAATTTGCTCTTTTTTGTATTGTTCATAAAATTGCTCTCCTTATTGTTAACTGAATTTCGACTAACAAGTTAACATATTTCTCAAAAAATGTCAACTACAAACCAATAATTAGTTCACAAATATGGAGAACCGGATGAAACACGCTCTGCGAGTTTCACTGGTTCGCGTGCGGAGGCAAATGGAAATGCGAGCATTTCCGCTTGCCTTGTGCCTTCGCGTAAATCAGATAAAACGCCGTATTTCAGATACTGCTATCTCTCATACGACGTTTTTTATAATTATGTGTTATTCTTTTACCAATGTAAAATAATCATCCAACTGATCTGTATCACATTCCCCTTTTTCTTTCCAGAAAGAGGCCATTTTCTGGCAGATCTTATAAATATTTTCTTCCGCATCTTCATCTAATAATGCTTTATTTTCATCTCTGCCGAGGAATTTTAATCCTTTTACGTCATTTGCAATATCTTCCGCAGAAACCTCTTCAAATCCGCTCGCCATATCTTTGTAGGCTTTCTCAGGATTTTCATTTAAATAATCAACCGCTTTATACCATACTTCTTCGACTGCTTCAACGATTTTCGGATTTTTTTCGGCATAATCCGCATTGACAACCAAACTATCAGAAATCGTATCCGGAAAATCCTTGCTTGTAACAACCGTGTGTGCCCCGTCAACTTCTTCTAAAGCATTGGATAATTCCGGTTCCCACATAATTGCCGCATCAACTTTTCCACCCATAAATGCAACGCCCGCTTCTGTCGTATCGCCCATGTCCTGAACATCGATATCCTCTTCCGTCAAAGAGCTGCCATTCTCTAATGCCTGCAAAAAGAAATAATAAGATGATGCAGATTTGTCAAGCGCCACAGATTTGCCTTTCAGATCATCCAATGTTTTGATATCAGCAGTTGCTACCAATCCGTCTGCCCCATAAGACTCATCCATCGTCAACACATACTTGCTGTCGGCACCATTTGCAAACATCTTAATATTTGGATCCTGAGCCGTTGCAAGGAACTGGATATCACCTTTTGTGATCAGGCTCGCATATGTCGATTCATCTTCAATAACCTTAATATCCATATCGATACCTGCATCTTCAAAATATCCCTGCTCCTGTGCGATAAACATCGGTGCATACCCTGTCCATGTACAAAATGCCATTGTTACTTTTGTCGTATCTCCATCCGACTTAGAATCAGAACTTTCTCCACCGCATCCTGTAAGTACAAAGCTCATCATTGCTACAATTGAGAATAATAAACATAGTTTCTTTTTCATAAATTAACTCTCCTTTATAAATTAATATTATATTATAAAATTCTTCTATAGAATTTTTATACTTATTTGTCCAAAGCCGCATCCTGGCTTTCCTGCCAGAGCATGTCCATAATTGACTTTTTGGTCTTTAAAAATTCCGGCAATACGAGGCAGTCGTGATTCCGTTCCTGTGGAAGATTTACATCCAAAACCTCGCGGATCGTTCCTGGTCTCCGGCTCATTACGTAGATCCTATCACCGAGCAATACCGCTTCATCGATGTCATGTGTAATAAATAGGATCGTTGTCTTCGTCTTCTTGCTGATACCCGCAAGAAGTTCCTGCATAACGACTCGGGTCTGTGCATCCAAAGCCCCAAAAGGTTCATCCATTAATAAGACTTCCGGTTCATTTGCCAACGTTCTCGCAATGGCAACTCTCTGCTTCATTCCACCGGAAAGTTGTTTTGGAAGTGCATGCTCAAATCCGTTCAATCCGACGAGTTCGATGTATTTCTTTGCCTGTTCTGCCCTTTCCGCCGCTGAAATTCCCTTCATCTTTAATCCGAATTCCACATTCTTCTGCACGGAAAGCCACGGAAATAAACTATAACCCTGAAATACCATACCTCGGTCGGCGCCCGGACCTTTGACCGGCCTTCCATCCAAAAGCACTTCTCCCGAAGTTGCTTCATTCAGTCCTCCCAGAATATTGATCAATGTAGTTTTACCGCATCCCGATGGACCTACGATCATAACAAATTCTGATTCTTTTACTTCTAAATTCACATGGTCGATTGCAGTTACATCTCCATTTGTATCACTGTATATTTTTGTAAGGTCAATTGCCTGTAATTTTACATCTCCCATAATGTCCTCCTAATCATTCAAACGATCGTACCATGGTGCCACGATCTTCGTTAAAATACGGAACAGGAAATCCGTAATTAATCCAATCAACCCGATCAAAATCAATCCCGCAAAAATCGTATCCGTTGCAAGATAACGCTGTGAACGGAGAATCATATATCCAAGCCCATTGCTTGCTGCTACCATCTCTGCTACTACGAGATACGTCCATGCCCATCCGATCGTCAGTCGAAAATCATCCATCAGACCCGGAAGCGCTGCAGGAAAAATAACTTCCTTATATATCTGTAATTTCCCTGCTCCAAGTGTCTTCGCCGCATTAACCAGATTCTGGTCGACTCCGGACACTGTATCGCAGATCATAAGCACCAGCTGAAAGAATGTTCCAAGAAAAATGATCGTATATTTTTGAGATTCTCCAATTCCCAAATATAATAAAGTTAACGGAACGAGGGCAACAACCGGCAGATATCTCGCAAATTCGATTACGGGCTGAATAAAAGCACTAAATTTCTTTGAATTTGCCATGAACATACCAACTGGAAGTGCAACGATCACAGACCAGATCCAGCCAATCACTACTCTCATCGTCGATTCATAGCAATTTGCCCATAATGACCCATCTTTATACATTTCAATCATCTTCTTAATGACTTCTAATGGCGACGGAAGGAAGAGATCTGACACAATTCCTCCAAATGTCAAAACACACCATATCACGATGATCAAACAAAAACAAATGAGTGATAACAATTGATATGGGCTGATTTTTTTCTTTTTCATATTATCATATTACCTCTCTACTAAACTAAAGTATTTTGCAATAACACAAGACTGTAGTTTTCTACAGTCCCTAAACGATGCAATATTCTTTTTTATTCTATCTTATATTATAAATTCTGACAAGCTTCTATTTGAATTAATTTCCATCTTTTCTTGCATAATATGACAAGAACCTTTATAATAACTTTAGTAAATCAGAGTGATAATTTATTATCAGATAAAAGAAAGAGAGGATATTTATTGAATGAAAAAGCACATGAAAAAAATAATTCTGCTTCTTGCTGCTATTTCTATGCTTGCCGGGCTTTTGATCGGATGTGGAAACCAAAAACAGGCAACATCGGATCGAAAAACTTTCATCGTAGGTTTTGATGCAGAATTCCCTCCTTATGGATATAAGGATGATGACGGTGAGTACATAGGATTCGACTTAGATTTAGCAGAAGAAGTTTGTAACCGCAACGGATGGACATTGAAGAAACAGCCGATTGACTGGGATTCCAAAGATATGGAATTAAAAACAGGCGCAATCGATTGTATATGGAATGGATTTACGATCAACGGACGCGAAAGCGGATATACCTGGTCCAAAGCATATATCGACAACTCCCAGGTAGTTATTGTAAGATCAGATTCTGATATTAAGAAACTTTCTGATCTAAAAGATAAGGTTATGGTTGTTCAGGCCGATTCTTCTGCGCTCGCAGCATTTACCGGCGGAGATGCAACAGATGAAAATAAAGACCTGTACAATAGTTTTAAAGACTTTCAGCAGGTATCCGATTATAACAGCGCATTTATGAACCTCGAAGCAGGTTCCGTTGATGCCATCTGTATGGATTATGGTGTTGCCAAATTTCAAGTAGAGCAGCGCGGAGATGACTTCGTCATGTTAGACGAACGCGTATCCTCCGAACAGTACGGTATCGGTTTCAAGTTAGGTAATACCGAACTGCGCGATCAGGTACAGGATGCTTTAGATAAGATGGAAGAAGACGGCACATTTGCAAAGATTGCCAAAGAATGGGGATTGGAAGATTCAATCTGTCTTGGTGAAAAGGGTACCGATTCTGCCTATTTACAGGATTATGATGAGTCCGCTCACCAGAGCATGATTACAAAAGTTGCAGAGATCATCCAACAGTTATCCAAAGGTATGCTCGCATCACTTGCGATTTTTGTATTAACATTGATTTTTTCTCTGCCACTTGGATTACTCATTTGTACGATTCGCAGATCCAAATTTAAATTATTGGAAATCATCGCTAAGATATATATTTCCATTATGCGTGGAACACCTTTGATGCTACAGCTGTTAGTTGTATTCTTCGGACCATATTATGTATTTCATGTTTCCGTATCAGCAGGTTTCCGCTTTTATGCAGTGATCATTGGATTTTCTATGAATTATGCCGCATATTTTGCAGAGATTTTCCGTGCCGGCATTGAAGGAATTCCAAAAGGACAGTATGAAGCTGCTGATGTACTCGGTTATACCCGTACACAGACATTTTGGAAGATTATTTTTCCACAGATGGTAAAACATGTACTTCCACCTGTAACAAACGAAATCATTACCCTGGTAAAAGATACATCTTTAGCATTTGCCCTTGCTTACACAGAGATGTTTACACTGGCAAAACAGGTTGCCGCTGCACAGGCAAGCATTATGCCATTATTTGTAGCAGGTATTTTCTACTATGTATTTAACTTCATAGTAGCATTTATCATGGGAAGCTTAGAAAAGAAACTGGCATATTACGAATAATCAGGAGGCAGAACATGAAATTATTAGAAATCAGTCATTTAAAGAAAAGTTTTGGAGACTTGGAAGTATTACGCGACATTTCTATGGATGTCTCCGAAGGAGAAGTCGTTGCGATCCTCGGTCCTTCCGGATCCGGAAAGTCCACATTTTTAAGATGTGCAACGATGTTAGAGACGATGGATGCAGGCTCAATGAAATATGTCGGAGAATCTGCAGTAACAGACACGAACGGAAAAGCGGTCTATGCCGATAAAGGAACCTTGCATAAATTAAAAAATACATTTGGACTTGTATTCCAGAACTTTAATTTATTTCCGCATTATAATGTCATGAAAAATATTACTGATGCACCGATCAGTGTACAAAAACGGAATAAATCTGAAGTAGAGGCGGAAGCAAAGGAACTCCTGGCAAAAGTCGGACTGGAAGGAAAAGAAGATTATTATCCATGTCAGTTATCAGGCGGACAACAGCAGCGTGTTGCAATTGCCCGTGCTCTTGCAATGAATCCAAAGATGATCTTCTTTGATGAACCGACATCTGCCCTCGATCCGGAAATCACCGCAGGTGTTCTGAAAGTACTTCGTCAGCTCGCAGAAGAAAAGATGACGATGATCATTGTTACACATGAAATCAACTTTGCAAGAAAAGTTGCTGACCGGGTTGTCTTCATGGATGAAGGTGTCATTGTCGAGCAGGGACGCCCGGAAGATGTCATTGACCATCCAAAGAATGAACGAACAAAGGCATTTTTGCAGAAAATGGCCTAACCTTCTCGTAAATAAACAAGGGACATTTGATAATCAAAATCAAATGTCCCTGTCTATATTTCCACGAAGGTATAAATCAAACGGAAACAACATCCAGTTTCTCTACTGAGCTTTCACCTCAGCATTTCCATAATCTTTTCCTTCATTAAAGTTTCTTGCATTTTCCATCGTTACAACCGCAATTGCCTGCATCGCTTCTTTTGTAAAGAATGCCTGGTGACTCGTAACAACGACCTGTGGGAAGCTCAATAATCTTGCTGTAATGCAGTCCTGGATAACTTCATCGCTGCGGTCGCAATATACATTATCATCTTCGCCTTCATAAACGTCCAGTGCAACCGCATGGAATTTGCCCTGCTTCAATGCACGGATCAACGCTTCCGTATCGATCAGACCGCCTCTTGATGTATTAACAAGCATAACCGTCTCTTTCATCAAAGCAATACTTTCTTCATTGATCATATGATGTGTATTCGGGAATAACGGTGCATGCAAAGAGATCAGATCCGATGTCTTAAATAGTTCGTCCTTCTCCACATAAGTCAGAATTCCCTGCTCTTCTAATGTTTTATTCGGGAATGCATCCCATCCGATTACCTTCATGCCGTATCCCTTGCAAATCTGAGCCATACATACTCCGATTCGTCCAGTTCCTACGATACCCGCAACCTTATTATGTAAATCCAGACCTAATAAACCATTCAGGGCGAAATTATTATCTTTCATCTTTGTATATGCTTTATGCAGACGTCTGTTCGCTTCCTGCATGATTGCCATCGCATGTTCTGCAACCGCATATGGAGAATACGCAGGTACACGAAGCACAGTGATTCCACATTCCTTCGCCACATTCAGATCGACATTGTTAAATCCTGCACAACGGAGTAATATCAAGCGAATTCCCATTTTATGTAATTCACGTACCACCTCTCCGTTTACATTCGCATTTACAAAAACGCAGACTGCATCACTGCCGGCTGCAAGACTGACGGTTTCCGGTCCGAGGTTCGAATCCAAAAAATGAATTTCTGTATTATAAGTCCCCTCACCCTTTTCTTTTGTCAATTCACTAAAGAAAATTCTATCATAATCTTTTGTACCAAAGAACGCAATTTTAAATAAATCGCTGGAACCGCCGGCATCAAACTCTGTCTCTAATACATTCATGATCATATCATAACATGCCTCTTCATCCGTTCCTTCGATTTCGATTACCATAACGTCATCCTTCTTTAATGCCAAACGCATTAATTCCAGAACGTTTCGACCATTTGCTTCCTTATCTCCATGCTTAACTCGTACTAAAGAACGGAATTCTGTACAGTTCTGTGCAAAAACTGCACACGGTCTTGCATGAATACCCAGTCTGTTCGTAACCACATAATTGATTTGTTTCATTTTGCCACTCCTTTTCTTACACTGTTTATATGAAATATGTGCCTGCCATACAGATGATTCCTGCTATAACTGTATAGAACAGACAATATTTGAATACTTTTCCTAAAATCACACTTTCAGAACCCACTGCATTGATAGCGCCTGCCCCAATTGCAATACTCTGAGGACAGATCATCTTTCCAATGCCGGCTCCCATAATATTCGCAGACGCAATCCAGGTCGAATCCAAACCTAAGGATAAAGCAGTTTCTTTTTGCAATCCTCCGAATAATACACAGGTCGATGTACCGGAACCGGTAACAAAGCCGCCTACAACGCCAATCAGCGGAGAAATAATCGGATATGCCGCTCCCGTAATTACAACGAGGAACTGCGCAATATCAGAAATCATACCGCTGTATCCAAGAATCTTTGCTGTGGACATAACGCAGCAGATCGTCAGTACAGTCTTCCAATATGCTTTTAATGTATCGATTAATATTGTTAACATCTGTGAAATCTTCGCTTTCTGAATCAAACCACCGATAATTGCTGCAATAAAGATAATTACTCCCGGCGTATTGATCCAGCTGAATGTCAATGTACTTCCTCCTTCACCGGCATATACGATAACCTGCGATTTAAACTGTGCCAGAAAATCGTGAATCGGCGGACATAAATCGGATACGGCCATTAACAAAACAAAAATCAGAATAAACGGACTCCATGCAATCACTCCATCTTTAAATGTAATCTTTTCATCCGATTCCTGACGAATCTCAATCTCGTATTCCGGATCCTTTTTCGGACCTAATTTTCCTGCTGCCGCGATCATGCAGATCATCGAAACGATCGCTCCGATAATATTCGGTAATTCTGCTCCGATAAAGTGTGCCGTCAAATACTGCGGTATTACAAAAGACAACGATGCAATCAATGTCATCGGTATCATACCTTTTAATGACTTTAATCCTTTTCCGCAGATGCAGACAATGAAAAACGGAGATAACGCAGTCAGAAGCATCTGAATTAATGCAATATCTGTACATAATGGTAAAATATCAATTCCGGTAATGGAAGAGAGAGTTACCGTCGGTACTCCTACTGAACCAAACGCCGTCGGCGTCGAATTGACAACCAGACATCCGACAACCGCACTCATCGGATTCAATCCAATACCTGCAAGCATCGAAGCCGGAATGGCAACCGCAGTTCCGAAACCTGCCATTCCTTCCATAAAGTTACCAAATCCCCATCCAATAATCAATGCTAACACACGGCTGTCACAGGAGACATTTCCGAGCATCTTCTTAATCTTGTCCATTGCTCCGGTCATCAATGTCAGATTATAGGTAAATAATGCCGCTATAATAACCAGACAGATCGGCCAGAGGGCATTTAACACGCCTTCCAGTACAGCTGTGGCTGCACACGCAGCACTCATTTTTTTATAAAACATTCCCAACAGGACCGTAATTGCCAATGTAATCGCGCACGCTTTATGTCCTGCCATCTTCAAGCCGCTCAATGCAGCGATCAACCATACGATCGGCAATATCGCCAATACAAACTTTAAAAACATCATAATTCTAACCTCTCTTATTACATATCAATTCCTACAACTTCCATTATACCTCATTGTTGAAAAAATGACAAAATAATTATTGATAAAATACAATGATTTAGTAACTATTTTCTATGCGATCGCAGAATCAACGCGTCTTATCAGTTATTGTATCGAAAATTCCGGGAAATTTCCAATACATAAAATAAGGGCTATCTGTTCTTTTTCTGATCAGATAGCCCTGTTAATGAATTTCTAGAAGTTTCACTTTATAACCTCGCTTTCTATAAAATTTTGACTTGTTCCTCTATAATATTAACTCTATGTATTAAGAGATTAAAAAGGAAATAAAAAATTAATTATGTCAATGGACTGTACCTCCTATTTCTTTTTGTCTTCTTTATTTATGTTTATATTATAGAACTATTTTTCTTATTTGTCAACTATTTTTTGAAAATATTTTGTTCTTTTTATTATATTCAGAATTTTCTGATAATTTATCTTGCATTATAATATCTGAAATCGTATTGCTAAAAGGCGGGACATCATATTCCCCGCCTTTCCGCTTCTTCTACGATCCAATCGATCGTATCCTGGATATCCCCGATATCTCCGGGATTGATTTCAAACGCATCACCAAGAAGCATATATTCCTCTCCATCTACGATCATCCCTCCCCGATTCGGAAGTGCAAAGATCGGAATTCCGTGCAGTTTCAAATCTGTCACAAGACTTGCCAGCTGACGAAACGACTGTTCATAGTGAACTTCGATATCAAAACCCGACAGCAACCCGAGCCCTTCATGATAAGCGTAATCCTGCCCTTCTTCCTCCGGCGTCAGATGATAACGGTCAAATTGAATCATCGCCCCGGCACTCGTTCCCATGACAATTCCTTTAAAATTCTGAATTAATTTGCGGATGTTCAGCCGGTCGATCCGATATAGAAACCGATCCGGATATCCACCGGTCAGAAAAATGATATGGGCAAAGTGGAATTTGCGGCGGATTGTCTTCCTCGAATCCTTATAATAATGTAAGACCTGAATATTTCTCCGCTTTATCCCGTAATTTACAAATTCCTTTGCAATGTCCTCAAACTCATCCTTTCCCTTACGAAAATGCTGATCGAATTCTTCCGCATTATGGATGTAATCCTCATGGTAGGAGAGGGGTATGATCAGCACCTTCATGTATGGTTTGATAATCTTCTTCAATGCGTCATAAGCAAATTCTTCACTAAAATTATTGATATTGAGCAAAATATTCATAACCTTACCTTCTTTACCTGTTTAAAATAATTCCAGCACAACAACCTCATATGGCTTTAAGCAAATTGCTTTTCCCTCGAACGTCGTCTGCGGATAGTTCACAAAGATGACATTACCCTGTTCTTCCAGTTCCAGTTTCTTCGGATCATGGGAATAATTGCAGAGAAACAGTACTTTTTGATTCTGGTGGGATCTTGTAAATGCAAAAATTGTATCTTCCGATTCATATTTTGGAACGAGATCTCCATATGCAAACAGATCGCCATATTCTTCTGATTTGCGGAAAGCGATCAGCCGGCGATAAAAATTCAGGATCGAACCATATTCCTTTTCCTGATTCTCCACATTGATTTCTCTATAATTTGGATTTACTTTCTGCCAAGGCGTTCCGGTCGTAAATCCTGCCTGATCATGATCGCTCCACTGAACCGGAGTTCTTGCATTATCCCTTCCATAACGGTTAACACTCGCCAATGCTTCCTCGTGACTATAACCAAGATCAACGGCTTCCTTATATTGATCCTTTGCCGCCGTATCATCGAATTCCTCCATCGAATCAAAGGTAATATTCGTCATGCCGATTTCCTGTCCCTGATATAAAAATGGGAGTCCCCGCAACAAAAGATTGATCGAACCGAGCGCAGTTACGCTGTAAAAGCTATAATCCCCTTCCGGAATCAGCACACTCGCGCCTCTTGGTTGATCGTGATTTTCCACGACATTGGCAAAAAATCCCTTTTTCTGCTTTTGAAAGATGATATCACGCCATATTTTCGGATCAAATGTCTGAATACGCGTTTTCAGACTCTCCTTTAAAAACGGAATAATAGGATCGAAGAAAAACATCGTTGAAAAGTATCCATTCTCTCCAATAAATTCTTCGGTTCTCTCTCCGGTCGGATCAAATACTTCACCGATCGTCAATGCCTGATGCGGTTCAAAGCAGCGCATCTTTAATTCTTGTAGAAATTCTCCGATTCCTTCGGTCTGCTCCAACATCTTCGATGCACTTGCAAGTCCGTCCGGTCTGTCCGCAGGATAATTTTCCCATGAGAGATTCTTCTTAATATTAATGATCGCGTCAATACGGAAGCCCGCGATACCAAGATCAAGCCACCAATTTACGATATCATAAATTTCCTCACGAACTTCCGGATTCTCCCAGTTCAGATCGGGCTGTTCCTTTGCAAATGTATGTAGATAATACAGATCTTCCGCTTCATGCCCTGGAAGAAGATCCCAGACACTTCCACCAAATTCTGACCGCCAGTTATTCGGTATCAGATCGCTTTTCTTTTCAATATAAAAGTATCTGCCGTATTTGCCGAACGGATCCTCAATCGCTTTTTGAAACCATTCATGTTGATCAGAACAATGATTGACGACCAGATCCATTAAAATATGCATATCCCGTTTCTTTGCCTCGGCAATCAGCCGTATCATATCCTCCATCGTTCCAAAGCACGGATCAATCGCACGATAATCCGAGACATCATATCCCTGATCGACCATCGGTGACTGATACATTGGAGAAATCCAGATAATATCGATTCCAAGACCCTTTAAATAATCCAGCCTCGATATGATCCCCGGAATATCACCAATTCCATCTCCATTGCTGTCCTGAAAACTTTTCGGATAGATTTGATATGCAACTTTTTTCTTCCACCAATCCTTTTTCATCTTTTCTCCTTTCGAATATATAATGTAAAAAATCCCGCTCGCCAGCGGGATTCTTTATGAAAAGAGAGGATAAAAAATATATGAAAAACTATTCTAGTAAGTCTTAGCTTTCGTTGCTTACTATACTTCTATTATAACCAAATCCTCTCCAAATTCAATTTTCTAATTCTAAATATTTATAAACAAACCATAAACTTGTCTGAATAAAAACATCGTTTTCTTAATTATTTCTTAGAATCTGCCGGAAAAACAATTCCCATCTGACGTCTCGCTTCGTCCATAACTGCAAGTTCCCATAAAGAATACTTGTTATGTTCCTCCGCACTTTCCCCGCTCTGAACCAGACGGATAAATTCTTCGATTTCATAATACATGTTATTTTCTTTTTTATCAATCTTAATTTCTTCCCACTTCTTATCCTGGCGAGTGCGGATTTTCAGTGTTACCGTATCCGGTATCTCCTCGATGATCATCGAGCCTTCTTCCCCCTGAATCTGGCTTGGAAGAATCGAATCTGTAATCTTAGAATAAAGAAGTTCTACCTGCATTTCATTCCCATAACGGGCTATGATCGTTCCCATCGCCTCTGCTCCGGTACTTAATTGAAATCCCGAAGCCAGGATCTGATCTGGCATACCGAATAATTTTACCATCGGATGTACGCAGTAAACGCCGATATCCATCAGTGCTCCATTCGAAAGCTCTGGCTTAAATGCATTTTCAATAATGCCGATTTTGTACTTATCGTATCTTCTCGAATATTGGCAGTACTGGAACGTTGCACGTCTAACCTTACCGAGTTTTGGAAGATGATCCTGAATCGCCTGAAATCCCGGATCAAATACCGGACGCATCGCTTCCAGAACAATGACATGATTTTGCTTTGCTGCATCCAGCATCTGCTTTAATTCTTCCTGATTGGATGCAATCGTCTTTTCACATAATACGTGCTTTCCGGCATTCAACATTTGAATACTCTGCGGTGCATGCAGCGCATTCGGACTTGCCACATAAACTGCATCGATATTTTCCGCTGCCGCAACGTCGTCCAATGAATCATAATAGTCCTCAATTCCGTACTTGGAAGCGTATTCTTTTGCACGTTCTATTGTTCTTGAATAGACAGCCTGAACATGAAAATCCTTACACTGCATCCCAGCTTCCATAAATCCGTCTGTAATAAAATTCGTTCCTATTACTGCAAATCGAACCATAATTTCCTCCTCTTTATGCTATAGTAGTTCTACGCGATAGTTTTTTAGTGTCTTCTGTATATTTGACGACGGCTTTTCTTCGCAGATCACACCATCAATGTCACTAAATTTTGTATACATATAATTTCCCTTAAAATCAAACTTCTGCTTTTCCATCATCAGATAAATCTTATTGCTGCGAGAAATTGCTGCCGCCTTCATCACGCCGTCTTCAGGAAGATAAGTCGAAATTTCATTGGCAGAAACATCCGCCCCCACAACGCCAAGAAAGCAAAAATCGAACCGAAAGGTCTCAATCATCTTGAGCGTAAGCGCTCCAAGCATGCTGTTCTGCGAGCGGTTCAGCGTACCGCCAAGCATTATAAATTCCGCTCCGGTATCAACGCCTTCCGCAAACAAATTCGCTATTCCAAGCATATGGCTAACAACTCTTACTTTTAATCCCGACCGTATGATCTCTTTTGCAAATTCTATATTCGTCGTCGAAATATCCAGAAAAATCACATCTCCATCTTTTAACAGCTTCACCGCTTTTTTGGCAATTATCCTTTTCTGGCTGGTATTCTTATCGTTGCGTTCTGAGACGATATTCGTATGTCCGGGATGCAGATTCTCACGGAGAATCGCACCACCGTAGGTCCGCTTCAGAAGCTTCCTCTTTTCCATGACCGCAAGATCTTTTCTAATACAGTCTTCCGTCACTTCAAATCTCTCACTAAGTTCTTTTACCTTTACTTTTCCATCTTCATGCAATAATTGCAGGATCTGTTCCTGCCTTTCTTCTACGAACATACTTTTGCTCCATTTTCCGATTTTTGTATTCATCATCTGTGATTAAATACTAATATCATTATAGTGTATTTGAGAAAATTATTCAATCCGTTATCCCGATTTCAAACACAGCCCCAAAGCGTTTCAATTGTATAGGAATTTGGAGACTCTCCTATATAACAACAGCTGCCAGCGATTGTACAATCACTGGCGGCTGTTTCCTTATTCTTTATCAACTTGTTCATTCACGAAAAATAACTCAATGGATTCGCTTTCTCTTTAAAAGAAATACCATTCCTCCGGCAGACAGAACCAGAAGAGCACTCCACATTCCAAGATTGCTTCTGTCTCCGGTCTTCGGTACGTTCTTAGACGTTGATGTTCCTGAAAATGTTTTTACGGATGTGCGTCTTGATGTCGTACTGATGCCTGAACTGCTTGAACCTGAGGTCCTATAGGTCTTTGTAACTGTTCCCTTATAGTTTCCTTTAAATGCAATCTGAACCTTTACGGTACTTCCACTCTGCTTCTTTGTGACCGTATAATCTCTGCCAGAAACAAGAGTTGTCTTGCCATCTTTAATCTGCAATTTTTTCAGATTTGTACTTTTACTAATTGTTGGTATAGAAAGTTTTGTACCGTCTTTTGGAGCAATCTTAAATGAAACCGGCTTGCTTTCCAGTCCTTTATAATTCGATGTCCCCTTTACGGTCGCTTTTACGTACCAGGTTCCGGCAGTTGTCGGAATTCCAGACTTGTACGTACCAGTCTTTTTGCTGCTGTAAGTATAGCTGACTTTCCCAAACTTTGCCGAAGCTTTCGGAGCATGTTTCTTTTTATCATAGCCTTTATACGTCCATCCTTTGATGGAGAGATTCTTTGTCCATTTATTAGACGCTTTGGCTACTTTTACCGAAAGTTTAATATCCTTTACGGTTTCATAATTAGCAGTATCGGACGGTGTATAGACAGCTTTAAATTGATGGGTTCCTACATTACCAGCAGACTGTTTGGAATTCGTCCATGAAAATCCTTTCGGTAACTGAACAGACTTTAATGTATCTCCGTAAACTGCTGATAAATTCGACGGCTTGCTGTAATTCGGTTTTGCCTTATAAATCGTGAACTTTACGATCTCTTCCAATTTCTCATATTCATCACTTTCCGGAACAGTCGCTTTCATATACCAGGTACCCGCTTTAGAAGGAATATCCTCATGAAATGTCCCCTTCTTCGAAGCCCCGTACGTAAATTCCGTCTTACCGTGCTTTGCAGTACCTTTCGGAGTACCCGCTTTTTCTCCATATGTCCAGTCATTCATCGACGGCTTTACTTTCCACTCATTCTTTCCCTGAGCAACAACAACTTCTAATATTCGCTCTACATAATGTTCTAATGCATCATATCCCTCAACACCGGTATAATCGTATCTCTCGTCGTCTACAACAAGTCTTGCCGGATACCCGCTGTTCTTCACAGTCACGGTTTGGGAATCATCTACCCAGGTCCATCCGTCCGGTAATATGATTTTGGAAAGCGGATCATCCTGTGTAGCGGTAAGATTGTCAGGAACATGTATCTCCGGAGCAGGCTCCAATGCATATACATTCGTCCCGCAATTAATTGACATAAAAATAACAAGTATAATCGAAAGAATAATTGACAATAACTTTTTCATTGTTACAACCCCCTTTTCTTTTATTATATTACAGCTCACGTATTATAGCAAATGTATTTCATCAATTATTTCCATTTTAAATTCTTTCTGCTCTATTGCCCACTGCCTGACTGTCTGATAGGCACTGCCGCGGTTGATCTGCTGCTTTAAAGCTGCCTTTTCCCCAATGATCAAAAGCAGACACTTAAAATCCTCATCCATTCCCTCTCTGACAAGCCGAGCCTCTTCTTTTTGCATCATACCTGCAGCCAGGATCAGTGCTTCATGAGCAGGATATCCACACTTACTGCTTTCCGGTTTTGTATAATGATCCGGCAAGAATTGAAAAAATTCCGTCGCATTGACCGTTTGATCGCCGTATACATAGCATTGCCTGATTTTCATTCCGGACTCTGACATCCGCCTTTGCATTTCAAGCAGCAAGGCTTCTTCCTCTTTTGAGTAATGCAGAATACAAAAGCAGATTGATACCCCTTTGATTTGTTCCGATTGATTGAATTCCATATTTTCTCCTTTTCTACTGCTCAACCAGTTCTAAAATATCTTTCATGATCCGGTCGATTTGAGTTTCCCGTCCTTTCGAGTCAAAAATATCCGCAAGACTGCACCGGTGCGGCATCAGCCGGTGATCAACTTTGTGCTTTTTATTTACCATCGGTATCCCCCAGAACAGATTCATCCGCACTTCACCGAGTTCCTCTTGATCCGAAAGATACAAATATACGCTCTGTGCCGATAACACACCAATCTTTTCAAAATTCACGCGTTCCATATAGGAGTCTGAAAATACAAGCATAACCTTCAAATCCCCATCCGCCTCTTTGAGTTTACGGCTCGAATGCATCATACCTCCTAAGATATGATCTTTCCCATCTGCAGATCCCGCGCATATTTCGATCGTATCAAATGTCCGGTTAAACCGGTACCTGTCTCCTGTAAATAAATTTTCTTTAAACCGATACGACTTTATGGCATCTTCTTTCCCATAAAATGCGGTAATTCCATAACGGACATCATGAAAAGGAGAAAGTTTCCGATATCCTTTTACGATCAGATCATCGCAGAAAAGATTGACCGCAGGCAGATTTCCACTTGCAGATTCCGTTGCATCAATTACAAAATCAATCATTATCGTTCCCATCTCATTCTCCTTTTCCTAAAACTGCGCATAACAGATTTCCAGCTGTTCCCCGTTTTGTTCACAATATAATATTTCCCGATGATACATCCTTTTGTGCGAGCCGTCGTATTCTTTCCATTTCCACTCTTCACTGAGTAAAAACCCCTGCAGTCCCTTCTCTCCTGTACGGCAAAGTACCGCAATCTGTTCTCCGCCGATTTCCAGCGTAACGGCATCACGCTCTGCCAATACATAATGGTAATCCTTCGTTTTCGTTCCTGACTCATGTCGACAGAAAATCTGCGTCAATGTCTCTCCACTATAACGGCTGTCTGAATTGCACAGAAGATAATGCTGCTGAAAATGCTTCGAAAATGCTCTGCCGTGGCGGTGTAGCAGATATTGTTCATAATCATTGATCGCTTCCTGAATATCTCCATATTGATTCCGATATTCCATACTCTCTCCGAGCATCTTCTGCAGAATACAGCGAAGTTCTTCCAAACACTCCTGACTCTCTCGTTCATCTTTACAGCTGTCATCCAGATACTGTCTTGTATTCGGCATATCCCTTAAACAAAATGCAGTCTCATCTTCCCAATAACGTTCCTGTCCTTTGAAATGATAGCGTTCCTCCAATATATAACAAATCGTCAATGCAGCCGAATAAAAATCCCATCGCTTAGATGGTTTCGCATCGAGAATGCTGTTTTCATTTTTTACAAAACTCCTTGGATGAGCAAATCCGCTCGTACCCCCACAGATATCCGCAAATGGATCTTTCACTTCATTCCCAATACTGACCCAGTCCCAATCAATAATAGACACAAGCAGCTCCCCATAATAGCTGTCATCCAGTTTTTCGATCGTAATATTAGAAGGTTTTAAGTCGCGATGAACAAGATTCCCGGGGAGCTGATGCAACGCTTTGACAGCATACAAAAGCTGATAAATAATGCGTTCTTTCAACAACAGAATATCTTTCGTATCCATACTTCCCCTGCATTCCCGAAGCACCTGCTGCCAGCTGTTTCCTCGATACGGATACACCGTTCCTTTGATTTCTGCGGACTTTTTATCCTGATTTTCATTGATATCAAACAAATACTTCGGTGGGATTAAATATGCGGGTATGAATGTCCCGCTCAGCTGATCTGCCAGCTGCCGTTCCCGTTCCATACAGCATAAATGCACATAAAAACCGGATTTTTTAAATGCTTCTTTTCCAATACTCTGCATCTTTTGTTTGAGCTTTCGAATATCGATACATTTAACAAAATATTTTTTTGTATATTCACAATTTCTGTCACACACAAGACATTCTTTTTCCTCATTTAACCGCGCTTCGCATACTTCAAATGCTGTACCCGTCATACGGTAATCATGTTCGGAAATTGCTTCCGACTCTTCCTGAAAGCATAAGTATTTTTTTATCCCACCTATCGTTTTTTTATGTTGAATCACTTTCAATTCATCACTGACACCAAACGTTTGTCCTGTTTTTAGCATTTCATCCTCCTTACCAGACTATGACTGCATAATTTTGCAGACGATTCCGCTCTGGTTATCGTTTTCTCCTATATCTGCTGCATGATCAGCAATCTTCTCTAACAATTTTACCGCAGAAATATGAATGGAATCCTGAAAAATCTCCTGATCATCTAACCGGCCAAACAGCCCATCGCTTCCAACAAGGATCAAATCATCCTTAAAGACCGGATAGCTTTGTACTTTCGGCTCTCGAAATCTGCGGCAGCCGATAAAATTCGTCAGATAAGATGATGCTGCATAAAATTTTGATGAAGTTTTGTCTGTGAAACTTCCATTTTTCAGCCCTTCATAAGCACAATTTTCAATATTAGAGATCAGCTCCATCGATCCTCTCTTTTTATTGATCAGATAACATGGACTATCCCCGGCATTTATGATATAAAGCGTCTTCTCATTTATGACACCAACCGTCAGGGTACTGCCTCCATTGATATCATGTTTTTCCATATACGAACGAATGGTCTTTTGTACTGCATTTACCGCATCCGTTAAAATGCGTTCCATAGCCATATGGGAGGGCACAGCAACATTTTCTTTTGACAGTGCAGTTGTCATGATCCTGGAAAAATAAGCACAAAATGTCCACGCCGTCAACCTCGAGATCTCATTGCCATGTTCCATCCCTCCCATGCCATCACAGACACCGAATGTAACGATCGTTTCATTTTCATGGAACTGCTTTTTTTCATAAAATAAATAATCCTGATTCTCGGAACGTCCATTTTTTCTTGTAAAACTATAAATCCGATAATCCACGGTTATTCCCCCTCTTTCATCGTCTCCTTATATAAAGAAATAATATCTCCTAAGAGACTTTTTCCTGCCTTGTCCGAATCATAGATATTCATGGCAATAACGTATTCAGGGTCATCTGCAGGCGCCATGGACGTGATCCAAATGCTATTTTTCTTATTTCCTCCGATTTCGCCGGTTCCCGTTTTCAATCCGATGGAAATATCTTTTCCCCCTGCATTTATCGTACTTTTTCCTGTCAACTGATTTGTATAATACTCGCCTGTTGTCTTCATGATATTCTGCAGTCTATCTGCAACTTCCTGATTCGTCACCGTTTTATATTGCTGCTGTTTTGTTTTTCTCGCATAAGTTTTACTGCTTCCCTCTCCATGATAAATACTTTCCACTGCATATGGTTTCATCATCACTCCGTCATTTGCGATCGTCTGAGCCAGCATCGCCGCATTGACAATTGTCAAACGTACTTCATTTTGCCCAATTGCTGTCCATGCATTTTGAATATCAGAAAAGGTTACTTTTTTGTTATTTGCATAAAACTGAGAAGATACTGTCCCAAAGTCGAGTTTTAGATTCTTTCCAATCAGGAAGCGGTCTGCCAATTCCTCCAGCTTCGCCTGTTTTAAATAGTCCTTTCCCATCGTTCCAAAATAGACATTGGAGCTATGCAGAAAGCCTCCCAGAAGTGAAACAGGACCATAGGCAGCCATTCCACTGTTTTTCAATGTTCCTTTTCCAATTGTAATGCTTCCCTGATCATTGACCGTTTTTTGATCCAGTCCCTGTTCCAGTATTCCTACACTGGTCGTAATTTTATAAATACTTCCCGGCACGACCGGATTTAAGAGCGGCTTGATATATCCGCCATCTTCTTTTAACTTTTCTTTCCAGTCATCTGATAATTCATTTCCATTTACAGATGGAGTAAATGCACATGCTTTTATTTTCCCGGTCTTCGCTTCCATAATAATAACGGAACCTCTTTTTTTCTGTTCCGAGAGAAGATAATATGCATATTTCTGCAAAGCACTGTCTATCGACATCTGAATCGTCGCGCCCTTTTTTTGTCCTTCAGCAGATTCATACAGATCATTTTGGTACATCTCATACAAACCATATGTTTCCGGAGAATCTTTTCCATTTGTCAGGCCGACAAAAAGAGTATATGCATATGGATCTTCGTATTGGATTGTCTGCTTTTTTCCATCCTTTTTTGCAGAGGCAATTACTTTTCCATTTGTATCAACAATATCGCCGCACAAAATATCTTCATTCTCATCAATCATCTTCTTTTCCTGATTTCGCGCATATTGCTGATCGTAATCCGTATTGCTGACCGTCGACCACAAAATCGATACGATCAGGCCGCCTGCCAGTAACAGTGTGAAAATGGAAACTATCTGAATTCTTTTGGTCCTATAATCTTTCAAATCCCTCATTCTCCTTTGTCGCTAAATATCAAAAAGGTCATCCTCTTCATCGTAGAACTTCTGATCTGAAAAATGCTGCTCCGGTTCTTCAGATTCCTCCGTTTCAAGATATCCCGGCATTGCCAATTCCAAACGTGAGATATCCTTATCCGATCTATGTGTAAATTGTGTTAATGCGATGACAATAACTTCTTCCATCCCAAATACGATCTTCCCCTTTCGCGGTTCCCATTTTCCGCTTTCCTCTGACCATATAGGAAGTACCCAGTCCGGTCTCACAGTTTCCAAAACAAAAAGTTCTTTTTCCGTCATTGGTTTTATTTTTAAAAATTTCTTACCCACAACCGGATCATCTGTCGGGAGCACCACATCCGATCGTTCACTTTTTCCAATCAAATATTCTTCCTTCATCGTGCGAATACAGCCCGTTGAAACTTTCCCATCAATCGTGATCCGATATTCTAAAACCGGCTCACCGTTCTCAGAATCTGTATCCTCCCTGTCAACAGGATCAAATACAAATTCTTTTGTTTCATCTCCAAAATCATCCTTTTCTTCTCTTGTAACATCCAGTTCTTCCGGAGCAGTACCAGCCTCTTCTGTAACATGCTCCTTCAGATCCTCTTGATCCTGATTCTCTCTTTTTGAAAAGGTTCTGGTTCCTTTCGTCTGCTCTTCATCATCTTCAAGATCATTTAACAGATTACGGAGAGCCTGAATATCATCGTTCGAAACATCCTCTCCCGCATGTTCCTTCATTTTCCCTGATGTCTTTCCCGAATCTTCCCTGGCATTCAATAAAAAGAAGATCACTGCTGCCAGAATTATCAATATAATAATAATTAAAACAACATATTTTATCATCTGTTTTCCTCCTTTTCAGACTGCATTTGTACAAAGCACATCTTTTTTCAAATACAGCGTGATCCGCTTTGTAATTTTAATTTCCAATGCTTCTTCAAATGTTATGCTGACCTCATTCTCAAATGGAATTCCATCTGCAACACCCGTCAGAGTTTTCTGTTCTTCGTCCTGCCGTCTGCATCTGTTCACACGAAACCCATTTCTGATTTCCATAATCTGTATAAATTCACGAGAAAGATAATACTTTCCACTTTTAGCGGTTTCTGAAATAACAGTGTCACAATTCTTTCCCCGACCTAAAAGACATGGGTATCGATCAAGCATTCCTTTCTGATCTTCTCCTCTTTCATCATGAAAATGATAAAATAATTTTCCTCCTCGCTGTCGCCGGATCATCTTTTTTGGCTTTATCGTCTCCCGCTTATCTTCCTGCAGTTTTCGTCCGGCAATCCGAACGATTATAAATAACAGAAATCCATCCACCATAAGGAAAACCCAAATTCTTTGAAATAATACAAACATTTTGCTCCTCCTTTTATTCCTCATCTTCCTCTGAACTGATCAAATACAAAATAAGCATGAGGATAAATAAAACTCCTAAAAAGATTCCTTCACCTAAAAATCCAAATAATACCTGCATAATTGCTGCACAGGCTGTCCAGAAAAAACTTCCAAGAAATAAAATAACTGTTTTTGGAATACCCTTTCTTCTTTTTATTGCCACAAATAACAAACTTGCACTTGCCACAATTGCGGCAGCCCAGATGGCAACAGACACCGATACGCCAAACCGCACAGACTTTAAGATGCCTTCATAAATACAGAGATTGAGAGTTACCCAGAAAACCGACAGCATGATCAACTGCATATATTCCAGGAGACGGTTTCTTTGATTTTTTTCTTCTAACTTCACAAAAAGATCTGTATTTTTATAATTCTCATAGTTCTCTTCAATCCAATTTATAAGATCGGCATCATCCAAAGAAAGATTTTCGATATGCATTTTTCGGTCGCTATCTGTTTTTTCCTGTTGAATTCTTTCCTTTTCTGCTTCCTGCAAAAGTCTTTCCGACGCATCATCACAGATCTTCTCAAAAATTTTACGGATAGAAGGCTCCAAATACTTTGCCAGATTCCTGGATTCCTGGATCTGCTCTTCTCCCCAATCGAAAGATGCTTTTGATATATCTGCTGAAAAATGCTCACAGATTTCCCGCCAATTCACTCCCAGATCATCTGCAATTCCGCGAACTTCATCTTTCCATGACGGTTTGAGCAGGATATCTTCCTGTTCAACCTGATTCCAAAATTCTGTTTTCCATAGCTGGAGTTTTTCTTTATATCTCTGCATATCGAATGCTTTTAAATCATCTTCTCTCTGCTTCCATAATTCCCATGTATGGATATTCTCAAAGGAAACCTTGTACAAATCCTCTTCTTCTCGAAATCCTGCGCTTTTCTGCATAACCAAATATTTGATCTGATATATCATATCCTCTCTGATATTTGCTTTTGACAGCGCATGCATAAACTCCCTTATCAGTGCGGAATCATGATTTTCCGCCTCTAATATCCATGCTACCGCCTGATTGGCAACTCGCATCCACACTTCTTCATCTGCATCTTCAAATATCCGGATCATCCTGCAGAAAATCAAAAAACAATCACTTGAGACACAAAACTCTTTTTTCTGTTTCTGTAAAACCTCCGTCAATTTAAGAAAGCTTTCCTTCTTATTCTCATCATTCCATGCCTGATTATATGCATCAAGGTATTCATTTTTGCCAAATCCTGTCCATCCAAACGCGATATTTCGGTCTATCATCTCATAAATAAAGTGCCAGATATAGTCATTTTCACGAATTGCATAGCTGTTCTTCTGAAACCTTTGTCCGATTTCTTCATATAATATATTGTTATGATGATATAGTTCCATCATTCTAAGAAGCATATGATCATAAAAATTTTCTGGAAGCAATTTCTTTCCCTGCTGCATGGAGATCATGTAATCATACTGATCTTCAGGGCCAAAGTAAAACCGTGCTCCTTTCGGTTTTTCGGAGGACAGATGAAAGTATTTCGATACCATCGGAGAGATAAAATTTAACTTCTTGCGCATACAGCCCGGCAGTAATTGATAAATATGCCTCATCATTGCTCTTGCCAGAAGCTGATAATCTTCAAAATCATCTTCCGCCAATTCTTCGTCCGTAATTAGAATCTTCTTACTTGCACCGGACATCCCTGCTAGCAGTTCTTTTAAAAGAGCCGCATCCGTTTCTTCTGATGCCCAGCTTTTTAAAAGTTCCTTTTGTTCATCTCCGCTTTCCTCTATCACAACCGGCTGCAATATGAACTTTTCTTCCCGCCGTTGTACTCGTTCAAATGAAGATATTTCCAGACAGGAAATGAAGCTCTCCTCTCCCCCTTCCTCCGGTACCAGCACATGCGTCCAGATATTAGGACGATTATCCCCTTTGATCAGCGTATTGCAGGACGTTGTCCCTCCAACTACATAACGGTCATTGACATACATCACATACTCGATCGGAAATGCTTTTTCCTCTAATAAACGCATCGGAACCCAGTCTTTTGAAATCTGTTCAACCTGTTCATTTGTCTCCGAATCATCCGGTGTGCTTGAACCAAAAATTCCCCATCCGCTTTTTCTCGTCTTATTAAAAAGATCCGGTGCAGCGGTATAATAATACTGATTAAAATAATGTTTCATCATTCACTATTCCTTTCTGAACGGTTCTGCATCAGATTCATCGTTGTCCGTACAAACGCTTCTCCAACCCGAATCGGATCATATATGCCATCCACTTTGTAAACCAGCGTTTCTCCCTCCGTATTTTCCTGCTTTGTCGAACACCCCAGTGCTGACGCCAGATATACATCCGGTACAGAAGGATAATCCGCATTCAGATTGTCAACATCAATGACATATTCTTCAAAAATTTTCCTGATAATCTCTTTTCGATCTTTGCAATGTTCATTGCCTTCTGCCGATATATAATTTAATTCCCGGTTAAACAGATCTGCTTCTCCGTACTTTTCATTTAAAAATGATATCATCTCGTCTGATTTGCTTAAAATTAACGCTACTTCCGGTATTGAAAAATCATCCTCCCGCAATCCCTGTCCAAGATAGCACTGCCACAAGTGGTTATAGAAGTTGCGGATCTGAGCTTCCGTATTGACATCTGTCAGCAGCTCCTGCATCACATCATGCACAGTCCTGTGGCCGCGTTTATGGACATCTTGCTGCTTCTTCCTCTGCTGATAGATATTTCCAATTCCTGCTCTTTCAAGAATTGCTATTTTATTTTCTTGCGATAATGTCTCTACCATCGTACCAAGCCTTGTATTTTGGGGATCGATCAGATACAGCCATCCATCGGTATGCATAATATTCTCCAAAATATCCGTGTTCTCGCTCGCTTTTTCGAGCAGCTCTCCTGCTGCATCATAAATGCAGACCATCGCATAATGCCTTTCTTCCTCGATGCTCCATTCCGCCCGAAGCATGACCGGAGCAATAAATTCTCCGCGCGTTGAATCCGGACAGATTCCCTGTTCCTCTAAAAGCATGACTTTTCTGCGTAGCTCTCGGTAATTAGAATCCTGCATTGTCTGCGCTTCTGTAAAATGAAGTACTTTGCTCCCATTAATGGCTTTCATATTATTCGCAAGCAGGGAAACGAGCATACAGGTCTTTCCCGCATCCTTTTTCCCAATTAATCCTACTGTAATTTGCGGATAATGGAAAAATCCGGATGGCAGAATATTATGGCAATTTGAACAGATCATACTGGCGCGTGCAGCCTGAATTCCACTCTGAATCGTCAAAACAGAGTCTTCATTTTCCTTATTGCTGTACTGAATAGTGAGTTCCATTCCATCCTCAAATGTAAATGTTTCATCGATACAGTTATTCTCGTCCCATACATTTTCCATATGATCCATCCCGCAGCGTCTGCGCAGTATATTGATCAGCTGATATAATTCTCCATGATTGACGTACACTCTCATTGTATCCGCTCTGTCTGTGATGGATAGTTTTTTCTTTTCCCGGAATTTGCGGTATTTGCGGTCTTCTCTCGCATTCAGTACAAATTCATCTGCTCCGCCCATACTTTCCATAAAATCCCAGTCAGCAAATTCTTTTTCAAACAAAAAATCAACATTATTACTTTCAATTTTGCTTAAGCAAAACGGACAAATACGCATTTTCTTTTCCTTTCTTATTCATGTTCTATGCGGAACAGCATTTTCTGATTATCTTCTGTATACAAATTCAGCCCTTCCATTTGCATATACTGATATGGGCCAAGCCGGACAGGTCCTTCTTTCCTTAAAAGTTCCATATCTTCTTCATCACAATACAATTCCTTATTCGAAATCAATATCATTTCCTGTGCTTTATCATTTTGGGTAAATCCAATTGCTAAATTCAATCCCTTAAGCTCCAGATCATCCAATACCATCTTTCTACTTCCGCGGATTGTCATGTCGTTAAGATTCTGAATACCTCGCCTTCTCGGCATGCCCAGTTCCTGAGCCTCGATCATTCCGGAATAATGGTTTCGTCTATCTGAAACATGAATGGAAATATCATGAAACATTTTTCTATCCTGAAACTCCGAAATCTCGTTCTTTAACTGACATAACGTACTGCTATAGTCCGTCAGCTTTTTTGCAATTTCTTCCATGATCTGCCCACGGACATGGACTGCCTCTAAAAATTCCTTTTCCTTCGCTTCTGTCAGTCTCTTCTTCGTCTGGCGCATTTCGTCCCAATCCGCTTTTACAGATTCTGCTCTGTTCTTGCTTTTCTTCAAAATATCAAATAGTTCATCACCCATCAATTTTGTATATTTTTTTCTCTTTTTATCGGGAAGAATGCTTTGCACCCAGATATCGTATGATTCTAATTCTTCTTGAGCATCCAAAATTTCTTTTCTGGCTTTTATGCATTTCTGCCAGTTATCCTTTAAACGTTTCAAATCCCGGATCACTTCCTGATATCGTTCTTCCCGCTCTTTTTCCATCTTTTCTTTTCGATGCTTTCGAATATTGGTTTTTTTCAAAATGAAAATCCCAAGAATCAAAACGACCACAAGGCTTACTGCAATTAAAACAAGCGTCTTCTGCTCTTCCGCGGACTTTGCACGGAATCTCTGCCATAAAGATGGCGTATAGGCGCTTTTTATCTCCTTGAATTCCTTTTTGTCCGCCTTTTCTGCTTTTGTGAGAACAACATTTCCATCCTCTGCAGTTACGATAATGTGGCAGGAATAATCGTCTCCAAGAATCTTCCTATCATCTTCATCCAATCCGGCCTGTCCAAGATAACAGTTATAGGTCTCATCTTTTGTCGTTTCACTCATCAACGACCGGTCATCAATCAAATAACTGATTTTGCGATTCTTAAGCTTTAAGACTTTACCGCCCGCATCATACAGGCGAATCAGCGCCTGATAATTTCCACTATCCGGATTTTTTAATTCTTTTTCAATCGTATAGCGGGCCGTATAAGAACTGTAATAGATCAGATATACACTCGTACTTTCCCAACTTCCTTCACGGAGTTTCAGCTTCCAATCGCCTTTTTCAACATCGGAAACCGTATAATAAGTATAAGTGGAATCATCTCCGTATTTTTTCTTAAATTCAACGCTCTTGCCTTTTTCGTTTTTCAATGTCTGAATCTTCGGATCATCTGTTCCATAGACGATGAGATCCATCGATGCGATGCTCATGTCCGGTACCGTAAATTCCAGTTGTCCATCCATTGTTACACGTTCCATATTCGCCCACTCGTCTTCATCTGGATTATAATATTTTTCAAATGGATAAGATGCTGCCCGGATATCAGCCGCAAATGCCGTCATACCGATCAAACAGCACATCAGCAACGTCAGCAGAACCTTGCCTTTCAAATTTCTTCTCATAATGCTTCTCCTATTCTATCTCATGCATCAGTCTTCGAATATCTTCTAACATGGTTTCCGGACATTCTGTTACCGTACGAAGCATCAGCTGCTTCCAAAATACCTCTTCTTCTTTTTCCAATCCAAAATGCCCCAGATGATCCATGCAGTATTGCAGTACCAGACACCGCTCTCCCATCTCCTTTAGAGTTTCCCGATATTCATCAAAATAGACAAGCAGTTCTGCCGGAACCTGTTCTTCCGCTTTTAGAATCAGCTTTTGCCTTTTCTTTTGTTCCGCCAACAGTTCCAGATATTCTTCTGCCTTTTTTTCCTGGATCTGCACACCATCCCTGGCATACTTTTGGAGCCTCTTTAAAATGCTGTTTCTTTGCCAGTTTTGAACTTTCATCTTCATCTTTGCGGAAGGAGAAGGATTATCTGCCATTATCATCTCATGATCCAGCAGACGCCACATTTCTAATGTATTTTTTGCATCAATATCATAGACTTCCGCCTCGAATATCTCTTCGATTCTGTCCTGAAACTTTTTATTCGCCATATAACGTTCCACATAATACCGGTAACGCTCTTCCTCGTCCTCACAATATTGATAGTAGATCCGGTCTACTGGATCTAACTTTGCCCACAAACTGATAAATTTTTTCTTCTTTTTGGAATCTATTTTTCCAAATAACTCCTTCAATCTGATCTCAATGTCCGGCATAAATGATTCCCAGCTATTCATCACTCTCGTCCTCTTCTTTCTCTCCTGTTGTCTCCTGATGATCCTCTAATCTGCCAAAACACTTTACTGAAATCCGATGAAACAACTCCGTAATCGGTGCAAGGATAAAATATCCGAGAAATACCATCATATGGTTTTTCGACCTCTCATCTTCTTCCATAAAATATTCCGTCTCTCTCGCAGACATAACTACCATAATACCAATCATAGCCATCGTGATACACTTCGAAGTTCCGCCGTTTGAAATAAATGGAATCGGCATTCCGAAGATCGGAAACATTCCACAATTGCTCGCTGTCATAAAAATCGCCTGTATCCATATCATGAAGGAGATCGCAAAGATCATTCCACTGTTATATTCCTGTCTTGTGGATAGTGCCACTTTTTTCCCTTCCCAAAAGAGCAGGAAAAAGATCGACAATAAAATGATCGTACAGATATTGCCAAACATCTCTGAAACCGCTACAAACACCATATCCGAGTCTGCATTTGGAACAGTGCTGACGCCCACAGCTTCCTTACCAAATAGCCCACCTGCACGCACTCCTATTCTTGCACGGTAATTCTGATACCCCGTATCACCGTTGTCCCACTCAGGATGCATCCAGCAGTAAAATCTAGTCATTACTTTTCCATATTTCGGAAGATAAAAACGCTCTAGAAAATTCGCATCAGAATTATATGCATAATAACTGTATACTTTCGCAAAATAATACTGATTTAAGAAATCCGTTTTATCTTCCTGATCTGCAAACAAATAACACATCGCGAGCTTCATGGATTGATTTTTCTTATTCGATACAAAAATCTCCATATCCTCATAACCAATCTTATCTTTTACAGAAAATAATTCGACAATGGAAGCCTGCACCGTTTCATCCAGTGCTTCATCCAAGGAAGCTTCTGCTATTTTTTCCATCTCAGCCTGATCGATCAGCCGGTTGTCCTTCTGTTTTTCCCGTTCTTGAAGATACTCTGCCAAATATGATCTAAAATCCCCAACAGTCCCACTACTGCCATGATATCCATTCGCAGCCGAGATTTCCAGGTCATAAAAGCAGCTCATCAGATCTTTTGCGCTGATTTTTTTATTGACACTGTGGATCATAAGGGTACCAATGAAAATACCTGCTGCCAAAACGCTTATTCCAGTTGCGATCACCATAACAGAATACCTAGTTTCCTGCATGTAGACGACAATAAATGCAATATATACTAAAAGAACGATCAGCAGACTCCCCATCTCGTTGATCGCGAGCATGCCGAGCATATTCAGTGCTGTATAGATGGCAGACCACAAGAGACGTATTCTCTTTTCTCTTCGTGTTTTACTCTGCTTACATAGCAGGCATACCAATACCATCAAAAATGTTACTTTTAATATTTCCGTAATCGGAATCGATCCGATCACAGGAAATGGAAGATTCGTCTTCGCTTCCGGATTGATCTTTCCGCCAGGGCCAACTCCAAAAAAGAATAGCAGCCCATATAACAGAATGGAAATACACGCAATACAAGCCGTAAAGCTGTCACTTCGAAACTTACGGAATTTTAAAAACGCGAATCCAACAGCGGCGGCTGCCACATAAGATACAAGCAGAAGCAGAATTTTATTCACGATAAACCTTGCATTCAGATCATCATCATTCGGAAATAGGAGCAGTACTTCCATTAAAACGCCCCATGTTAATAAAATTGCTGAATAGAGCACAATTTTATGATTGCCTTTTAAAACATATTTTGTGATCCAATAAAAGCCGACCGTACCTAAAATGAGTATTGGAAGAAAATCCAGATAATGAAAACCAAAGTAAAAAACTTCTTCTTTATCTTCCCGGATTCCTTTCATCAATGCCGGTACCAGAAGCAATACTTCGTAGAGCACGACCATCCATAAAGTCTTCTCCTGCTTTAGATCACGAAAACTGCTTATCACTTCATCTTTTGATATAAAATTCACCACTTTTTCCCCACTCCTTATTTTCTCCGGCCAGATCCTTTATTCTGATTCTAAGATTTCCTGCAGCTGCTGGATCATCTCATCATCCTTCAGACGGAACTGGAAGACAACTCTTCTGGATTTTTCCTTATCAACAGATCCATCCTTGCGTTTGATCGGATTACTGTACGAACGGCCATTTGCCGTAATAATCTTGCGCAGCTGATCCTTTTGCTTCGCCGTCAGATCCAGCTCTTTACTGTTCAAACAGTAATTTGACACACTTAATGCTCTCTTCTGCGATAATTCCAGATTATAATTATAGCTTCCATCCGTATCGGTATGCCCCTCTACGATAATCTCCGCAATATTATCCCGAAATTTATCATTTAGCAAAACCTTAAAATATCCCTTCATAAACTTATCCAATTCTTTCTTCCCAGAAGACTTTAAAATCGACTTATTCTTATCAAATAAGATTTCAGAATTAAACTGGATCGCTCCTGTCTGACCATCGATCTCCAGATCAACATTCTTTAATTCTTTCCGCAGATCCTCGATAATTTCCGCTTTCACTCCAATAATCTTGGAAACTTTTTCCTCCATCTCCTGCAGCTTTTGGGCATCATATCCAGAATCTCCGCCCAGCTGCTTGATCGTAATCCTTTGTTTCTCGATCATCTGCTGCTTGGATATCAGATCATCCTGCTGGCTCTGCAGCTTCTGAATCGTTGCAAACACGATCAGAATAAACACAAGCAGCAATGCCGCCATCATGTCGGAATAAGACTGCCAGTAGTCGATTTTCTTTCTATCGCGTTTCTTTCTTGCTCTTTTCATCTAAGCCTCTCCCTGTTTGTGAAATACCTTTTTGAACTTTCCTTTGAGTGTTGTATCCTCGATTGCATCCAATACATGCTGTCTCGTCTGTTCTATCTCGGTTCTCATCGTCTGCCGGATTTCGAGCATTTCCCTTGCCATCTTCTGACTGTCGCTTCTGAGACTCAGATCACTCATCCTGTCAACAATATGATTCACCTTATACTCTAAGGACTCCAACTCGATATACATTTGCTGCAAATGAACAGATTCTTCCTGTCTCTGTTTCTGTTCTTCCTGCAGCTCATTGATAACCTCCATCATCTGTCGCAGCTGTTCCCGACATTCCTGCTGATATGCCTTCAGGTCTGTCTCAACTTCTTCCAGATTATGATGCCGTTCTTGTAATTCCCGGCTCCGGATCTTGAGATTTTCCCCATTCGCTTCATACACATCAACAACCCGTTCTAATTTAGCTGCTATATTATCCTGCTGTTCTACAACATGATGCATCTTGTCATAAAGATGCTCTTCTTTCATATAAAATGCTTCCAAATCATGGCTGATATGTTCCATCGAACTTGAAAATCCCTGCAGAGCATCATTCAACTGTTCTATCTGTTCCGTATTCTTTTTCGTTATTGCTTCCATTTTTTGATTGGATTCGCCTACCTTAACGACAAATTCACGAATCTCCTCTGTCATATCTTTTTGCCATTCGCTTAAACTATTTACCGAATCCCCAAGCAGATGAAAGCTCTCTTCCAGATTATCAATCGTCTTTGCCATCGTTTCGTAATTTGATTTGATTCCCTGGTTCAGCTGTCTCAAGAAATTCTGGACCATATGTTCCATCGCCTCGTTTTCTCTTTCCTGGATCTGCCCCATCAAATTCTGAATATTAGCGTTTGTCAAATTAAAGGATTTTGAAAGATTTTTCCCTAATGTATCTGACAAATTTTGTGGAAATTCTGTATTTAACTGCTGCAAGCTACCTGTCTGCAGCTTTTCTTCCTTATATAATTGTACCCAAATGCTCTGTCCTGACCGATTCATGCCAAGATCATCAAACCGGTTTTCCACCGCGATCAACTTCTCCTCAAACCGCTCTTCGATGAAATTGCAGAAACTATTCATATAAATGGATAATACGATTCCATAAATCGACGTGTAAAATGCAATATTAATCCCGGATACAAAGGACTGAATAGAAGCCCCCATCGTCTCCGCAGAGCTAAAATCAAAATTCGTCAAACCGATCGTTAAACCGAGAAATGTTCCTAAAATTCCCAATGCCGTCAATATGCTCGGAAGAATTTCACAAAACCGTAACGATAATTTCTCCGTCAGCTGATCATAATTTAAATAATCGGAAATATTACATTCTAACTGGCTTTCCTTTCCATATGCATTTCGATATGCCCCAAAGCGCTCTTTTACCTCATCATGCTGTAAAAAACTGTCAAGATCTAATATCCTCGATTCCAGGCTCTCTCTGTCATTCCCACATTCTTCTTCAATCTTCTCCAATTCCTTTAAGATACCGCTCACATCATCCGCATAATCATTCAGCAGCCTTAATCCGCACCGGTCGGCATGACGAATCATGCATACCATGATCGCTAAAATTCCGCAATTAATGAACAGCCCTATAAAACCATAATGGAACTGCACGGTCACAAAAACAGTGATGAAAAACATACACCATATGATCGCCTTTAAAATATTCATCTTTTTCTTATAATTATCCATAACGGTTATCCCTCCAAAAGCACTTGAAAATGTCGAAATTTATACTATCTTATTATAATATAATAAATCGGAAAAACAATTACATTTCCCTTAAATATTCATGTCAATCATCTTATTTTTCGCATTGTTATCGGGAAAAAGTATAAAAATTTGACAAATGATCATTTATGATTCAAAATGTACAAAACAAGGGAAACATCAGTTGTACAGGAGGGGTATATATGCTGGAAAAGATTAACAAAGCAAATGATATAAAAAAAATTGCACCGGAAGATTATGCCGGATTGGCAAAAGATATCCGAAGATTTTTATTAAAACATGTGAGTAAAACAGGCGGACATCTCGCATCGAATCTCGGAATCGTAGAACTTACCATGGCACTGCATCTGGTGCTGGACTTCCCAAAAGATCAGCTGATCTTTGATGTCGGCCACCAATCTTATGTTCATAAGATTCTGACAGGTCGAAAAGATGGATTTGAACATCTGCGTCAATTCGGCGGCATGAGCGGATTTCCAAAGCGAAAAGAAAGCAACTGCGATGCATTTCACAGCGGGCACAGTTCCATGTCATTATCGACGGCACTCGGTTTTGCCGAAGCCAGAAATCTAAATGCAACCGATGAGACAATTGCTGTTGTCATTGGTGACGGTGCATTATCCGGAGGAATGGCATATGAAGCCCTGAATAACATGGTGCGGCTCAGAGAAGAAAAAAAGAATTTAATCATTATTTTAAATGACAACAGCATGTCTATTGCAAAAAACGTCGGTGGTATGTCCTTTTACCTGAACAAAATCCGTTCCAATAAGGAATATGTCACACTAAAAGATAATGTGGAACAATCCTTACTGAAAATACCGAATATCGGAAAGCCGATTACAAAGGCGATCAAACGCTCCAAAAATTCGATCAAGCAGTTATTTGTACCAGGCATGTTTTTTGAAGATATGGGAATTACCTACATCGGCCCGATTGACGGACATGACGTTCCACTGCTCGTCGATACACTCAACCGTGCAAAACAGTTAGATGAACCGATCATTATCCACGTTAAAACAAAAAAAGGAAAAGGTTATCGACATGCTGTGAACAATCCGACCAAATTCCATGGTGTTTCTCCATTTGATGTTAAGAGTGGTGAAATTTTATCAAAAAGCACGCATCCAACTTATACAAGCGTCTTTTCTGATACTTTGATCGAAGCGGCAAAGACAGATCAAAAGATTACCGCTGTAACTGCAGCAATGCCGGACGGAACCGGTCTGGCTGCATTCGGCAAAGCATATCCCGAGCGATTTTTTGATGTTGGAATCGCAGAAGAGCATGCTGTTACTTTCTGTGCCGGCATGGCAGCAAGAGGATTGAAGCCGGTATTTGCTGTATATTCCACCTTTTTACAACGTGGATTTGACCAGATGATCCACGACACTGCACTTGGCAGCGATCCGGTCATCTTCGGCATCGACCGCTCAGGCCTGGTCGGAGCAGATGGAGAAACTCATCAGGGAATCTTTGATATTCCGTTCCTCTCCATGATTCCAAACTTTACAGTTATGGCTCCGATCAATGGAAAGGAATTAAAAGAAATGCTCCTGTTCTCGCTCGCCCACGCAAAAGGACCAACCGCAATCAAATATTCCAGAGGAGAAGCGGAAACCTTATACGAGGATGTCTGCAGCGAAATTCACTATGGCAAAGGCCAGGTTTTAAAAGAAGGGAAAGAGGCGGTTATTCTCAGTGTTGGCAACATGTTGTCTGAATCTACAGCCGCAATCAAACTTCTAGAACAAAACGGCTACAAAATCGGACTGGTCAATCCAAGATTTATCAAACCGATAGACACTGAACTGCTCGATGAACTCGCCCTTCAATATTCCCTTATTGTAACTGTTGAAGAAGGGATCTTAAGCGGCGGTTTTGGATCAATGGTCATGCAGTATCTGTATGAAAACGGCTACCGCGGACGCGTTCACAATATTGGAATCCGGGATTCTTTTGTAGAACACGGCTCTATAAAAGAATTGAGAAAAATGTTAGAAATTGATGGAGAAAGCATTGCAGAAAATATTGCAGAATTGCTTAGAGAATAGCCTGATTTACGGCTATTCTCCCTGAAAATTAATGTTTAATTTTAATATGCAGGAGGCTGCAAAGCAACCTCCTGCATATTTATCATCTTATACTTCACAAGACGCTACGATCTTATATTCTTCTGGAATTCCATAGGTATTCTCAACCGCATCAAAACTCCACTGAATACTGCAAAGACTCTGTTCTATTACACCCTCAAAATACAGCATCGCAATTCCTGCGTCGATTTGTTCTTCATACTCATCTGTCTCAACATCATCGCGGACAGCCAAAATGATCTTTGATCCATCGATGATAAATCTCCACGGCTGGCGGTTTAATGTCGACGGTGCCATTCTCGCATAATCCATTGGATCATATAATGCACGCTCCGTCAACGCATCAACATCCGCTTCTCTGCCCCATTTGTCGATAAACACGATCTGCTGAAGTGGAATTCTTCCCGCCCCAGCGTCTTTCTTGCGGTCCATATTCGCCTGCGTATAATTGCCGCCAATCTTTACTGAACCGATCGTTCTTTTTCTCGCTTTTTTGCCGTAGCCAAGAGCGATGATTCCTACAACTTCTTTATCCGTTACGATATTCAGCTTATGAATGATCGTCTTACTATCCTTGAACGTGATCCAGCAGGTATTCACACCAAGTTCCTGCGCCTTTAAGCAGATTCCCTCGCCGACATAGCCTGCGTTTTCAATATAATGATCTTTCTTTTCTGAAAGAAGAATCGCATAATGCGGAGCTTCGATCAAAATACCTTTATATCCTGCAAATCCATCAATCTGACGGTATACAGCATCATAATCCATAAAACGGATATCCACTGCGATATCATCAACTAACTTTGGACAATGGTTTGCATAGTCGCGAATTGCTTTTGCAATTTTTGCGTCCACTTTCTTATCTTTATAATCACGTACGGAATGTTTCTCCTTAATCATCTGTCTATAATCCATATTATCAGCCTCCTTTAGAATTCACGTACTATTTCCTATAGCCTTTGATCATTATACCACATTCCATATCAAAAATCTATCTTTGTCCCATAACCGTAATATAATTAAGCCGATCGGTGGCCAAAATCTTATGAAAGATCGCTTGACTATTCCTATTTTCCTGATTACACTTAATGATATATAGGATAAAATTTTGATACAATAACCGGAGGTATGTTATGAGTAAATCATCGAATACAACCAAATACCGGCTTGCAGAGTCGATGAAACAGTGCATGGAAACGACCTCCGTCGACGATATTACAATCCGGCAGATCGTAGAAAACTGTGGTTTAACAAGACAAACATTTTACAGAAATTTTCGGGATAAATACGATCTCGTTAACTGGTATTTTGACATTCTACTCCTGAAATCCTTTGAACATATGGGAAACGGGCGGACGATCTACGACGGATTAAAAAAGAAATTTGAATTTATCCGCGATGAACAGATATTTTTTGCCGCTGCTTTTCGTTCTACAGATCGCAATTCGTTAAAAGAGCATGATTTCGAACTGATCTTCCAGTTTTACACGAATCTGATTCGGAAAAAGACCGGTAAGATCCCAGACGAAGAGATTCTCTTTCTTTTGGAAATGTACTGCCATTCCTCAATTTATATGACGGTCAAATGGGTACTCTGCGGAATGAAATGCTCTCCGGGACAGCTCGCTCTCCATTTAGTACAGTCCATGCCATCCAAACTCGAACAACTTTTTACCGAATTAAAGATTCTTGCCTGAGATGTTACACATTTGTCGTTCTGTAACTTTCTTTTTTTCTCAAAAATTGTTAAAATAATATCAGAAATACATTGGACAGGCAAAACGATGCCGACGAATCATTTTCATCCTGATTCCTCGGCATAAACGGAAAGGAGAACAAACCATGGCAAACAAAATTATGTTAAACCAGACATCTTATCACGGAGCAGGTGCAATTGCGGAAATCGCAGCAGAAGCAAAGGCTAACGGTTTTAAAAAAGCATTTGTATGTTCTGATCCTGATCTGATCAAATTTAACGTTACTTCTAAGGTTACCGATACACTGGATAGTGAAGGACTTGCTTACGAAATCTATTCCAACATCAAAGCAAATCCTACGATCGAAAATGTTCAGATCGGCGTACAGGCATTTAAGGATTCCGGTGCTGACTATATCATTGCAATCGGCGGCGGTTCTTCCATGGATACTGCAAAAGCAATCGGTATCATCATTGCAAATCCCGAATTCGAAGACGTCCGCAGTTTAGAAGGGGTTGCACCTACTACCAAACCTTGTGTACCGATCATCGCTGTTCCTACAACTGCCGGTACAGCTGCAGAAGTTACAATCAACTACGTTATCACGGATGTAGAAAGAAAACGTAAATTTGTCTGCGTTGATCCACATGATATGCCGATCATCGCTGTTGTTGATCCCGAGATGATGTCCTCAATGCCAAAAGGGCTGACCGCATCTACCGGCATGGATGCTCTGACACATGCAATTGAAGGTTACACGACAAAAGGAGCATGGGAAATGACCGATATGTTCCATTTGAAAGCAATTGAGATCATTTCAAGATCCCTGCGCGATGCCGTTGCCAATACAAAAGAAGGGCGTGAAGGCATGGCACTCGGACAGTACATCGCTGGTATGGGATTCTCAAATGTTGGTCTTGGAATCGCACATTCTATGGCACATACCCTCGGAGCCGTTTATGATACTCCACATGGCGTTGCCTGTGCAATGATGCTTCCGATCGTTATGGAATACAATCAGGAATGTACCGGTAAAAAATACCGTGAAATCGCACGCGCAATGGGCGTAAAAGGTGTTGACAGCATGTCTCAGGAAGAATATCGCAAAGCTGCAATCGATGCAGTAAAAACACTTTCCGCAGATGTCGGAATCCCATCTAAATTAGATGCGATCAAAGAAGAAGACTTGGACTTCTTAGCGGAATCGGCTTTTGCAGATGCATGTGCACCGGGCAATCCAAAAGATGCTCCTGTAGAAGATTTGAAAGATTTGTTTAGAAAGATTATGTAATAATTGTAATTGAAACAAATTGCGATTTTGATAATTAGAAAACTTCTTCTTATGGGACTGATGTGACAGAATAGCATAACATAGATAATCTTGACTTTGCATTCTGCACAATGTCCCATCGAAGAAGTTTTCTACTATCAAATATAGAACTTAAATCTTTGGTCAACAACTGTTCTTATTTCTTTTTATTCAGCCTATCCAGCTGATCGCTGACAATACGAAAATGCTTATCAAATGCCTTCATCCCTGCTTTTCGGTCTTTGTTAACCAGTGCATTATATATCTCCCAATGTGAACGTCGCAGAAGTTCTGCTCTCATTCGGTTCATCAAAATCTTCTCTCTCATATTTTCGATAAATTGATTCATCAGTTTGTCCAGCATCGAATAATATAAGATCAACAGACGATTATGGGATGCATGTACAAGACAGTAGTGAAATTCAAGATCCAGTTTTGCACTCGCTTTCAGGCTCATATTTTCATCCATCTGCTGCACGATGCCGTGAATCTTCTCAATTTCTTCGGGAGTTGCAGCTTCAATCGCAAGTTTTAATGCCATCTCTTCATATCCGGTCCGGATATCGAAAACTTCCGTGTAATCAATGTCTAATAAACTCATAACCATGTTAACAGATTTAAACATGTACTCCTCCGGATCACATCGAACATAATTTCCGCTCCCCTGTACACATTCAATTAATCCGGTAATCTCCAGCATGTGCATGACTTCACGGACTGAGTTACGACTGACGCCTAATTTTTCAACCGTTTCTCTTTCCGGAGGGATCTTATCATTTAGTTTCAATTCCCCTGACATGATTTGATTTAAAAAATAATCAAACACGTATTCATATACTTTTTTTCCATCATATTTTGATTTATCCATGTACTAACACTTTCTTCATTTGCCATTAACAGTTATATTGGACTTTCATTTTATTATATTGTTAAGTTTATTTCAAGCGAAGAATTTCATTCTATTGATAAAAAGAAATAACAGGTCTACCGCTGATCCGCTCGGTAAACCTGCTATTTCATTCACATTAAGTAAGTTGTATGTATCTATACAAATAGGCCGGGATTAGCTGACCCATTGTATATTCATAAAGAGGAAAATATTATTTTACTCCCATCCATCCGGAAATAACCATCATCTGAACTTCTGAAGTTCCTTCATAGATTTCTGTAATTTTGGCATCGCGCATCATTCTTTCGATCGGATAATCTTTCGTATATCCGTATCCACCAAATAACTGTAAACAACGCGTCGTAACATCCATTGCATTTCGAGATGCCACTAATTTTGCCATAGCCGCTTTATGAGAGAATGGTTCGTGATCATCTTTTGCAGCTGCTGCCTGATACACGAGTAATTTTGCAGCTTCAGTATTCGCTCTCATCTGTGCTAATTCAAACTGCGTATTTTGGAACTGGGAAATACGACGTCCAAACTGTTTTCTTTCCTGTACGTATTTTACCGTTTCCTCAATTGCCCCTTCAGCAATACCAAGTGCCTGTGCAGCAATTCCGACACGTCCGCCGTCTAATGTCATCATCGCATATTTGAATCCTTTTCCAATCTCGCCGACTAAGTTTTCTTTTGGAACGATACAGTCTTCAAAGATCAATTCGCATGTAGAAGATGCGCGGATACCCATCTTATCTTCTAATTTTCCAATGGAAAATCCTTCAAATCCCTTTTCGACGATAAATGCCGAAATTCCCTTTGTTCCTTGTGATTTATCCGTCATGGCCAATACGAAAAATACATCTGCAACCCCTGCATTTGTAATAAAAATCTTAGAACCGTTTAATACCCAGTGGTCTCCTGCGTCAACCGCAACCGTCTGTTGTCCTGATGCATCCGTACCTGCATTTGGTTCCGTCAGAGCAAATGCTCCGATCCATTCACCCGTACACAGTTTTGGAAGATATTTCTTCTTCTGTTCTTCGGTTCCAAACTGATAGATCGGCGTTGCACATAAAGATGTATGAGCCGATACGATAACACCTGTCGTACCGCAGTATTTGCTCAGTTCTTCAACTGTCTGAATATACGCTAACGTATCCATCCCTGATCCGCCATATTCCTCCGGAAACGGAATTCCCATTAATCCCATCTCTGCCATCATTTTTACATTTTCCATTGGAAATTCTTCCGTCTGATCGATTTCAGCAGCTAACGGTTTTACTTCGTTGACTGCAAAATCATGTACCATTTCCAATATATCCTGATGCATCTCATCCTGTTTAAAATCCATACCTATTTCCTCCTATTTTTATTTATCCATATCTGTTATAAGAAATAATCAATCATCGTACTACGAATACTCAATATAGAACTGTCTATAAAATTTTTATGCTTTCTGTGCTTTAAATGCTGCAGTCAATGCCGGAACTACTTCATTTAAATTACCGACAATTCCATAATCAGCAACATCAAAAATCGGCGCATCCGCATCTTTATTGATTGCAACGATTGTGTCAGATCCCGAGATTCCCGCTACGTGCTGAATCGCTCCTGAAATACCAATTGCAAAATACAACTTAGGTGCTACCGTCTTACCGGACTGTCCAACCTGATGTGCATGCGGCATCCATCCTGCATCGACTACCGCACGGCTACAACCAACCGTTGCTCCGAGTACTTCTGCCAGTTCTTCCAACTGTTTAAATCCGTCTGCCGATCCAACTCCACGTCCGCCTGATACGATAATCTCGGCTTCTTCCAAATTGATTGCTTCCGCTATTTCATTTACTCGTTCTACCAGCTTTGTTCGAATTTCTTCCGGTGCCACCGTAATCTCTTCCTTTACGATTTCTCCGGTGCGTGATTCATCATATGCACCCTTTTTGAATACTCCCGGACGAACCGTTCCCATCTGCGGGCGGTGATCCGGACACATGATCGTAGCCATTAGGTTACCACCGAATGTAGGACGGGTCCATGCAATGTTTCCGGTTTCTTCATCAATATCGATTGCCGTACAGTCTGCAGTCAATCCAGTCTTAATTCTGCAGGAAACTCTCGGTCCGAGATCACGTCCGTTATTCGTTGCACCGATCATCAATGTTTCCGGTTTATATTTTTCAATCAAGGTAACTAATGCTTTTGCAAAGGCATCGGTCGAATAATATTCAAATTCCGGTCCATCTACAATGATTGCGGAATCCGCACCATAACAGATTGCATCTTTTGCAACGCCTTCGATATCTTTTCCGATTACGACCGCAACGAGAGGACATCCTTTCTGCTGTGCCAGCGGCTTTGCTACATTGATTAATTCATATCCGACATTTTTTGCTTTTCCACATTCTGTTTCAATGAATACCCAAATATTCTTATAATCCTGAAGATTGCTCATGTTTTCGTCCTCCTATAAAATTTTTGCATCATAAATCAATTTTACAACTTCATTTGCTGCTGCATCCGGTTCTAAACCTTCTAATTTTACGCCGTTCTTTTCATTTACCGGTGTATATGTTTTCTTGACTCTTGTAGGAGAACCTTTCAATCCGCAGTTTTCCAGGTTAATTCCTGTCAAATCTTCTTCCGTTAATACAGGAATTTCTTTTCTCTTTGCCGCCATTTTGCTCTTGATCGTCGGATAGCGTGGTTCATACGGAAGTTTTACTACCGTAACGACTGCCGGCAGTTTTGTCGAGATCATATCATATCCAGCATCACATTCACGTTTTACTTGAATCTCTCCGTCTTTTTCCACGATATCAAGTGCATAGGTAATCTGTGCAAGATCAAGATGTTCTGCAATCTCCGGTCCAACTTGAGCAGTATCTCCATCTGTCGCCTGCTTTCCACAAAGGATCAAATCAAATTTTAATCCTTCTTTTTCTTCCACTGCCTTGATTGCTTCCGAAAGGATGTAGCTCGTTGCCAATGTATCGGAACCGCCAAACTTACGACTTGATATCAGGTATGCGGAATCCGCTCCTACCGAAAGACACGATTTTAACGCTTCCTTTGCCTGTTCTGGTCCCATTGAGATCACAACGACTTTTCCGCCTAATTTTTCTTTCAGACGCACACCGACTTCCTGCGCATAAGTATCAAATGGATTTACAATACTAGGAACTCCTTTACGGATCAGAGTATGAGTAACAGGATCTACTTTAATTTCATTCGTATCAGGTACTTGTTTTATGCAAACACAAATATTCATTTTATTTCCTCCTTCTATAAGCGGTAGCAGACTTTACCTGGATTTAAGATCATCTTTGGATCAAATACGCGTTTAATTCCTTCCATGATCGCCATATTGGTTTCTCCAACGGAATCAACAAGATATTTTACTTTTCCTGATCCAATACCGTGTTCACCGGATACAAGGCCTCCTACATCGGTTGCTTCTTTATAAATAATGTCAAAGAATTTATCAACTCTTTCTTTAAATACATCTTCTTCTAAATCGTTTGAACACTGATAAATATGTAAATTGCCATCACCGGCATGTCCAAATGATTTGATCGTCAATTCACATTCCTCACCTGTTTTATTTACAAATTCCAGATAATCGGCAATTTTGTTTACCGGAACAACGACGTCACATTCATCTAAAAGTTTCGTTTCTTCCATAATTGCTTCAAGGAACGAAGAGCGAGCTGCCCATGCGTCTTTCATCTTGGAAGGTGTATCCGCTACTAAAACATCAATTGCTCCTGCCTCCAGTACTAACTCTGCTGCCTGTTCAATCAAGGTATCGACTTCTTCTTCGGAATTTCCGTCCAAAGTTACAAGCAGATATGCTCCAATTTCAATGCCTTCTAATTCCTGAGGGAATACAGATTTTCCGATATATCTTTCCGATGCAAGAACGATTTCCCTTTCCATAAATTCAATTGCCTGTGGATCCATATGTGCCATCTTAAATTTTGGTACAGTATCCAGTGCTGTATGCAGATCTTCAAACGGAATGATCAGCGATGCAACTACTTTTGGTGCAGGAATAATCTTTAATGTTAATTCGGTAATGATTCCAAGCGTACCTTCGGAACCGATCATTAAATTCAATAAAGAATATCCGGATGATGTTTTTGAAACAGTCGCTCCCAAATGTGTAATCTCACCTGTTGGCAAAACGACTGTCATTGCTCTTACATAATCACGGGTTGCACCATATTTGACAGCTCTCATACCGCCGGCATTCGTTGCAACATTTCCACCAACACAAGCGAATTTTTCGCCCGGATCCGGCGGATATAACATTCCTTTGGATTGTGCATCTTCTGCCAGATCATTTAGTAATACACCTGCTTCGATCTCTACTACAAAATTTTCCATATCGTAGGACTTGATCTTATTCATCTTAGAAATATCGATCAGAACGCCTCCATAAAGTGGTACAGCGCCTCCCGCAAGTCCCGTACCAGCTCCTCTTGGAGTTACCGGAATATTGTTGTCATAGCAGATTTTCATAACTGCAGCAACCTCTTCTGTGGAACGAGGCTGTACTGCCATGTCCGGCATACGTGTTCCGTAAATCGGCATTTCATCTTTCGCATAATCCGGATTGATTTCGTCGCCTAAAAATACGTGATCAGAAACCGCTTTGATCTGGTCGATAATCTCCGGTGTCAATTGATTGTACATAATTTTCCTCCTTAAAATTTTTCGTTGATGTTTATAATGATTGATAAAAAGTTCTATTGTTTCCGTATCTAATCCTAATTAAAGTCCAATCAGCGACCCTGCATAACAGATGATTCCTGCCAGAATCACATACAATAGGAAATACTTAAATACGGCTCCCAAAAGTTTGCTCTCCGAACCTACTGCATTGATCGCTCCTGCTCCAATTGCGATTCCCTGCGGACAGATCATCTTACCGATACCGGCTCCAAAGACATTCGCAGCGGCCATCCAGGTCGGGTTCAGGCCTAAAGTTGATGCTGTTTCGCTCTGTAACCCGCCGAAAAGAACACAAGTAGATGTTCCTGACCCGGTTACGAATGCCCCCAATGCTCCAATCAATGGTGCAATAAGCGGATAGAAAGAACCGGCTACAACTACCAGCAGTTTTGCTATATCGGAGATCATGCCGCTGTAACCCATGATTTTTGCTGTTGCCATAACGGAACAGATAGTAAGAATTGTTTTCCAGTATTTTTTCAAAGTTTCCGCTAAAACTTCAATCATATCTTTTACAGTTGCCTTTTGAATAAAGCCACCGATAATAGCCGCAATAAAGATCATAATACCCGGCGTATTGATCCAACTAAAACTCAACGCATTTCCCTGTTCTCCTGCATACACAACGACTGTACTCTTAATATCAGCGATCGCATTGTGGATTGGAGGACAAAGCGTCGAAGTAATCATTAATAAAACAAAGATCAAAATAAAGGAACTCCATGCTTTCACGCCTTCACTGATGGTCAATGACTTTTCTTCCCCGTTTTCTTCTTTCAATTCAATGGCATATGCTTCGTCCTGATTTTTATTAAAAATCTTTGCTGCTGCAATCATGCAGATCATCGAACAGATCGAGCCGATGATATTTGGAAGCTCTGGTCCAAGAAATTCCGCTGCGATCAGCCATGGAATCGTAAATGACAGTGCCGCAACAAGCGTCGTCGGTATCATTCCTTTTAATGCCTTTATCCCTTTTCCGCAAATGCAGACCATGATAAACGGCGACAGAAATGTCAAAATGAACTGAATGACCGCTACACTTCCCGAAAGTGCAAGCAGATTCGTTCCGGTTACAGATGAAAGCGTAACCGTTGGAACTCCAACCGAACCAAATGCAGTCGGCGTCGAATTTACGACCAGACAGCCAACAACCGCACTCATTGGATCCAATCCGATTCCTGCCAGCATGGATGCCGGAATCGCAACTGCCGTTCCGAATCCTGCCATACCTTCCATGAAGTTTCCAAATCCCCAACCGATAATCAGGGCCAGAACCCTCTGATCCGTCGAGACACTCGCCAACATCTTTTTGATCAATTCGATCGCTCCAGTTTTTAATGTCAAGTTATAAGTGAATAATGCTGCAATAATTACCAGACAGATTGGCCATAATGCATTTAGGATTCCTTCTAATGCGGCGGTTGCCGTACAGATCACATTCAACTTCCAATAAGCGACTGAAAGAACCATTGTGATCAACAATGCGATGACGCACGCCTTGTGTCCTGCCATCTTCAATCCGCTTAGTGCAATGATCAGCCAAATAATCGGTAATATCGCAAGTATAAATTTTAGTAGTAACAATTTTCTTCCTCCGTGCAAATTGGGTAATCCAATTTGATTAAAAATGTGTCTACTTTCCCGATTTTTCCCCGAAAAGCAGTTAATTATCACGCATACATATATAAATTATTTTATTATTGGGTCACCCATTTATTATGGTTTTATTGTAATACTTCCTAATTTTATTTGCAAGCTTTTTATTTTTTTCAGCATTTTAACGAAATTTGAGCAATTTATTTGTCTAATATAACAATAATTGGGTGACCCTTTTTGTACACTTTGCAAAAAGAATCACCCAATTATTTAGTACCATTCACTAATTACTTTTTAAATAAATTTCATATCATTCTTTCCCTACTCCATCTTTTGCATCCGCTCCACAACACTGACTTTCTTCATGTTACGATAACAAACTAACGGCACGATCATCACGACTGCAATGATAAGTGGAATACAAAGCATAATCGGCATTACGGTAAATTTCCATGTAAAAAAGAAGAAGCTGTTGCCAATCGGACGCACAACCGTTACACTCAGCGCTGCACTTAAGATCAATGCAATGATAATGGTAAATATCGCATAATACCCGCCCTCAAAACATAACATCTCTTTTAACTGTTTTCCGGTCATCCCAACTGCCTCCATCATCGCAAATTCCTGTTTTCGCGATAAAACAGAAGTCACGATCGTATTGATAAAATTCAAGATACCGATCATCGCAAGAATCAGTGCGAGCAGCCCTCCTACCGTTGTATACATATTTTTATATGAATCGAATTCCTGTACAATGCTTGCTTTTGAAGTATAAGTTAGATCCGGATTGACCGTTTCACAATAATCAGACAGCCATGTTCCAACTTTCTCCTCCTGTTTTTCATCCACGTTAAATACCGTTCGCATCGGGTTTTGTTCTCCCATCAAATCCAGAAATTCATTCTCCGGCAAGATGTAATTGCACTCGAAGATTCCAAAATGCTGAATTCCACACGCATATGGCATCTCGGCAACTGCAAGTACTTCGTATTCTTTGCTTTCCCCATTTTCATTGCTGATTCTCACCTTTTCTCCCGGCTGAAAATAATCAATGCTTTTATCATCGTCCATCCTCCATCTGGACGCAATCACATAGTTTCCACTCGAGAACTTCTTCCAATCGAGTTCGCCTTCTATATTCTCCAGCTTTTCCATAACCATTTTTCCAATTCCGTAAACCTTTCCGTCCACAAAGCGATCTTTTCGATATTCTTCAATATCCGGACCGTCCTCACCCATCGTATTCTGAAAATATTTTTGAAAATCCTCGTTTTCAAATATCCGCTTTTCAACTAATGCATAGGATTCATCGGTAAATGTCGGATTAATTTCTTTTAAATATATATTTCCGATTTCCTCAATTCCCTTCTGCTCTTTCAGAGCCTTCTGAAATTCTTTTGTCACACCGTCTGTAACGATTGCGTTATAATCAACGGAAAAATTATCCAGTGTTGCATCTGAAACAGAATAGTCACTGACCACCATCGAGGATACGAATTTGTCGACATCAAATCCCTGTACAAGACTATAAATGCTGTTTAACAGCACCAGCGCCAGTGACAACGATGCAACGACAATCGCCATCTTCTTTTTATTTCTGCAAATATTCTGAAATGCCATTGCCCTCGGAGTGACCTTTTTTGTCTTCTTCATTTTCTGCTTTTTCCTGCTCCCTGCCTGCTGCCCTTCTGTATACCGGACTGCCTCTACCGGAGAAATTCTGGATGCCATTCGGCACGGCTTAATACAGCTGAGCAATACAGTAAGAAAAGCAAATGCCGCTGCTCCGGCAAATACCCATATATTTAACACGATCTTCGTATCTGTACTGCTTGATCCGAATATCAAGTTTCCCATAATCACCGGCAGCAGGATTTTCCCGATCACAGCTCCAATAATCAATCCGATCGGAATTCCAAAAGCGGATAACATATGTGCCTGCCGACGTACAATTTTTCTCAACTGCTTTCCAGTCGTTCCAATCGTCTTTAACAATCCATAATATCGAATATCCTGATATACATGAATATAAAAAATGTTATAAATGATCAGGTATCCCGATATCAGTATCACCAAAAGAATACCCGCAATCAAAACTATCGTCTCCGGATCAATTTTTCCTCCCATATATGCCCAGTTAATCCCTGTATCTATGCTTTCCGGAAATCCACACCGTTTTGTCAGTTCGTCTGCCTGTTTTTCCAAATGAAAACTCGTTGCGAAATTAAAATCTGCCATAATCCTTCCGCTGTAATCAGAAGCATCGATATTCCTACCCATCGCCGATGTTACTGGTGTTGGCGCGACTTCGTTCGCATATGCTTTCGATACTGCAACTAGCTGCGCCTGAGAGATTGTATCCCCATGAAACCATCCGCTTAAAATAAATGTTTTTTCTATCGTTTTCTTACCGACTTTTAATACAAGTGGTACTTTTTCTCCAATCCTGCATGAGATGCCAAGCCGTTTTAACACAAGATCACTCGTTACGATCTCATCTTTTTTCTTCGGCATATGCCCTTTCTCAGGATAGCAAAAACTCATTTTGGCATCCAGATCTTCGTAATAACTGACTTCTGTATAAAGCTTCTTTAACTCTTCATTTACTACGTCTCCGACAGCGATACGATACGACACCTCCTTCAGTTTTTTGTCCGCTTTTACAATATCATATTCCGCCTGCGTCAGATATTTATACCCTGCATGCGCGCTTCCGCCGACCTGCCGCATCGTCGCTTCCTGCTGTTTTTTGATGATACTTCCTCCGATCGTAAATACGGAAGTAAATAAAACCGTGGTCAATGCAATCGCCAGAATAGCGATCAAATTCCTTGTTTTTCCGGCTTTTCTCGTTTTGTCAGCAATTTTACGAATCATCTTTTTATTATTTACTCTACGCATTTACTTCACCGCCTTTTCGGATTTTCCCATCCTCAATACGGATGATCCGATCAGCCATCTGCGCAATTTCTTCATTATGCGTAATCATGATGATCGTCTGTCCGAACCGTTCTCCGGTCACTTTCAACAGCCCGAGCACATCCTGACTCGTTCTTGAATCGAGATTACCCGTCGGTTCATCAGCAAGCAAAATCGCCGGTTTCGCCGCAAGTGCTCTCGCGATTGCGACTCTCTGCTGCTGCCCTCCCGAAAGTTCATTTGGCAGACTATTCCGCTTTTCCTGCAATCCAAGCGCTGCAATCACCTGATTCATATACCCCTGATCTACCGTATTCCCATCGAGTTCAATCGGAAGTACGATATTCTCATACACATTTAATACCGGCACAAGATTATAACTCTGAAACACAAATCCGATCTTTCTCCTCCGAAATACACACAGCGCGTCATCTTTCAACGTCAAAATGTCCTTGTCATCCACATATACGTTTCCGGAAGTCGGCCGGTCAAGTCCTCCAAGCATATGAAGCAGCGTAGACTTACCGCTTCCGCTTGTCCCAACGATTGCGACAAATTCTCCCCGCTCCACTTCAAGATCGATGCCGTCCAGAGCTTTTACCTGATTTTCCCCGCTACCATAATACTTTTTTAAATTCTTCGTCCTTAATACTTTCATGAAAACTCCTTTCCGCCGTCCTTGTGCCTTCGCACAAACCGGATGAAACACGCTCTGCGAGTTTCATCGGTTCGCGTGCGGCGGCAAATGGAAATGCAAGTATTTCCGCTTGCCTTGTGCCTTCGCGTAAATAAAAAAAGACAGCTTTCTACTGTCTTTATTCTATCATTCGGTTCTTTCCCGCCTCTTTCAAAAATCTAACAGTTCTGAAAGAATTGATCAATCCCCGAATTTCACATACCATTTGTCTGAATATACAGACAAAATTCCGCTCCTTCTCCGGGTTTTGATATTACCTTAATATAACCATTTTCCCGTCTTAGTATTTCTCTGGTCAAATAGAGTCCGATGCCAACACCATCTTCCTGCTGAACTTCCTGCGCCCTGTAAAAGCGCCCAAATATCTTCGCAAGTTCTTCTTCTCGAATTCCCATTCCAAAATCCTTTACCGATATAGCAGTATACAATTCGTATTCCGTTACTGATACAAAAATCTTGCTGCCTTTTGGAGAATATTTGACCGCATTATCCAACACATTGAATAACGCTTCCTTCGTCCATTTCAGATCATAAACAGCTTTTCCTTCGCCAGTGTAAGTATTTACAATCTCCACTTCCTTTGAAGCTGCCTTTGGAATTGCGTCTTTTATCGCCGCATCCAACAAACGGCTGACCGCCTGCTGCTTTGGCTCAACCATTACGATATTGCTCTCTAACCGACTCATCTTTGTCAAAGACTGAATCAGAAAATCCAGTTTTTCTACCTGTCTGTTAATTTCTTCCAATATCTTCTGATTCTCCTTCATCGATTCAGTATCACTTTCCGCTTCCAGATTTTCACTCAGAAGTTCCGTATACAGGCGAATATTTGCCATCGATGTCTTTGTCTGATGAGAAATATCCGATACCAGTTCTTTGATGCGGTCTTTTTCCTTTTCGATATTTTCTCTTGCAAGCACGGAAGCGCCCAGAAAATGTTTCCATTTCGACTCTGTTCTGGAAAGTCTCGATTCATCATAATCCGATTCGCAAAATGTTCCATTCATTGCTTCGTCTAACATCTGATCCAGCCTGTCTAATGTCCTTCGTCTAAACATGATCTGTCCTCTCTTTTCCAACGATACCCCTGACGATAGACCGTCTGAATGTAAGAGACATCGTCCTTCCCATCTTCCAGCTTGCCTCTGAGCCGGTTTACCGTAACGGAAAGCGCATTTTCATCTACATATTCTCCATTGCTGCTCCACAACCGGTCAATCAGCGTACTCCGCATTAATATTCTTCCCCGGTTTTCAATCAGTAATTTCAAAAGTCTCTGTTCATTTACACTTAATGCGATCTCTTTCCCATTTCGAGCAAAAGAAAGCGAACCAAAGTCAAACCGGAATTCGTCTTCTTCGTAAATATCATCCTGTGTCTTTCGACTTCTGCGGAGCAATACCTGGATCCTCGCCCGGAGCACCGCCAGGCTGAACGGTTTTGTCATATAATCATCGGCGCCGAGCGTAAGCCCCATGACCTCGTCCATCTCCATATCATTTGCTGTAAGAATCAGAATCGGAATCTGCGCACACTCCCTGACCCATCTCAGATAATCATAGCCGCTGCCATCCGGCAGGTTTAAATCTAAAATAATCAGATTCGGTGTTGATTTTTGAAAAGATTCTTTTGCGCTTTTTATAGATTTATTTTGAATAAATTCCATCCCGGATTCCCGGAGTGCCAAAACGATGCCGTCGCTTAAAGCACGGTCGTCTTCTACAATCTGAATCAGCATTGATAAAGCTCCTTTTGTTCTAATTCAACTTCCTATTTGAGGAATACGTATTTCTCTGCATTTGACAAATCTTCCCGAAAAAGATATCCAAGCCGATGAAAGCGTTTCATCTCTTCTGGATCCTGGATGTTATGCTCTGCCATAAACCGAACCATCTCCCCGCGCGCCATTTTCGCATAGACGCCTTTCTGTACGATCTTTCCATTTGAAATTTCTCCAAAAATACAGGTAATATATGTATCCTGCGGCGTCAGGTATTTTTCGATACATTTTGAATATTCTTTCGATGCAAGATTAATAATGATCCGGCTGTCATCAATGACTTCTCGGTATAATTTATCCTGCCAGTAATCATACAGATTCTTCGTTCCCGCTACTTTCGCCTTTGCCTGCATCTCAAGCCGGTACGGCGTCACCCCGTCCATTGGCTTTAACACGCCGTAAAATGCGGACAGGATCCGCAAATGTTCCTGCACATAATCAAACTCACCGTACTCAAATACGCCGGGTGCCATATACTGATAAGCAATCCCCTCATAGGATAGAATCGCTGGCGTTAACTGTTTGTATAAATTCATGCAGGCAAACCGCTCGTAATTCTGTTCGGCAATCTTATCATTACACGCCCAAAGCTTTTTCGCTTCTTCATAAGACAGAGTCTGCATCCAGTGCATGACTTGCTCTGTCTGTTTCATAAAAACAGGCATGCCAAAAGTCGGTTCATCCGTATTTACATTCATTTTCTTTGCGGGTGATAAAATAATTCTCATTTTAGACTCTCCTATGTAATGTTGTGTTTGACCGCTTTCGATCAGATGACTCAACATCAAAATCCACTTGGCATACAATAAAACAAAATTTCACAATTTAATCCAAATCGTGCTGATAGCAACTCCAATAAATCCAACTAAAAAAACTACAGTATCAATCCAAAAAGACAGTACGAAGATTTTCGCTAAAATGGAAAACAGAAAAAATACAATCGAGAACAATGCAAATCTTTTAAAATGCATCCAGGCATACCTCTTTCTTCTTTCACTTCCTGCTTCTACTGCTTCCTCATAGCTCGTTCCATTGTACCAATATACGTACTCTGTCTTGTAGATAATAAAAGCAAGCAGCGTTATTCCCCAAGCACAGATATTATAAACAATTCGGGTAGTTATGCTGCTGTCCCTTATCGGCAGAAAAGAAACGCCAACAGACGCCGCACAAAAAAGTATCATCCATACTACAAAGCCCATGTAACTTTTTTTCAGTTTCATTTCTCTTATCTTTCCTTTCGTCTAAAGTTATTATATATGCCCTTAAAAAATCTGTCCAGTTTCTTGTAGCCCATCCAATGTTTTAAAAAAACAGCATGTAAAATCTAATTCGGTCAATTCCTTTTCCATAAAAAGATTTTTCATGCTGTTTTTCTCATCCCTTTTATATTCATTACATTCGAACTTTATATTCGCTCCTTTTCAAGCAAATAGGATTCACACTGATCCATAATAAGAGCGAGTGCCTCTACATCCCGGCTCACCACGCCCTGTTCTAACGAATGATTTGCATCTTCCGTAATAAACAGCGGCAGCGAAAGCTTTTCACATGCGGACTTGATAACTGAAGTCTCCGCCCACGGATCTGCCGTTCCATGAAATACAATCCCACTTTCCGGCTTTACAAATCCAAATGTATCTTCTAATGGTGTAAAATAAATATTTTTCGCATTTAGTTTATGCTCCTTTTCATATGCCGCAGCCACAACCGTTCCAATACTTTTCGAGATAAAAAGCAATTCGCCATCTGAATCAAACTCCTGATTCTGCAAAATAGTTTCCGTCTGTGTCAATGCACTCTCAAACGCCTCTTTCATCAAATCCGCATTCCCTTTTATCCCAGATTTGAAATTACCATACGAAACTTCAATAACCCGGTATCCTGCACCTGCCGCCTGCTTCTTGCTGTAATACAACAGCGGTTTATCCGTATGATATCCAATCCCCGGAAATATAACTGCTATTTTATCTTTCACCTTATATCACCTCATATTCCTGTCATTTTTTATCTTCTGCATATATTATAGTAAAAACAAAAGGAGCCATCAAACACGAAATGTTTAAAGGATTTTTATTTGTCAGTCGTGAGTCATAATTTCCCTATAAAACTCGAAATAATCATCGCGTCCTTCTTTCGTAAACTGAATAGCTGTTCTTGGATGCTGGTTTAAAAGACCAGTAATCAGGTACTGTAAATCGTATCCCCAAACTGTTCCCTCTTTCTGAAGCTTTGTCATATATTCATCTACAAACTTGAATACGGGATAGACATTGTATTTGGGATTACGAAGAAAACCTAAAAGAAGCTCCATCGCACAATTGCCTGCACCACGTCCCATGCCCGCGTAAGTACCATCAAGCCAGTCAACACCATCTCCAACCGCCTCAATCGTATTGGCAAATGCAAGCTGCTGATTATTATGTGCATGAATTCCAATTTTCTTTCCATATTTTTCTGCAGCATTTTTATATATATCAACAATACGAGCTATCTGTTCTGGGTACAAGGCTCCAAAACTGTCCACAATATAAAATACATCTACCGGGGTCTGTCCAAGAATATCCAGCGCCACTTCCAAATCCCTTTCCTGCGTGTTAGAAATAGCCATAATATTGCAGCTTACCTCATAACCTTTATTAGCAGCATATTCAATCATCTCTACTGCCGACGGGATCGTATTCAGATAAGTTGCCACACGAATAAGGTCGATCGGACTTTCGCTTCTGTCAATAATATCATTTTTATAATCGCATCTTCCTACATCCGCCATAACCGCGATTTTTAATTCAGATTCATTATCGCCCACAATTGCACGGATATCCTCATCTTTACAGAATTTCCATTTGCCAAACTTATTCTCGTCAAACATCTCTTTCGATGCCTTATATCCAAACTCCATGTAATCTACACCAGCCCTGATGTTCGTAAAGTACAATGCCTTCACAAATTCGTCTGTAAAATAAAAATCATTCACAAGTCCACCATCACGCATAGTAGCATCCACTACTCGTACATCTTTTCTATAATTCATCAGTTTTGAAATTTCTTTCATTTCCAATTATTCCTCCCATCGTTGCTTTATCACTTTAATGTTTTAAATTGTTTGCGCGTGTCTTATATTATAAACGATTCTCGATATTTTGTATAGATATTTTTTATTAGGAGTTGGCTGTGCATCTTTCACTACAAGTTTTTTAATATAGATGAACTATGTCATAAAAATAACCCTATTATCAGTTTTTTCCAACCGATAATAGGGCAATTGCATTATATGATCTTATTTTCCTGCTCAAGATATTTCTCCAGATCCTGTTTCATATCATGTAAAGTGATGGACTCTAATTCCCGTTCCATTGCATTCTGTACCCGGATCAATTTGTCATCCAGAATACAATGAATATTCCTGCCTACCGGACACTCTGGGTTCGGATTTTCGTGAAAATGAAATAACGTATTCTCTTCCAGACATTCTACCGCACGATAGACATCTAGAAACGTAATCTCATTTAAAGGTTTGGCAATGGTTGCTCCACCCGGACCTCTCTTTACTTCGATTAATCCTGCATCCTTTAGCTGTGACAAAAGTTTGCGAATGATCACCGGATTCACATTAATACTGGAAGCTAAAAAATTACTGGTAATCTTATATTCATCCTTAAAGGTATCCATACAGGCGAGCATATGTATGGCTATCGTAAATCTGCTTGAAATCTGCATAATTGTTTTCCCTCCACCTAAGCTTCATTCTATATTTCTTCCGATGCCATGTCAAGAATCACAATTATTTCAATTCTTTTTCATACAGATTCTTATCAATATCCTTAAATACATTAAAAATAATCCTGTTAAAATCAGATGGATGTTCCTCTAAAAAACGCGTGACTGTTTCAACAGCAATCTTTGCCGCCTCATCATTTGGGAAATGAAATTCTCCTGTACTAATGCAGCAAAATGCAACAGAACAAATGTTATGTTCCAAGCAACATCGCAACACACTTTCATAACAATTTCGCAAATCCTGTTTCAACTTATTATTTAAAACCGTACTTACAATCGGCCCCACTGTATGAATAATATATTGAGCCGGCAAATTATACCCTTTTGTCAATACTGCACGTCCTGTTGGTTCTCCATATTGCAACCCATATTGTATTCTCTTCTGGTTCATATAATGACTGCATTCTGCACGAAGCTGCATACCCGCAGCACTATGAATTGCATTATCAATACAACGATGACAAGGTACAAAACAGCCCAGCATCTGAGAATTGGCAGCATTCACGATTGCACCAATCTGAAGTCTCGTAATGTCTCCCTGCCAGACAGATAGTTTATCCGCAAAAGGATGCTTGCTCCCATATTGCTCATCCACGGTCAAAATATCATCCAGAGAAATAATTCCCTTTTCTTTTATTTCCTCTGTCAGAAATTCATCCTGTACGTCTATCACTTCCTGTTTTATGGTCTTTGGCATACGAATGTTCATGAGTGAGCGAAGAGCCATTCTCTTTTCTTCATAACAGTTTCCAATCTCGAGATTTTTATACTGTACAGAATCTTCTTTCAATGCTTTTAACAGAAAATTAAGCCTCGTTTCCTGCTTTTCATCTTTCATCATTATTCCTGTTCCTCTCTAATATGTCATTCATACTTTTTGCAATATCAGCATTGATGCCAACAGCTCTTTTCCCAAAGCTTTCCGGTATCATCGCTTCATCCAAATTTAATCGAATCAAGGACCAGCTTTTGTTATCACGCATCATTTTTTCAAATGGAAAACGAATGATTGTCGGGGTATTAAAACCTACACCCAACTCCAGCAACACCATTCTATCCTTCTTATGTTGTTTCAAAAAGGAGCCATAGCGTGCTGCTGCCTTATTCCAATGCTCATCTTCCACAAAATATTGATCACATCGAAGATGCATTGCCATATTACCTCCACAAACCGGACACCTGGGAACCATAAATGAAGGAATCAGACAATTTTTTCTTGCCTGGTTCATCTGCAAGAATATTTTCACAGCATCATAAGTCTTTGGATGACAGCCCTTTTCACACTGTATCTTTCCATAATCACCTTGTGTCGCAAAAATATTTTCATCTGAAAATCCCGCCTTCCAAAACTGATGATCTACGTTAGTTGTCAAAACAAAATGCGGTTTTTCATGAATCAATTCATATATGCACTGATAAAGAGGTAATGCGTTCGGTTCAATCCGATTCAAATACGCATGTTTTGACCAGTATCCCCATTTTGCCTCTTGTGTTGGAAAAGGATAAAACCCTGCACTATACATATCGGTCATATACATAGAACCGTATTTCTCGATAAATTCCTGAAAATGATCAGTAAAACGTTTTCCTCCGTAGCAAAGCCCCGCTGCCGTGGACAGACCTGCTCCTGCTCCAATCAACACAGCCTTTGCATTGCCCAGCAGCTCAGACGCTTCTTTTATCTGCTCTTTATATGGTGTATTCTGAAACACATAATCCCTTGCCGGTAATCCACTTAAAAATTGTGTAAAATCTACTTTTTTTACATCTTCTTTTCCGTTTAATATATGAAGTGCCATGCTCTTTCCTTTCTCTGACAGACGATATTTTAACATTCTTTGATTACTTCAAAGACCATCCCTATCTAAGTTATCATTATAACTGCTACTTAAAATTCATAAGGCGGATTTCCAGAGAAATCTGCAATTATGCCATGTGCATTCTCAATATAGAATACTTCAAAAATCGGATTATCTGCTGTCTGATACTGTCCTTTTACAATCGGATTGTTCATGGCTCCTTCTTTTACTGCCATATTATTTTCAAAAACGGCTGTACCATGAAGACGAATCCATGCATAAGTATCATCTGATACAGATATCTCAATCTCAGGATTTTCCTGCATATCTTTGTAAACCTCCTTTGTACTGTTAGTACAAAACCAAAGTTTTCCTTCCATTTCAAACAGAAACATGAATGGACGCACTTTTGCCTTATTGTCTCTTCCCACCGTTGCTAAATACTGCACTGGGTTTGCCTGTAAAAATTCTACTACTCTCATAATCTTTTCCTCCTGAATTTTGTTTTTAATGTAATAATAATTATTACATCTTCAGTTGTTACTGTATCACCTTTTTGATGTAATGTCAATAGTTACATCTTTTTAATTCATATCTATTTGGATCACCGTCTGCATACAACTTATTCTTCGTTACTTTTCCAATGAAACCACTATAAGATTTCTACGGTTAAAAGACAAAATAATAAGGCTATCTGCACTCACACAGACAGCCTTATTCTATATTTCAAAAAGGATATAAGCTACCGAAAAATTCCATTCAATGGTATCGCATCTGTCACCGCCTTTTGTCCGGACTTTGTAAAATGCGCTCCATCTGTCGTATATTCAGATATCATCTCGGTACATTCCTCATCCGCACACAGAAAATCCAGATCGATCACACCATCCGCCGGATTATCATCACTACGAATCCATGCATTCAACTCCTGACGCATCGCATCAAGTTCCGGTGTCCACTGAATATCATCACCAGTCCCTAAAATATTTCTTGTATAACCTTTCCAAGGCGTTCTCGTAAACAAGAAGATCCTGATTCCACGCATATGTGCCATTTCAATTAATGTCCTGTATCCTTCTATCATTTCTTCAGCCGAAACAACCTTTGCATCTCCCTTCATACTTTTGCAATTCGGATGCACAATATCATTTACACCAACTTTTAGAAGAATCGTATCTACGCCCGGCTGATTGATAGCGTCCCTTTCAAAGCGGTCCATCATAGATTCTCCATATATCATCCCCAGTTTTCCTGCTCCCTTATCCAGCAGCCTGTTGCCCTTAATCGCCTGCTGCAGGATTCCTTTATTGGTAATATTATTATCCTGCAAACGCTGAGAAAGCAAAATCGGGATATCATTTGCCAAAGTAGAATCCCCAATTATCACAGTAGATGAAGCACCCGGATGATAAACTTCCAGATTCGTAATCAGAGGAATAACAGAGTATTCGCCAAAGTCTCCTTCCATTCTCATCGGTACTCCAGCTGGAAGACTGACATTTGTATAATTTCCGGTAGAAATATAAGTATCTCCACCAATCAGTCCATAAGTCTTCATTGTATTTGTATTCTTCATATAAGATGAAAATACCAGATACTCCAATGCAGATACCTGCATACCAATCGGATCAGAAGTAACTGTTTCTCCTGGAGCAATCGTCACACTTTTCTGCCCATCAAATGTAACATTCTTTTTTGTCCGTAACTTATATTCACTCGATTTCTCATAACCACGTGCCACCGTCATCGCGTCTACTGTCATTGGTCCAGTTCCGAATTCATTTGTCAATGTCACCCGCAAATCTTCTCCTGAAATCGTCGGCTGCAGCTTCGTCCTGAATGTCAGATTATGTAGACCGGGCTCACATTTAATATCTCCTAAGTCAAGAATTTTCTTCAAATTAAACTGGACCGGACTGGTACTCCACGCTCCTACCCAGTTTTCTTCTGCTTTAAAATCTGCTGCCAGAATATTTCCACTTTTCATTCCGAATATACTGATAAAAATTCCCAATACAGCAATCCATAATACTTTTTTCATTTTCATCTCTCAATCCCCATCTTTCTTAATATGATATACTTTTGTTCTAAGTATTGCATACATCTATTATTTTAAAACATCACCACCTCTATACAACTTTATGCTTTCAAATTTTGCTTTTCCATCTCTAATCTGAAGGTTACCAGAGTTTCATAAATGACATCATCCGCCCGAAAAGACTCATCGAAAAGTCCATCTCATTTTTTTATTGTATCATACCTAACTGTATGATGCACCTGCTGTTTTGCCGTATTTCTCCTATGTTAAAATCCCAACCAAGGCTGTCAAAGCAGTTTGGTTGGGAGTTTTTCTTTTATTACACTGCCTCCAGTTGTTCTCTCTTTTTGGTTCTGTACAGAAGTACAATATAAATGAGATCATATATGGTACACAGCAAACCGCAGGCCAGTACTACATAATTCGTAGACATGATACCCATTGTAATCGTAGGAGCCAGCGTTCCAATCCATTTGGCAATCGCCAGCAACATACTCTGCCCTTTTGTATTTCCCCGCTGTATAAGCATATGGATAAATGCAATAGACATAATCAGATTCTGTGCAAATGCAGAATACTGCGCAGACAGATGTCCCTCCAATCCAAATTCTTTCACATAAGCAAATTGTACAAGGAACATTGCCGCTACCCCAAGGATAGTCCACAAGTAAAACAACCTGTCGCTGCCTGCCTCATGCTGTTTCCTTCCATATTTAAAATACAGTGCAAGAATAATCACATCCATGCAGAACCATAAAACATTTACGATTCCCTGAACATCAGCCCTTACACATAGATCATAATATGTATAAATTCCTTCCCAGGTAATATTTAAGGCCAACGCCCAGAATGGCATCGCATATGTTTTGTCTTTCAAAGCAAGCCTGATACACTCTTCATAGACAATACACCAGCAAATACCGCTTAACAAAGTCAAACATGTCTCCATTATTAACATCTCCTTTTCTTTGACACTTGTCAATGTTTGTTATATAATACGAATAGATTTCATCAATGTCAATGCTTTAAAATAAACTTGTACAAAATGGAGAAAATGTCAATGTATGAAGGAAATAACCCTACAGCCTTAAATTCCAGAGAGTGGCTGATAAATGCGTTCCTCGCTCTGATGGAAACAAAACCCTATTCAAAGATTACCGTAAAAGATATCTGCCAGAAAGCGGATTTATCACGTCAGACATTCTACAATTTCTTTGAAACGAAAGATAATATTATTCTTTTTTGTATAAAGAGATGCTATCTGGAAATGATGGACGAACTGAAAGCAAGATCACCGCTTTCACTTTCCGATATCACGGAAGAATGCGTAAAAACATTTCATAAGAATCAAAATATGATACATTTAATTATTTCGCAAAATCTGGAATATCTTCTCGAGATCGAGCTTGCCTCTGTCATTCAGATCTTTGCAGAACAAGTAAATCCAGAGATTGGCGATCACTCCAATAAGTATGGAACAGCCTTTCTTACTGGTGCGATCGCCCATACGGTCATATATTGGTTTAAAGACACTCAGCCAATTTCATCTGAACAATTAGCTGAACTTTTGACTAATATTCTATCAGGTAATTATTATGTGATTAAAGATACATTATGAATCCCCTTGCGCTTTAAGAGTAACGTCCGTCTAAATTTTAGATTCAATTCGTATTTACTCACGATGGACAACTCGCTTTTTCTTCTTTGGTGCAGGTAATTCATCATACATTGCATTCAATAATTCTTTAAGAAATTCTCGATTGTCAACATCATCTACCAGAAGCATTTCCTTTGCACCTTCGTAAGGAAGTTCAAGTAATGCATCAGGCATAAGCTTTTTTGCTCCTGCTACTTGTTTAACCAGAAAACGGTCATCGTAAATACCTCCGATAATTTTTCCTTGATAGTAAATTATATACTCTCCCATCATTTTACGATAGGTTATATCTTCCAAATCGGAGAGTTGTCCTAATATAAAATCTAAATACTCTTTACTTGAAGCCATATGCTTTCCTCCTTCTCATAACATCTAATCCACTCACCCAAATTGAGTTTGCACCCTAGATAACAATATATTTATATTCTCTCATCTCATTACTACCCTCACCGAATATTATAACTGATAAAAACTTTTCATAAAAGTAATTATCGAAGGTATTTTTCTGAATCTAATACAATCAAAAATGAAACAAACAACGTCAAAATTTCCGCCATCGGAACTGCAAACCAGATTCCATTCATGCCCCAGTAAATTGGCAGAATCGTTAAAAACAAAAGCAATAATGCAAATGAACGAAGAAAGGTAATCGTTCCAGAAAGATGACCTTTTCCATAAGCCATCATACGTACCGCTGCAAAGATATTAAATCCAGAAAACAGAAACCCCAATCCATAAAGCCTCATTCCTGACACTGCAATATGATACACTTTACTACCTGCATCGGCAAAAAAGGATACTCCAACAGGAGCAAACAAGAACGTAAGAACATAAATAATCATCGGCACAGTTGTAAAAAATCGATAGGAATACTTCTCTAACTTTTTGCATATTTCAAATTTATGATCTCCATATGCATATCCTAATAATGGTGAAATTCCCATAGAATATCCAAAATAGACTCCAAGAAAAATAAACTGCAAATACATGATAATGGAAATTGCTGCAATTCCATCTTCCCCGGCAAATATCATTGCGGTTCGATTGAATACGGTCGTTGTAATCGCAATTGCCAATTGATTCACAAATTCAGATACCCCATTAAACGCACATCTCACACCTGTAGCTATAGATAAACCTCGCGTGGTAAAATGCAATATCTTTTTTCTTCTTATAAAATAATACACTCCCACCAAAACAGAAAGTACAAGACCCAATACAGTTGCCAGCGCCGCTCCCAAAACTCCCATATGCAGATATCCAATCAAAATATAATCCAAAACAATATTCAACACTCCACCAGCAAGAGCCGTGAAAAAGCTGTAAGTTGGCGAACCATCCACACGAATAAAATAAGTGAATAATTCTTTGCCAATGACGGCCGGTGTGCCCACCAACCACAAAACACTGTAAATCTTACATTGTTCCATCGTAACCGAGGTTGCTCCCAGTATCTGAAGTACCTGAGATAAATTCACCAAAATCAAAAGAGCAATAAAAATTCCTGTTGTAATAGAAAACAGAATACTCACCGAAAATGCTCGATCGGCACTTTCCTTTCTCCCTGCTCCAATATGAAGTGCTGCAATCGCACTTCCACCAGTTGCAAATAACAGAGCAATGCCAGTCAACACATTTACAATTGGATATACGATATTGATTGCCGCCAGAGCATTGGTTCCAACATAAGAAGCTACAAAAATTCCATCAACAATTGTATATAAAGTATTAAAGCAAGAAGTTAAATAGGTTGGAATAATAAATCCAAGTACTTTTCCAAAACGTACTTCCTGTACTGTGTTAAAAATAAAAGCTTTTTCCATCTTTCCACCTCCAAACCATATCCTTACAGGCTGTTTTTGTGATATAACAATTTTCTATATCTCAAGTATAGACCTTAAAGTTACTTGAAGGTCAAGGAGGAACTATGCTATAATTTTTTATTATTATTGGAGGTTTGCATATGAACAAAGTATTCAATATTGGAGAAATTGCTGACTTTTTTGATCTTCCGGCTTCAACACTACGTTATTGGGAAGAAAAAGGGATAATTACACCAACAAAAAGCCCGGAAAATCACTATCGAGAATATACCGTATCGGATCTCATGACAATTTCCGATATTATTTTTTATAAAAATCTTGGTATTCCATTAAAACAGATTCTAGAAATGGAAAAGACAACACCATATGAACATCAGCTATTATTAAAAAGTAAAGTAAAGGATTTAGAATTACAGCAGAAAGAATTAGAACTTCGTATTAAGAAACTTCATTGCCGTCTTAACGCCATTGATACTTTAAAAGAACTTCAAATGCATCCCTTTACAGAAGCTCATATCGATACAGACTGTATTGTCCCTTTTGATTTACTCGAAATTGATAAACTAAGACAATACATAGAAAATCCATATTTATATTCTCGTGTACAACATTCTGACAACCTGGAAAATGAACAACGTGGATTAACCATCCCTCTCGACTTGGCTGATCATATCCCCGCTCACCATAAATTGTGGGAAAACAATCAGCACAAATTTGTCGTTTGCCTGATGAAAGAACAAGTTTGCGAAGGTTTCCCAAACAATTTATCGGAATTATTGGCACATGTACGACAAAAGTACAAAACGGGATATATCATCAGCCGTTTTTTATTGTGTGCGAGAGAGGATGGTGTATTATATGATTTCTATAAAACATTTATAGAAATTATTCTCTAATTTCTTCAATAATCTGTACTAGCAAGATCGTCCATGTTCCGTACCTTCCAGTTAATATACGGCTAACATCATACCATACTCTTGGTCAACTACCCCAAAGGCTTTATCTATATCAAAAAAATGAAGATATTTTACAGGCCTTTTCGTGCCTCAAATGCTACAATAATGTACAGCAAGCATTTCGAATGCGCTCCACAATACTTTGTCGGCTCAATTTCTGATATTGATAGTACGGAATTACTATGGCTATAATCAAGAATAATGGTATCATGCATACACAAGGTAAAATTGTCAGATGCATCTTGAAAAAGAATGCCTTTCCGATTGTATTTGTCAACAGTTTTTCCGATGCAAAGCAGATAATTAAAACAGCTATCAGAAAAGCACCGATAAAATATATAAATCCTTCTGCAATCAACATTTTAATGATCTGTTTCTTTGTCATACCGACAGTTTCCAACAAAGTAAGCTCCCGTTTTCGACTGAGAACAGAAGTAGCTGTTGTGTTAAAAAAATTCATGCTACCGATGCAAAGCAAGATAACTACAAGAAATGCTCCAATAGAGTAATAGCGACTGACATATTTCTGGAAGCTTTCCCTCATACTTAGAATGGAAAAAACATTAAGCATATCATCCTTTTTAAGAACCGTTTCATCCAGATAATTCTGCACCTGCTTTTCTTCTCCTTTTTTTGCATCAATTGTCGCATACATTGCACTGTCTATGCCTGTATGTTCTTTGAATTCATTTTCCGGAACAATGACTGTAATATATAGCGTGTCTGCATAGGGATAATCTATGGCATAAGGCATTTTTGCCTCACCCAGTACAGTGTAGCTTTTTTCATCTCCACTGCTATAGTGCATATCAAAGGAATCCCCAGGTTGATAATAAGAATTTGGTTCTTCCAAATATTGGATATAGTCTACAATTACATAATTTCCGGATTCAAAATCTGACCATGAACACGGATCTTCTTTCCATTCCAGCTTATTAAAAATCGACTCACTGATGCCGAGAAAATGGACTTTTATATTTCCGGACTCCTGCAGTTTAGACCATTCCGTATTTTCATAATCAGACCAGCTCTCTTTATATTCTTCTGCAAATCTTTCCCATACCTTTTGTAAACTACTTTCCATTCCATGATGTTCCGGTGAATAATATACATATCCTGTTGCTTCACTGTAAGGGCATTCATTCAGCGTTTGCTGCAGTTTGGGACTGATGCCTTTAAAATTTGCCGTGGAAAGTGTCCCTGTCATCTGATCGATCTGAAAATCAGAAGCAAGAAAAATCTTTCTATATGAATCAAAATCATATCCGTTTACTAACATAACAATGCAGTTTATAACTACCATGGAAAGAGCAACAGAAAGCATTACAATGAATCCTTTTCTCCATTCACGGAGCATATTTTTTGCAGCCATCCCATACCAACTTGTGGACAACTTACTATTTTTACATCGAAATCCATGCTTAGGCACAATATCATTTTCCGCTAACCGGAGTGCTTCTACCGGAGACACTTTTTCGACCATATGGCAGGACTGAAGACATGACAGATATACAGTAAATAAAGTGAAGACCGCTGCAACTGCAAAAACAACCGGATCTGCATTTACCACAACAGTGGAAGAAGCTGCTTCGGGCGCATTGAACGTACTGTCAGCATTTAAAGAAGGAGACATCAACACTCCGGCAATATACCCTGCAAAAATTCCGACAGGAATTCCAATCACGGATAATCTGAATGCCTGCATCCTCACGATTTTCTTCAGTTGTTTTCCCGTTGTACCGATATTTTTCAAAAGTCCGTATGCTCGTATGTCTGTTTTAACGGAAAGACTGAAAATATTGTATATGATAAGGTATCCGGCAAGGATAATAAAAAACAGCAGGATAATCAGAGACCCATAAGAAAAAGAATCTTCCTCCATCAAATCATAAGCAGGATTTACCTCAAATTTGTTTGCAGAATCATGAATCCCTGCTTCTTTTGATAACTGGTCCGTCTTCGCTTGCAGATTCCACAGGTTATGATACCAGACAGTATAATCATAGGCGCCACTAAACATACCATTTTCAATATCAGTTTCCGTAGGATTGTTGCAATTTGCTATTGCATAATCTTCAGATACAAAGAGAAGCTGGCTTATGACAGCTTTATCACCTTTCCAGTATCCTGATAAAATGAAGTCATCCGTCTGTAATTCATCTGTCCCATCTTTTTCCCATGTAATTGATAGAATTTGTCCCAGTTTATGCGGAATACCGAGCTTATCAAGAACAAGACTGCTCACTGCAATTTCATTCTTCTCTTTAGGAAGGCGTCCTGTTGTCGGAAGACAATTAAAACTTTCTGCCATATTATCATCTGCAAACCGGATTTCTGCAGAAAAATTAAATTCCGAATTCATTCCGCTTCCCAAAAAGATTCCTCTTCCAAAACGACTTACATTTTCATCTTTTTCTAAGGTTATCCGAGCTTTCTGACTCTTTTCTACAGTAAGGTCCTGAACAAACGCATGTGAGGAACACATAAACTGTCGTATCTCTGTTGCCCTTCTGGATAAGATCAGTGACTGAGCACCGGTAAACAGGCTAGTGAACAACAGGGCAGTCAGCATAATGGCAATCACAGCTATAAAGTTTCGTTTGCGATTCATTTTCATAAATCGTCTGGTAAGAAGCCGCAGAGTATCGCGGTTATGAACCTTTACCATGAGATCACCCCCTGCTTCATCATATTGCTATCAGACACAATCTTTCCATCCTCAATTCTAATAATCCTGTCTGCAAGCTGAGCAATTTCTTCATTGTGAGTAATCATAACAATTGTCTGATGAAATTGCTGGCTTGTAACTTTCAGCAATCCAAGAACATCCTGAGAAGTTTTGCTATCCAGATTTCCGGTCGGCTCATCAGCTAAAAGAATCTTCGGCTTGGAGGCTAAAGCCCTTGCAATCGCTACCCTCTGCTGTTGTCCTCCTGACAACTCATTTGGAAAGTTATTCAGTTTTTTCTCTAATACAAGAGTTTTTACGATTTCATCCAGATACATCTTCTCCGGAGTTTTTCCATCCATTTTAACAGGCAGAATGATATTTTCCCATACGGTAAGCATCGGTACCAGATTATACTGCTGAAAAACAAATCCAATATTTCTCCGTCTGAAAATGGTAAGCTCATCCGAATTCATTTCATTGATTTTCTGTCTGTCTACGATAATTGTCCCGGAAGTAGGATTGTCCAATCCTCCAATCATATGTAAAAGAGTAGACTTTCCACTGCCGGAAGTGCCTACAATTGCAACAAATTCTCCTTTTTCTACACATATGCTCACATCATTTAGCGCCTTTACTTCCGTTTCTGCTTCACCATAAATCTTTTTCAGATTGCGAGTTTCTAAAATAATCATATTTTTCATCCTTTCATTGTTTGCAAATTCTCTCGATCAATACAATCTGTATTATTTTAAACTGCATATAAAAAAGATCTGCATCTTTTTATAATACAGATCTTATCATATAAATATCTCCAGCTTGTTTCTAAAAAATCACAGAACTGATACTTTTCTATTCAACGATTGCTAACACTAGGAAGGAACACAGAAAATACAGAACCTTTATCTTTTTGAGACGTCACCTTGATATAACCCTTTTGTTCCTGAATAATATATTTTGTAAGGTATAAACCAATCCCAACCCCAGGCAGTTCTGAAACTTCAAAACTTCGATAAAATCTTGTAAATATTTTCGGAATTTCTTCTTCCGCAATCCCAATTCCTGTATCAGAAATATCAATTCTGACAAAAAAAGAATACTTTTGTATAGAAACAGAAATTTTGCCTCCGGAAGGCGTATATTTTACAGCATTGTCAACGATGTTTCCGATCGCCTCTATCGTCCATTTTAAATCAAAGACAGCTACTTCCTCTGTGAAGTCGGATGTAAGAGTGATTTCTTTTTGTTCTGCCTTTGTCCAATACAGATTCTGTATTGCCATAAGCATTATATTTACTGAAGTTTCCTTGGGATGCACGGAAATCATTCCATTTTCCATTCTTGAAAGTTTTACAAGAGACTGAATCAGAAAATCAAGTTTATCTGTTTCTTCTGAAACAGTCTGAATCAATTCATCATCTCCATAATTTTCCTGCAAAAGTCCCGTATAAAGTTTTACATTTGAAATCGGTGTTAAAGTCTGATGTGCAATATCAGAAATCAACATTTGAATCATTTCCTTCTGCTCTTTCTGCTCCTCACCAGCAATCAGGCTGTTGTCAAGGTATTGTTTGAAACTGTTTTCAATCAGCGATAATTTTTCTTCTGAAAACTCCGATACATTGTAATCCCCATTTAATGCTTCATCTAACATCTGCTGTAAATGGGCGAGAAGTTTTTCCTCTTTTTTATAATAATGTATGTAATATCCAATGCCGGAAACAATAACACCAATGCACATTCCTATCATAAGTTGTATCATGGTTCTATTACCCACATATATCCGATGCCATATACTGTTTTAATATATTTCGGATTTTTCGGATCAAGTTCTAATTTGTCACGAAGTCTCTTAATCGTAACAGTAAGTGCATGTTCATCAACATATTCTGTATCCCCCTGCCATACCTGATCAATGAGATAACTTCTCTTCAAGGTTGCACCTTTATTTTCACATAAGAGACGAAGTAATCTCTGTTCAGTTTTGCTCAGTTCAATCATCTGTTCCCCTTTAGCAAACTCCATTTTATCAAAATCAAACCTGAGCTTGCCTTGTATAAATATCCTCGTATTCTGATGCGTACCACGCAATTGAACTGCTGCTCTTGCACGAAGTACCATCAAGCTAAAAGGCTTAGTAATATAATCATTTGCCCCTGCTTCTAAGCCCGTCACTATGTCAAGCTCCATATTATTTACAGTAATCAATATAATCGGCACTAAACTGGTTCTTCTGATTTCGCGGACAAAATCAATTCCGTTTCCATCCGGTAAATTGACATCTAATAGAATCAAATCCACCTGATGTTTCTTTAAATATTTTCTGGCCTCAGCAATTTGTCTACACTGCACAAAATCATGCTCATCTGCTTTCAATGCCAGTTTCATTCCATCATTTAACTTTTTATCATCTTCAATGATTAGTAGCTGTTTATTCATTTTCTTACACCTTACATTTTTTCACAGCCTCTGATACATCCTATATGCGTATTCTCTTCATAAGATCCAGCTCATTAGAGGCATCTATCGTGAATCTGTACTTTTTAGGTATTTCTGCGTATATGCACAAACCGCAAAGCATTTTCCACATAAATCTGTTTCAATATTTGTTTTCTTTAACATTATCTCTACTTGCTTTTTATAACATTTATTTATGTCCATAATTTCTTCTCTTTGTATACCAGGTTCCCATAAGGTTCCCCTTAATGCTTGTCCAGGACACTTTTTTACACACAAATTACATTGTCCACAACGTGATTGATTGACTGGAACATCACACTCCAAAGGTGCATTTGTCAACAAAGAAGAAATGCGTATGGCCGATCCATACTGTGGAGTGACTAACAAACAATTTTTCCCAATCCAGCCAAGTCCAGCTCTTGTAGCCACCGTTTTATGAGGAAGTTTAGAAATTTTATTCTGATTAACTTTCACACGATTTGTTGTCTGTTCATAAACTTCAAATCCTCTGTTTCTTAAAAATTCTCCCCCTGCCATAATGATTTCATTCAATTTCTTATTCAAAAAATGGTACAACCTATAATATTCTTTTTAATTCTTCTGTTAATTCCATAGTATCTTGCCCTTCCTATCTTTTTTTCACATACTATATATTTATTCAACATATCTTCTTCATTCGCATATATCCCTGTCCATTTTACCAATCCCGCCTTTATAAAATCATTATATCTTATTAGCCATCTCCTTTACAACTTTATTTTAACACTTCAACCACATCAAAAAAAGCGCCCCCGAAGAGACGCTGTTCAGATAATTTTATTCACAGAAAAATCATGGCTTATATTTACTTTTCAACATACTCCCATTTTTCCTCTGTCATTTCATAATCCGCCCACGTTGTATTTAACTTTGTATCAGTAAGATGAAATCCAAAATTACTATATAGATGTCTTGCTGCCTTACATATATCTATAGTCCACAATACAACATGGGAATAGTTTTTTTCTTTACAAAAATCCATAGCTTTTTGCATAAGCATTTTTCCAACCCCTTTGCCCTGCAGCGATGGGTCTGTGCCAAACAGCCTTAACTGGGCACTTCCATCATCCTTACCTACTATACAAACAGAGCCTACGATTTTCCCATTTTCCTCCGCAATCCATAATTCATTTCTGTCCGGATGATCAAAAAGCTCTGTCATGGCATGAAGAAAATAATTTTCAACATTTGGTAAAAAATCAAACTGCTGCTCAAAAAGCTTGTAATAAAAATGAACCACTAAACTTGGTTCCCCAGGTTTATATGTTCTTATTATAATACTTGAATCCATCCTATTTTCTCTCCTTTGAAATCTCTGAAAATTTATCTAAAATCAGTTCTACGGCATCACAATGCTGTTTTGCGGAAATTCCTTCCCCTAAATAGTTGTGTTCAGCTATTATATTATCTTAATTAGTAGCTTTTGTCAA
>JAUNOI010000029.1 GCA_030531165.1 Lachnospiraceae bacterium
TCGAAATATTTTTACATAATGATTGATAAAATGAGAAAAAGTCAATCAGAACGGATGAATATTCGTTCTGATTGGCTTTTTTTAAGTAGGAAAGTTCTCCGAATTTCCTGTTCACTAAAAATTACCATATTTATTTTCTGTTTTTTTATGAAAATTGAATAAAGAATCGTAAAATCTACCACATTAAAAAGACCAATATTAATAATATGAAGGAAAAAACCAATGCTATACTTATCATATCCACAAGAAGTGCTAAGTGTATTTGGGAGGGAAAATAAAGCATGAAACGGTCGAAAGGAAAATACTATATGAAACAGATTCTCGACTTTATCATAGATGGAGAAATTGTTTCAACAGGTAAACTGGCACAGGGAGTGGGTCTTTCAGAAAAAACAGTAAGAAATAAGCTAAATGATCTGGATGATTTTTTACAGAAGAATAGGCTTGGAAAGATTCAGAGAAAACCAAGAGTGGGGATTTGGCTGGAAGCAACAGAAGAACAGAAAAAAAACATTCATACATTATTGGGTGTACAGAGTGATTTTTTTGTAGAGAACTATAATCCAAAGGAAAGAATGACGGAAACATTAAAGATTTTGTTTAATTTATGGCCTTGGCAGACAATTTCTGCCCAGAAGTTATCAGAGAAGCTCTATCTAAGTGTTCCGACAACATTGAAAGTTCTAAAAGAATGTGAATCCTGGCTGAATGTGTATAATATAAAGCTGGTCAATGAACGAGGCAGGGGTTACCGTCTTGAAAGCATGGAAAGCGAGTATCGAATTGCTTTAAAAGACTTGATTATGGATAAGGGAAATGTGCAGGCAATTCGGGAAAACCTGAATTATTTCTTTGCGAATCTGAATATTTTTACGATGGAAAAATGCATCATACAGGCAGAAAATGAATGGAACTATCATTTCATGGATGAGTCGTTTTATGAAATACTGATTTACTGCTGTGTTGCTTATAAGAGAAAAGAATTTGATACGCCGTTGATTAATGATTACGACAAAGAAGAGCTGGAGATTCTTCAGAAATACATGGAATATGATTTCACAGTTGCAATCTTTAAAGAACTGGAAGAAGCATTTCATGTGAAATTTTCGGAAGAGGAAGTCGTATTTTTATCGATTCAGATTTTATGTTCCAAGTTTATCGGTATTTCCGAAGTGCGGACAACGCTCGGACAGGTAAAAAAATACGACAATGAACTGGTTGAATTTGTAGATCGGTTGTTATCGGTTATCGGTAATATCTTGGATGTGGATTTTTCATCTGATCAAAAGATAAAAGAAAGTCTGATCATTCACCTGAGACCGACGATTTTCCGACTACGGTACGGAACACCTCAGAGCAACATGCTGATCGACTTTATCAAAAAAGAGTATAAAAATGTATTTCGTGCAAGCTGGGCAATCAGCATTTTATTTGAAGAATACTATAATCTTCAGATTACCGAAGATGAGATCGGCTATATCGTATTATATATTCAGGCGGCAATTGAACGCCGGCAGCAGAAATATAAATTTGTTATTGTGACAAATTCAAATATGGGTCATGTGCAGCTGGTCAAAGAACGGATTCGTAAAGTGATTCCTGAGATCAGAGAGCTTGTCATTGTCAGCACGCATGATTTTCGTTTATATGATTATGAGGACGCGGATATTATTATTTCTTATAAAGAAATGAAGGAAAAAGATAAACGGATCATCGTGATTCCGAACATCTTGAATGAGAGCGGTATGTTGGCGCTGAGAAATCATTTGGATTCGATCAACTCAAAATTGAAAAAGCGGGAAAATCCATTTTCACCGGAATGCTGCCTGTTGTTTTCACCGGAACTGATTTTTGTTCACATGAAAGTAAGGTCGAAGGAAGAAATTCTGAGCTTTATGTGTCATAAAATGTGCGAAAAAGGTGTCGTGACAGAGGAATTCTTTGATACGGTGATGGAGCGTGAAAGCCGTACAACGACGGCAATCGGGAATGGAGTCAGCCTTCCACATGGATCGCCTGCAGAGGTAAATGAATCAAAAGTTGCAATTGCCATTTTAGATGAACCGGTGCAATGGGATAATGAATCGGTTGAGATGGTCTTTCTTCTTGGATTTAAAATGATCACAAAAGATGAAATCAACCGAATACAGTTATTTTATAAAGAATATGTTTCATTGATCGACACAGATGAAAAAATTATGATGCTAAAAGATATGAAGTCCAATATTGAAGTCTATAAATATTTAATTCAATAAAACAGGAGGAAATAAAAATGAATGTAAGAGAAGTTTTAGACGAAAGAGTAATTGATCTTCAGATGAAGGCAAATAACAAGAGGGAGGCAATTACATATCTGGCAGGGAAGTTAAAAGATGCCGGATATATTGCTGATGTGGATGAATATGTAGAGGATATCTACTTAAGAGAATCCATGGGACAGACAGGAATCGGGAATTACATTGCGATTCCACATGGAAAAAGTGACTCCGTAACCCAGGTCGGAATTGCGATCGGTAAAATGGAAGAAGAAATCGAATGGGAAACATTAGATGGAAACGGTGTAAAATTGATTTTCTTATTCGCAGTTGGTAATGACAATGAAAACGCAAAAACACATTTGAGATTGTTGGCAGAAGTTGCAAGAAATCTTGGCAATGACGATGCAGTTCGCGCACTTTTGGCAGCAGAAACGGTTGAAGATTTAAAAGCAGTATTCTAACCATAATCCTTCATAAAAACTTGTAGCGACAAGGAAAAAGCAGTCTGATGTATTCAGGCTGTTTTTTCTTTGCATCGGAAATTCTGATGCTTTGTTCTGCTTTAAAAAGAGGAACTTGGATTTATTAAAAATTACCGCATTAGAAAGATGCAAAAATGACAGAAATCATGAAAACGGAAAAAAAATTCCGCATTAAAACGCCCGCATTTAATGAACACAGCACGCAAAGTCATTGTAAGATAAAGTTACAAAGAAAAAGGAAAAGAAAAAGAAAGGAGGATGTAAATATGAAGATTGTTGGGATTGCAGCTTGTACATCAGGAATTGCTCATACTTACATTGCAAAAGAAAAAATTGTCAGAGCAGCAGAGGAATTAGGTTTTGAGGCACACATCGAAACTCAGGGAACGATTGGAACAGAGGACGAAGTGACTCCAGAACAGATTGCAGAAGCTGATGTAGCTTTAATTGCAGCAGACATTAAAGTCGGAGGCAAAGAACGCTTTAAAGGACTTCCAATGGTAGAAGTACCAACAGAAGCAGTTATTAAAGCACCGAAGAAATTATTGCAGACAATTGAAGCAAAAGTAATGAAAAAGTAAAGAAAAGGGAGAAGAAGGATGTTAAAAAAATTACAATTGAAAAAACATGCATTGACAGCGATCTCCTATATGCTGCCATTAGTAGTAGCATCTGGTTTATTGATCGCGATCGGAAATTTAACAGGCGGATACGTAATTGCGGATTATACAAAGGCATATTCAGTACCTGCAGCATTGACCAGTCTCGGTGTATTTGGTATGGGATTACTTGCACCAGTCATTTCAGCAGCAATCGCATATTCTATTGCTGACAGACCTGGTATTGCACCTGGTTTATTGATTGGATGTATTGCAAAAGAAATCGGTGCCGGATTCTTAGGCGGTATGTTAGGTGGTTACATCGTTGGTTTCTTTGTACTTTGGTTAAAGAACAACTTAAAAGTTCCAAAATGGGCAGAAGGTTTAATGCCAATGATGATCGTTCCGACGATCGCGTCAATTGTAGTCGGATTATTAATGTTCTTTGTTATCGGTGTACCAATCGTATGGTTGACAAATGCATTGACAAACTTCTTAACAGGTATGCAGGGAAGTGCAAAATTTGTATTTGGTGCAATTATGGGTGGTATGGCTGCATTTGACTTTGGTGGTCCTGTAAATAAAGTAGCGTCGCTGTTTGCGGATGGATTGCTGCTGGAAGGTGTTCAGGGACCGGAAGCAGTTAAGATTCTTGCATCTATGGTACCTCCATTTGGTGTAACTCTTTCTTACGCATTATCAAAATTAACAAAAAGACCAAAATACAATGCAGAAGAAGAAGACAATATCAAAATCGCATTCCCAATGGGAATTTGTATGATTACAGAAGGTGTTATTCCGATTGCTATGAATGATTTGGTAAAAACTGTATTTTCTTGTACAGTAGGTGCTGCAATCGGTGGCGGATTATCCATGATGTGGGGTGTAGAATCACCAGTTCCATCCGGCGGTATGTTTATCGTACCTGCAATGAATAAACCATTACAGTTCTGCCTGGCATTATTGATCGGTTCTATTATTACCGGACTTTTATTATACATTTTGAAGAAAGAGCCGGTTGAAGAAAAGAAAAATGATGCAGAAGAAGAAGATATCGATTTCTCTGATATCAAGATTTCATAATGGATGAAATACGAAAGGGATAACAAATTATGTATGTATCAATGAAAGGAATGCTAAAACGTGCGAATGAAGGCAATTATGCAGTCATGGCGATCAATTGCTTTAATATTGAGACGACAAGAGCAGTAATTGAAGCGGCGCAGTCGTTACGGGCACCGATTATTATAAATATTGTGCAAGAGCATATGGTAAACCATTGTGACAGCAATCTGATCGCACCAATCGTAAAGAAATTAGCAGAACGGGCAAGCGTAGAGGTCGCATTGAATTTTGACCATGGAGAAGAAATTGGGTTATTAAAAAAAGCACTTGTAGACGGATATACCAGCGTTATGGTAGATGCTTCCAGATACGATCTCGAAGGTAACATTCGTATGACAAAAGAAATCGTAGATTTTGCAAAGCAGTTTGATGCAAGTGTGGAAGGCGAAATCGGATGTATGGGAGCCAGCGCAGGCGAAAATTATACCGATGATGACATGAAGACAGATCCGGATGAAGCATTGCGTTTTGCACAGGAAACAGGCATTGATGCATTAGCCATTTCCTTCGGAAGTTCTCATGGCAATTATCCGGAAGGATATGTACCGGAATTTGATTTTGATAGATTAAAAGAGATCAAAGAAAAAACCCGGATGCCGTTGGTTCTTCACGGCGGAAGCGGCTCTGGTGACGAAAATATCAAAAAATGCGTAGAGTATGGTATTAATAAAATTAATGTTGGCTGTGATTTTATGAATGCAAACGTTGAAAGCATTAAAAAGCATTTGGAAAAGGATCCGGATATTAATTACTGGGTTATGATGCATAAGGTAGAAATCGACAGTCAGGAATTAGTGAAAAAATACATAAAATTATCTAAATCAGAAGGAAAATCATTATAAAAGATCAAAGGAGATATTTACTATGTTAATGAACATGAAAGATCTGTTAAAAGTAGCAGATGAAAGAGGATTTGCAGTACCAGCATTTAATATTGGAAGCGATCAGCTGTTAAAAGCTGTTATGCAGAAAGTAAAAGAGATGAAAAGTCCTGTAATCCTGGAAATGTCACCAGACGAATTTAATTTCGTAGAAAACAGCTTAATTCAGGCTATGATTTATGAAGCATCAAAAACAGATGTACCAGTTGTTATCCATCTGGATCATGGCGATAAGTATGAAACGGTTGTAAGAGCAATTCAGGCAGGATTTACTTCTGTTATGATTGATGCTTCCAAACTTCCATATGAAGAAAACGTAGCTGTTACACAGAAAGTATGTGAAGTTGCTCATTTAGCAAATGTATCTGTAGAAAGTGAATTAGGAACCATCGGAACGACCGGAAATTCAATTGAAGGCGGAACGACTGGAATTATTTATACAGATCCTGACCAGGCAAAAGATTTTGTTGAAAAAACAGGCATCGATACATTAGCAGTTGCAATTGGTACGGCACATGGAATTTATCCAAGCGATATGAAACCAAAATTACGTCTGGATATCTTACAGACATTAAAAGATACATTAGACATTCCATTAGTATTACATGGCGGTTCCAGCAATAAAGATGAAGAAATTGCAAAAGCAGTAAAAATCGGAATTTCCAAGATCAATATTTCCAGTGATATTAAAGTTGCATTCTACAAGAAATGCCGTGAAGTATTAAATGATCATCCGGAATACAGAGAACCATTGGAAATTTATCCGGAACCAATTGAAGCATGTAAAGCAGTTGTTGAAGAAAAAATTAAATTATTCGACTCTGCTGATAAAGTAAAATATTATTACGAATAATCAGGATGAAAGATGGTGGGACAGCTTCGGCTGTCCCTCTTTGCTTATGCGAAGAAATAAGGCAGGAAGAAACCGGTAAAACTCTCAAAGCATGTTTTATCCGGTTGTATACGAGGAGGGACATTATGAAATATGCAGTAGGAATTGATGTTGGAGGAACGAACACAAGAGTTGCGCTGATTGACGAAAATTATCATTTGATTGAGCGAAAGCAGTTTTCTACAGATGCCGAAAATCCGGAAAAGACATTGGATCATATCAAAGATGTTATAAACGGATTTGGATACCAGATTGAAGGAATCGGAATCTCGTGCCCTGGGCCGTTGGATCTGATCAATGGAGTGATTCTGACACCTCCGAATCTTTCGGGATGGCATCATTATCATCTGACCGATCGTTTACAGGAAAAAACAGGAGTCAGGGTATATTTGGAAAATGACGCTAATCTGGCGTGTCTGGCAGAAGCGGCAATCGGAGCCGGCAAGGAGAAAAATTATGTGCAGTTTTTAACAATATCGACGGGCATTGGAGCCGGATTTTGCATTGATCATAAGATTTACCGGGGGTCAAAAGGATTTGCACAGGAAGTTGCCAATTCCATTCTATGGAAGAATGGTCCTGCCCAGGGAGAGCTGAAAAAAGGTTCGATTGAATCCATAGCAAGTGGAACTGCAATCACAAAGCGTGCCAATGATGCTGGGTTAGAAGCTGCGCATGCAGGAGAAGTTTATAAGTTAGCACAGCAGGGAAATCAGCTGGCAGCCGATATTATGGAAGATGCGTATGAGTATCTGTCCAGTTTTCTTGGAATTTTATATGGTGTTCTCGATCCGGAAATCTTTGTATTGGGTGGCAGCGTTGCTTTAAAAATACCGGGATTTGTCGAAGAGATGGAGAGAAGAACGAAAGAGAAGGTATATGATTCTTTAAAGGAGAATGTGAAAGTAGTTCCTGCAGTTTTGGGCGAAGATTGCGGTCTGATCGGTGCAGCGTGCCTCGTTTTTGAGGCATAAATAGCCTTGTAGTCATTGACAGAAAAAATAGATATGTTACTATATTGATAAACGATTGTGAAAATGATCGTCGATACAAGAATCAGCAGGTGTCGGAATTGATGGATGATTTAATCCGCTGTAGGTGGGAATCCTGAGAGCGGGATTTCATTTTATTCCGGTGAAAAGGGAAACAGGTGAAAATCCTGTACGAACTCGTCACTGTAAGCAGATAAAAGCATGAAACCTATAAAGGAGAACTTTTAAGCCACTGGAAACGGGAAGGCGGTTTTGCGTGAAAGCTGTAAGCCAGGAGACCTGCCTGCAGATTTGGCTTGGAAACCACGAGTAATTGGTTTTTGTCAAAATAACGAACGCAAGTTATCCGGCAGGTTTTGCCTATCTGCTCTGTTTTTGTTATCTTCAAATATAAGAGAAGCAGGGATATGCGTTTTTATCATTTTGTCAGTAACAGATCACCTCAGTTTGGATTTCCAGGCTGAGGTATTTTATTTGAATAGGAGGCAAAGAAGATGAAGAAACGATTATTCGCTTTATTATGTGCATGTGTATTGGTATGTTCTCTGTTGACCGCGTGTGGAAGCGATAAGACAGAAACAGACAGTAAGCAGACAGATCAGGAGGCGGCAGATCATGTTGCGGAGTTGATCGATGCGATCTACGTTCAGGAGAGAACCGACGATACGGACAAACAGTGTGAAGAAGCGAAAAAGGCATGGGACGCTCTGACAGATGAACAAAAAGAACTGGTAAGTGGTGAGAATGCGGATCCGGATTATTTTGGAAGGGATACCGGGGATGCATCGAAAGATGATCCGTTGAATGCGGATGATATCGGGGACAACGAACTTTTAGTTGTCAGCTTCGGTACATCTTTTAATGATAGCCGTGTTGAAGATATCGGAGGAGTGGAAAAGGCACTGCAGAAGGCATATCCTGAATGGTCGGTAAGAAGAGCATTTACTGCACAGATCATTATCAATCACATTCAGGCAAGAGATGGTGAAAAGATCGATAATATGGAACAGGCGCTGCAGCGTGCAGTGGATAATAAAGTAAAGAATTTGGTTATCCAGCCGACACATTTGATGCATGGTGCGGAATATGATGAACTTACAGAAGCGGTAGAAGATTACAAAGATCAGTTTGAATCCGTGAAAATCGCAGAGCCTCTGCTCGGTGAAGTCGGCTCCGATGCAGTGGTGATCAATGCTGACAAAGAAGCAGCTGCGAAGGCAGTTGCGGCAGAAGCAGTAAAGACAGCAAAATACGACAGTTTAGATGCTGCAAAAGAAGATGGTACAGCATTTGTGTTCTTAGGTCACGGAACTTCACATACGGCAAAGGTTTCTTATAGCCAGATGCAGACACAGATGGAAAAACTGGGATATGAGAATATATTTATCGGAACCGTAGAAGGCGAGCCGGAGGAAACGGCATGTGAAGAAGTGATTGATGCCGTAAAAGAAGCTGGTTATAAGAAGGTAGTTCTCCGTCCGTTAATGGTTGTTGCGGGAGATCATGCTCATAACGATATGGCAGGTGATGACGAGGATTCATGGAAGAGTATGTTCGAGGCATCGAAAGCCTTTGACAGCATCGATACACAGATTACGGGACTTGGAGGCATCAAGGCAGTTCAGGATATCTATGTTGCACACACGGCAGAAGTGATCAACAATTAGAAATAACGTATTTAAAATAATGGAAAACTCTCAACCCTGAAACTGAGTTGGGAGTTTTTCGAATGATGGGCAAAATACAAGGAGATGTTTAGATGAAAAAGAAACGAATACTACTATGTATGGCGGTTATGTTATGTGTATTTATGGCCGGATGCGGTAATCAGAAGGATACGATAAAAGAGACATCAGAAAGTACAGTGGAAATTTCTGATAAAAAAAGCACATTAGAAGATGGTACATATATTGCGGATTTTGAGACGGACAGCAATATGTTTCATGTCAATGAAGCTGACAATGGAAAAGGGACGTTAACGGTCAAAGACGGCATGATGACGATCCATGTCAGACTTGTTTCGAAAAATATCGTGAATTTATATGTCGGAACAGCGGAGGACGCGCGAAAACAGGGCGCGGAATTACTGGAACCGATTACGGAAGAAGTGACTTACAGTGACGGTATGAAGGAAGAAGTGTATGCATTTGATATTCCTGTACCGGAAATAGACAAAGAATTTAATGTTGCACTTGTTGGAAAGAAGGAAACATGGTACGATCATAAAGTTAAAGTTACTGATGTGGAAAAAGCAGAAGAAAGAGAATCAGACGAAAGTAGCAGCTCCGTTGATATAAAAGATGGTGAATATAAAATTGATGTTTCCTTAGAGGGAGGAAGCGGACGCGCTTCGATCACATCTCCTGCAGTATTGACCGTAAAGGATGGAACGGCATCTGCTCAGATTGAATGGAGCAGTCCAAATTATGATTATATGCTTGTGGGCGGTGAAAAATTTCTTCCTATTAACAAGGATGGAAATTCTGTTTTTGAAATCCCGGTTCTAACATTTGACAAGCCGATGGAAGTAACCGCAGATACAACAGCGATGAGCAAGCCGCATGAAGTCGATTATACACTGACGTTTGATTCAAAATCGATTGATTAGAAAAATGAAAAAATTTGCAATGATTATTTTTGTGCTCGTATTATGTGTTTGTATGAGCGCGTGCAGTTTGAACAGTGCAGGAAATCGGAAAGAGAATCCACAGGGGATTTCAGATACTTTGGGAAATGATCTGAAATGGGATTATAGCCTCGATCTTCGTTATGCAACCGGTTTTTCTGTTGATTATTACATAAGTGATTCGTTAAAAGGCGAATATAAATTGATTTCGATTGAGGATGAGGGGCAATACCTCATAATACCTGAAGATGGCAGTATACCGGAAGGAGTACCTGAAGATATTACCGTGATCGAAAGTCCAAAGCAGATTTATCTTGTTGCTTCACAGGTCATGGACATGTTTGCTTCGATTCATGCGGTGGACACCCTGCAGTTTTCTGCGCTGGATTCGGATGACTGGTATATTGAAGAAGCGAAAGAGGCAATGGAACGCGGAGACTTGATCTATGCTGGAAGGTACTCTGCACCGGATTATGAATTGATTTTGGAACAGGGATGCGATCTGGCGATCGAAAATACGATGATCTATCATAGCCCGGAAGTCAAGGAGAAGCTTGAATCGTTTGGAATCCCAGTATTGGTCGATCGTTCCAGCTATGAATCGGAACCGCTCGGACGTACGGAGTGGGTCAAATTATATGGTGCGCTGACCGGGCATGAGAAGCAGGCACAGGAAGCATTTGAAGAACAGGTCAGCAAATACAAAGAAATTGCGTCAGATAAAAAAGAAGAATCAGAACCTACGGTTGCCTTTTTTTATATTTCTGCAAATGGAGATGTAAAAGTGCGGAAAAGCGGCGATTATCTGCCGAAGATGATCGCTATGGCAGGAGGTTCGTATATTTTTTCCGATTTGGGAAATGAAGAGGAAAATGCTTCTTCGACGATCAATATGCAGATGGAGGAATTTTATAAAAACGCAAAGGATGCGGATTATATCATCTATAACAGCACAATTGAAGGCGAATTGGAGCGTCTGGATGATCTGTTGTCAAAACATGAGTTGCTTTCCAGGATGAAAGCAGTAAAGGAAGGGCATGTCTACTGTACTGCACAAGATCTGTATCAATCGACGATGGAACTCGGTACGATCATATCGGATATTCATAAAATGTTGGTTGGAGATCAGAATATGACTTATCTTTACCAATTAAAATAAATGCAAAGAGGGCTGTGTATATGAAAAATGGAAAAAAAAGAAGATATATCATCGGATTTGTGTTTTTGGCAGTCTGCGTGTGCGTGCTTCTGGCGGCAAATATCTGTATCGGCAGCGTGAAGATTCCGGTGCAGAGCGTTTTATCCATGCTGTCAGGAAACGGTGGGGATGAGATGTATCATGATATCGTGATGCAGATCCGATTTCCGCGCGCGCTTGCTGCGTTGATTCTCGGTGGTGCACTCGCTTTGTCGGGGTATCTGCTGCAGACATTTTTCCACAATCCGATTGCGGGGCCATTTGTACTCGGCATCTCTTCAGGGGCGAAAATGGTCGTGGCGCTTGTTATGGTATTTGCGCTTAGTTGTGGGATCAAGATCACATCATTGACGATGATTATCGCGGCATTTTTTGGCTCTGTTCTTGCGATGGGTTTTGTACTGCTGTTATCGAGAGCGGTGGATAAGATGTCCATGCTGATCGTAGCGGGAGTTATGATCGGCTATATTTGTTCAGCAATTACGGAGTTTGTCGTCACATTTGCGGATGATTCAAACATCGTGAACTTACATAACTGGTCGCTTGGAAGCTTTTCAGGCATTACATGGAGCCATGTAGAAATTATGGCAACTGTCGTTACGGCGTGCTCTCTTTTTGTTTTTTTGTTATCCAAGCCGATGAGTGCTTATCAGCTCGGAGAGGTATATGCCCAGAATATGGGAGTGAATATTAAATTGTTTCGAATTGTATTAGTGATTTTTTCGAGTATCTTGTCTGCCTGCGTGACGGCATTTGCAGGTCCGATTTCTTTTGTAGGTATTGCGGTGCCGCATCTGGCAAAGAACCTGATGCAGACGGCAAAGCCGATTCTGATGATACCTTCTTGCTTTTTGGGCGGCGGAATCTTCTGCCTGTTTTGCGATCTGTTGAGCAGAGTCATGTTCGCACCGACTGAGATCTCTGTCAGTACGATCACAGCAGTATTTGGTGCGCCGATCGTAATTTATATTATGGTGAGACAAAGAAATGGAGGGATTTAACGTGTTCGAACAGGAATACTATTTTCAAACCGAACATTTGACAGTTGGATATGATGGTGTCCCGATTGTTTCTGATATGGAGATTTGCCTGAAACGCGGAGAAATTTTGACATTAATCGGGCCGAACGGTGCAGGAAAGACGACGGTTTTAAGAAGTATCATTCGACAGCTGCGACCGATTGCGGGTGTTGTTATGATTCATAACATGTCGATGGAAAAGATCAGTGCGGCAGAACTTTCCAGACAGATGGCAGTTGTGCTGACAGACCGTCTTCGAACGGAAATGATGACGGTAAGGGATGTTGTAGGGACGGGGCGATATCCTTATACAGGGAAATTCGGCATATTAAGTAAAAAGGATCATCAGATCGTGGAAGATGCGATGAAACTGACTAAAATTATGGATATCAGAGAACAGATTTTTACAAAGATCAGTGATGGGCAGAGACAGAGGGTCATGCTGGCACGTGCACTTGCGCAGCAGCCGGATATTATCCTGTTAGATGAGCCAACCTCATTTTTAGATATCAAGCATAAACTGGAATTTTTATCGATCATACAGCGGCTTTCAAGAGAAAAGAAATTGACAGTGATCATGTCTCTCCATGAAGTAGAACTTGCCCGTAAAATTTCGGATAAGATCGCGTGTTTTAAAGATGGAGTTGTGGATCGATGCGGCAGACCGGAAGAAATCTTTACGGAACACTATCTGTCAGAATTATATGATATCGAATTAGAGGAACTCACGCCTGACTTTCAGGAAGTAGTCAATACGATGGATAAGAGAGGAGCTTTTTACATTGGATAGATTAAGAAATCAGGAATTTGCAGGATATGCACTTGTGTTTGCTGCAGGAGCCCTGTGGGGAACGATCGGATTATTTATCAAACAAATGCAGATGTGCGGGGCGGATGCACTGCTGATCAGTTTTTTAAGAGTATTTTTTGCTTTTGGGATGATGCTTGTTCTCACATGTTTTAAATGCGGTCATAAGAGCCTGATGATCGGAAAAAGATCCCTGATATCCAGTGCATTGCTTGGGATTGTATGCCATGGCATCTATAATATTTTTTATTGCTATGCAGTTGAACATGCGGGTGTTACGATCAGTGCGGTTCTTCTGAATGTAGCCCCGGTATTTACTTTTATTGTCTCGGCAATCTGTTTTTCTGAAAAAGCAAATACGAAAAAAGTCATTGCTTTGATATTGAACGTTGCAGGATGCATTCTTGCGGCGACCGGTGGAACGATCGACGTGGGAACACTGGCGGTCACAGGATTATTGTGTGGAGTGGGAGCCGGAATCTGTTATGGAATGACAGCAATTTTCGGACGATTCGCGGCTGAAAATACGGATCCATTTGTTATGAGTACGTATAGTTATCTGTTCGCGGCACTGCTGTTATTCATCCCGGCAAAGCCATGGCAGGATATGGCATTGATGACCGATTGGAGCTTGATTTCGTATGGGATATTATTGGCGCTGATCCCGACGGCGATCGGATATGTGCTGTATTATTATGGATTACAGCGGATTACCGAAAGCAGCAAAGTCCCGGTGATCGCTTCCGTAGAAACTGTCGTTGCGGCCGTGTTGGGAATATTGGTTTATCGGGAAAATATCGGATGGATGAATATGGCTGGGATGGCGGTAGTGTTGTTTTCCATTTATCTGATGAATCAGAGAAGTATGTCTGTTTCATAAGTATGTGAAAAAATATTGGTAATATTTTATTGGTTTGCAAAAAATCCTTGCATTTTTTGATTTCAGAGTGTTAAAATAACTCGTGCCTGATAAAAGGTGGAGGATCTCGTATGTGGGATTCGATATATGGCAGAAATAGAAATAAGTCAAAAGGCGTAGTCTGTTTTCAATCGAGAATAAACTGCGTCTTTTCTTTATGTAATGAAAGGAAGGTTAAAGGTATGCCAAAAAATAAAATGCAGGGCATTGTATTTGGGCTGATCATGTCTTATTCAATGGCTTATGGAATGGAAGTTTATAACATTGCGATCAAAGAGGGATTTCATATAGCGGCAGGAGGATTTAGCAGCATGGATAATTCCGTATTTTTGGCGGCACTCATCGAGGCTCTTTATATGGGAATCTTTGTATTCCTGTTTTCCAATCTGTGGGGGAATCGGATGGGGGCAGCATTTATGGAGAAGCACTGCAATCCGAAAAAAGATAATCCTTATTTTTGTCAGTTGATGAGGCAGGCGGGAACGGTTGCGGTCATGTGTCCGACGATGAGCATGGTTGCTTCGATTTTGTTTAATATTATTCTTGCACATCAGCCGGTTACACAGCTTCCGGCAATCTGGGTCGGGACGTTTCTAAAAAACTTTCCGATGGCATTTTTCTGGAATATGTTTGCTGCGGCTCCATTTACGAGATGGGCATTTGGAAAGATATTTTTGGAAAAACAGGTTCAGACAGCATAGCTTATAAAATTTTAAAATCCTAAGAGTAACTTAAGAAACATTGGATTTTATTCAGAATTGTTTACAGATTCTTTATGAAAGTTTACAGTTTACAAATTGATTTTGTATGGGAGAAAAAATATAATAGAACCATAGTAAACGAAAGCAAGAAGTTTGCTAGAATAGTTTTTCATATATTTTTTATCCTCTCTTTTCAAAAAATCCGGCCGATGGCCGGATTTTTATGTTGCGCTTATATTCTATAAGAAAGAAATTTTCATTACGCAGTTACCACTTCGATATGATTCCTGCCTAAAACTTCTTTCGTCTCCTCGGAGATGTGTTCATCGGTAATTACCATCTTGATCTTGTCCTTCAGATTCATCGGAGTCGTCCCGCGACGGTCAAACTTTTCGCTTTCCGTCAAAACGATAACCTGATCTGCCTGTGTCGCCATATCCCGTACTGCCTGCGCGCGCATCTGATCCTGATTGGTAAATCCGGTCTGTTCTGAATAGCCGTCAACGCCGATAAAAAAGTAATTGACATAAAAGTTTTCTGCACACTGGCGGACCATTGGTCCGACAATCGCCTGCGAATCTTGTTGGTAAATGCCGCCCATTAAGACGATCTGGCAGCCGGACTTGCGGCGGATATAGTCGGAGATGAATGCGCTGTTTGTAATGATCGTCAGGTTCTTCTTACATTCGGTCAAAGTATCTGCAAGAATTGCGCAGCAGCTTCCGCTTTCGATCATGATTGTGTCGCCGTCATGGATGAGCGACGCTGCCTTTTGAGCGATGATCGTCTTTTCTTCATAATGATAGGCGAGTCGGCCGAGAATATCGTTCGTCGTTGCCAGAATCGCAAATCCATGTTCACGTTTGACGATTCCCTTTTGTTCAAGATTATCAAGATCTTTACGGATCGTTACTTGAGATACACCCAATTGTTCCGAAAGTGCTGCGACTTCGATTTTTTCCTGTTTTGCCAATAGTTCTAATATCTGATTGCTTCTTTTTTTCACGAATGTTCTCCTTTTGATTGTTCGTGCCGTAGATTTGCATGATGAAATGCGGATCATATAAGTTAATATTCAATAAGCTTTAGAAAAAGCAGTTTATTCCTTTGTCTAAAAAGATTTTCTGGTAATCAGTTAAATCTTCCGGATGCAAGGCGGGTACTTCCTTTAATTCATAGTTCCGGTCCAACAACTTGTATTTATTCTCTCCGAACTGATGGAACGGAAGCAGTTGGGCTTTTTTCAAACCAATCTGGAGCAGGAGATTGCTGATTCCTTCAGCGTCCTCAAGTTCCGCATTAAATCCGGGGATGACAGGAATTCTTGGTAGGATGTTTAATCCTCGTTCGCTTGCCCATGTTAGGTTTTCGATGATCTGTTCATTGCCCATCTTTGTACCTTTCCAGTGTTTTTCCGAATCATATTGCTTTACATCATATAAAAGCAGATCAAATTGAGGGGCAAGCCTTTGAAAAACGGCAGGACTGACGCAGCCGGTCGTTTCTATTGCAGTATGAATATTGCTTTTCTTCAATTCTTGAATCAGGGCTTCAACAAAGTCCGGTTGGCACATGCCCTCACCGCCGGAAATCGTTACACCGCCGCCACTTTCTTCGTAGAAATCAATATCTTGTAAGCATGTATGTACAACTTCTTCCAGATCTTTCATCTCACCCTCGTGAGAAAGTGCACGCTGTGGACAGTTGGAAATGCATTGCAGGCAGCCGACGCATAACTTGTCATCGATGTGGATCTTGTTGTCATAAGAGATCGCATGCTGCGGACAGGTATGGACGCAGGTCTGGCAATGTACGCATTTTCTCTCATCATATAAAATCTGAATCTGATCGTCTTGAGATTCTGGGTTTGCACACCATGCACATTGAAGCGGACAGCCCTTTAAAAATACAGTTGTGCGGACACCCGGACCGTCATGAATTGAAAACTTCTGTATGTTAAAGATGTTACCTTTCATGTTATCATCACACTCCTTTGCCATTATCTTATCATAAGGCAAAAAAAATGTAAATTATATTTATGAATAAAATGAATATAACTTACGAATGAAACTTTTTTATGAAATTCTATTGACTAATTAAAAAGATATGCTACTATTTAAATAAAAGAACTTTCAAATGAAAATGCCGAAAGGAGTTATTATGAAAAATGTAGAACATTTTGGCGATCTGACACCGAGAATGAGTGCTTTTCGCGAACAGGTTTTAGATAAAAAACCGTATATCAGTGCAGAGAGAGCGCTGCTTGCAACGGAAAGTTATAAAGCGAATCTAAATCAGCCGAGCGTAATGAAGCGCGCGTTGATGTTACAGAATATTTTAGAGAAGATGACGATATATATTGAGGATGAGACTTTGATCGTCGGAAATCAGGCGGAATCGAATAAAGATGCACCGATTTTCCCGGAATACACGATGGAGTTTGTTATGAACGAACTCGATCTGTTTGAAAAGAGGGATGGAGATGTCTTTTATATTACGGAAGAGACGAAAGAAGATCTGAGATCGATCGCACCGTTTTGGGAGAATAATAACCTGCGTGCCAAAGGAGGCGCATTATTGCCAAAAGAAGTCGATGTCTACATGGAGACCGGACTTTTCGGTATGGAAGGAAAGTTAAATGCCGGAGATGCGCATTTGGCAGTCGACTATGAGCAGGTTTTAAAAAACGGATTAAAAGGGTTTGAAGAGAGAACGAAAAAAGCGAAAGAAAGTCTGGATCTGACGATTCCGGAAAGCATCGATAAATACGCATTTTATCATGCGGTATTGATCGTGATCCAGGCGGTCAAGACGTATGCCAAGCGGTTTGCGGCGCTTGCGAGAGAAAAAGCGGAAATAGCTGATGAACCGAGAAAAGTGGAATTGTTGGAGATTGCGCGTATCTGTGAAAAAATTCCGTATGAACCTGCGGAAACGTTTCGGGAAGCGATTCAGTCCGTATGGTTTATTCAGTTGATCCTACAGATCGAGTCAAACGGACATTCCCTTTCCTATGGACGGTTTGACCAGTATATGTATCCGTATTTACAGCATGATCTGGATCAGAATCTGATTACCGAAGATGAAGTTGTCGAATTACTGGACAACCTCTGGATTAAGACATTGACGGTCAATAAGGTGCGGAGTCAGGCACACACATTGTCGAGTGCCGGAAGTCCGATGTATCAGAATGTGACGATCGGTGGACAGACGACGGATAAGAAAGATGCGGTAAACCGTTTAAGCTTTCTTGTGTTAAGATCCGTTGCGCAGACGAGGCTGCCACAGCCGAATCTGACTGTTCGGTATCATGCAGGATTGGATAAGGCATTCATGGATGAAGCAATCGAAGTCATGAAACTCGGAACCGGAATGCCTGCATTTAATAACGATGAAGTTATTATCCCATCGTTTATGGAAAAGGGCGTAGCAGAAGAGGATGCATATAATTATTCAGCAATCGGATGTGTCGAAACAGCGGTTCCGGGAAAATGGGGCTATCGCTGTACCGGCATGAGCTATATTAATTTTCCAAGACTTTTGCTCGCGGTCATGAATAATGGAGTTGATGTGACAACTGGAAAACGCTTTGTCAAAGGATATGGATATTTTAAAGATTTTAAAACATATGAAGAATTGATGGATGCATGGGATAAATCCCTGCGTGAGCTGACGCGTGCGAGCGTGATCGTGGAAAATGCGATTGATCTTGCACTGGAAAGAGATGTACCGGATATTTTATGTTCGGCGTTAACTGAGGACTGCATCGGACGCGGCAAGACGATCAAGCAGGGCGGTGCAGTGTATGACTATATTTCCGGGCTTCAGGTTGGAATCGCGAACATGGCGGATTCTCTCGCGGCGATCAAAAAACTGGTTTATGAAGAAAAGAAGATCACGCAGGAACAGCTTTGGAATGCGATGCAGGATGATTTTACAAGTCCGGAAAGCAAAAAGATCCAGAATATGTTAATCTACGACGCGCCAAAATATGGAAATGACGATGACTATGTCGATCAACTGGTCGTAGATGCTTATGCAACGTATATTGAAGATATTAAAAATTATCCGAATACGCGTTTTGGAAGGGGACCGATCGGTGGTATCCGTTATGCCGGTACATCCAGTATTTCGGCGAACGTCGGCCAGGGTATGGGAACGGAAGCAACTCCTGATGGCAGACATGCGAAAACACCTTTGGCAGAAGGATGTTCTCCAGCACATGCGATGGATCAGAACGGACCGACCGCAGTATTCAAATCCGTTTCCAAACTCGATACGCATGAAATCACAGGTGGCGTATTGCTGAACCAGAAAGTGACGCCTGCGATGTTATCGACGGAAGAGAATAAGATGAAACTGATCATGATGATTCGAACATTCTTTAACCGTCTTGAAGGATATCATGTACAGTATAATGTTGTAGACAAAGAGACTCTGTTAGATGCGCAGATGCATCCAGAAAAGCATAAAGATCTGATTGTCCGTGTGGCAGGCTATTCCGCATTTTTCAATGTGCTTTCGAAGCAAACGCAGGACGATATTATCGGAAGAACTGAGCAGACGCTGTAATAATCTGCGAAAGAGAGTGTAAAGCAATAAAATTTTATAGCTGTAATGACAGACCTCTGTTTTTGATAAGAAAAACCCGGGCAGAACATGGAAAACATGTTCTGTCCGGTTTGCATTATCAGGCACATTGTTTTATAATGAAAAAAATGTATTGTGACTGCAGAAAAGCAGATTGGGAGGACGGTATTATGAGTTCAAAAAATATGGTTTACGGAACATATCAGATATATGTCGGAAACTATGACTGGGGATGTGCGGTGGATAAAGCGATCATCACATTAGAGCGTAAGATCGCTGTGCCGGATATTTCAAAATTAAAGGTGATGGAGCGAAAGATGGTTACGGATGAATCGACGCCTGCATTTGATATTTATGAGCAGATTTCGGAAAGAACGGTTACGGATCTTTATTTATGTAACGCATTGGGAGAGAAGACAGATGGTCCAGCAGATCATCTTGTCGTAGAATTATATGTAAGTCCGGAAGAGGGAACACCGCTCGTATGCACATCGGAATGCCAGATTTTTATTTGGAGTGATCCATATGAATTGTTGTTCGATTATAGTGGAGAATATGACTTTGACATTGAGCCGGTGTATACCAAAAAGACGACTGCGGCGGATGCATTTGAAAAGAAAAGCTATACGATGGATGATGGAATTACATATGATTATGCAGTTTATACCCCAGAAAAGAAAACAGATCTTCTGTTTGTATGGCTTCATGGACTTGGAGAAGGGCAGATGGAAGGAAGTGATGCCTATCTGCCTCTGTTAGGACGAAGAGGATGCACGATGGCAGGAGAGAAGTTCCAGAGCATGGTAGGAGGCGCACATGTTTTAGTGCCGCAGTGTCCGACCTATTGGATGGATGCGGATGGAAAACGGACCAATTTCAATCAGGCGGCAATTCAGGCAGACGGCACTTCATATTATACAGAGTCTTTGGACCGGTTTATCGATCTGTATGCGGAAAAAGTCGGTGCGAAGCAGGTCGTACTTGCAGGATGCTCAAATGGAGGATACATGACATTGATGCTTGCGATGAATCGTCCGGACAAATACACTGCTGCGATCCCGATCTGTGAATCGGTTCCAGATCGAACGATCAGCGATGAAAGCATCAAACGCCTGGTGGATGTGCCATTGTACTTTGTTTATTCGAAAGACGATCCGATCGTCGTTCCAGAATTGCATGCGGTTCCTACGATTGAACGGTTGAAAGCAGCGGGTTGCAAAGATTTACACGTATCGGTAACGGACCATGTGATCGATACATCCGGTCGGTATCAAGATGAAGACGGCAATCCATATCAATATATGGGACATTTGTCATGGATTTATTACGATAATGATGAAACCGATGATGGAACCGGACTGTCCGCGTGGGAATGGATTGCGGATAAAGTAAATCAAAATAAACGATAACCTGGAGGTACTCTTATGTATATGGAAGAAATTACATTAAATAATGGAATCAGCGTGCCGAAGATCGGACTCGGCATGTGGGATGCTTATGGGGATGAGGCGGCAGGCGCTGTGTCGACGGCATTGAAACTCGGGTATCGCCGTGTCGATACTGCGATGTTTTATAAAAATGAACCCGAAGTTGGCAGGGGAATTCAGATGAGCGGAATTCCACGCGAAGAGATCTTTGTGTCTACAAAGATCTGGTTTACCGATATGGAAGTGGATAAAGTCCGTCCTACATTTGAAAAAAGTCTGGATAATCTCCAACTTGACTATATTGATATGTATATGCTGCATTGGCCGATGGGCGATGTTACAGGCTCTTGGAAGGTTCTGGAAGAGTTATACGAAGAAGGAAAAGTAAAGGGTATCGGTGTTTGTAACTTTCAGAAACATCACATGGAAGACTTGTTAAAAACGGCGAAGATCAAACCGATGATCAACCAGATTGAAAGTCATCCGACGTTTTCACAGAATGATCTTGTTCTCTATTGTCAGGAACAGGGAATTCAGCCGGAAGTCTGGAGTCCGCTCGGCAGAGGAGATGACCTGAACAATCCTGTAATCAAAGAGATTGCACAAAAATACGACAAAACGACTGCTCAGGTGATTTTGCGGTGGCATATGCAGCGCGGTGTTACGGCAATTCCGAAATCAGTAAAAGAGCACCGGATGATGGAAAATACGAGTGTCTTTGATTTTCGGCTGACAGAAGAAGAAATGGCTGTAATTTTGGCCCAGGAGACAGGTACTCCGCGAGGTGGATACCGGGAAGGTTACACCTGGGAATAATCAGAAACTAAGAGAAAGGCAGATATATGAGACGGGAAATTACGATCGATCATGTTCGCGCAAACCTGATCAAAGAATATGGAACAAAACCGGCACGACTGGGTGCGATTGCCGTATTTGCGGGAGTTATCACAGGAGTCTTGTGTTATGGTTCGGGAAGGCTGCCGGCAACATTCATAAGTCTTATCGTTGTGGGAATTGGCATTGCGGAAATTATCAGGTCGAATAAGATGAAAAAGAGAATCAGCTCTGAGAATCTGGTCATTCGGGAAGGAAGGTGCATCGAAAAAAGGATAAAATCTAGTATCGGAGGTACGAAGCGATATTTTTATTTTACCAAAAAGAGCTGTTATGCTGCATCAGAGCAGGATATCAAGTTGTGGGAAAAGACGCATATCGGAGACAAATTTTATCTGATTTCGTTTCAGGATTCAAAAGAGATTAAAAAAATATATCCGCAGAGCATTTTAAAATATGTAGATAAATGATGGATAAGCATTATAATAGTATGAAAATCATGCATGAAGAAAAGACTATTTCAAAATGGAGGAGATCACTTGAAGATAGGAAGTAGAATTCAGGAAGAACCGGAAAAAGAAGTAGAAGAAATAGAGAAGGTAATAGAAGTTAGAAGATTTCAGCCGGATAAGGATATCGGACTGACGAAAGAGCAGGTTGCAGAGCATATGATGGCACGTGCTGTCAATACAAAAGTAGATTCGTCTACAAAAACGGCAAAAGAGATTATTCATTCGAATGTTTTTACTTATTTCAATCTGATTTTTCTAATTCTAGCTCTTTTGCTCCTGATCGCGGGCGCTTTTCGGGATCTGACATTTTTACCGATCATTATAGCGAATACCTGCATTGGTATTTTTCAGGAAATAAGATCAAAAAGGGTGTTAGATAACTTGTCAATATTAAATGCACCGAAAGCGAATGTGCTGCGTGAAGGGGAGATAAGAGAGATAGCAGCCGATAAGCTGGTGTTAGACGATGTCGTCATATTTTCAGCAGGCAATCAGATTCCGGCGGATGCCGTTGTGCTGGACGGAGAAGTTTCTGTGAATGAGTCACTAATCACAGGAGAATCGGATGAGATCATCAAGCGTGCCGGGGATACGCTGTTATCAGGAAGTTTTATCGTGTCAGGCAAATGTTCAGGACAATTGGAAAAAGTCGGAAAAGATTCGTATATATCGAAACTAACACTGCAGGCTACGAAATCAAAAGATGAAGAACAATCAGAGATGATACGTGCTCTGGATGAATTGCTGAGGATCGTCGGAATTATTATTCTGCCGATCGGAATCGTATTATTTATCCAGCAGTTTGTGTTCGGTGGCATGTCATTTCAGGCGAGCGTTACGAGCATGGTTGCAGCGATTATCGGTATGATTCCGGAGGGACTGTACCTGCTTGCGACGGTTGCAATGGCGGTCAGTGCCATGCGTCTTGCGAAGCAGCAGATCCTGCTTCACGATATGAAGTGTATTGAAACACTTGCAAGAGTCAATGTATTATGTGTCGATAAGACAGGAACGATTACAGTTCCAGAGATGGAAGTCAGCGGATTTGAGCCTGTCGGATCAGAAAATAAGGAAAATGTTCATCAGATGCTGTCTGATTTTGCAGCGAATATGGAGACGGACAATGCAACCATGGAAGCGATGCAGGAGTATTTTCAGGAATCGACGGGGGTTTCGGCAGAACGGGTATTTTCTTTTTCTTCTGAGACAAAGTACAGTGCGGCTGTTATATCGGGCTGCAATTATGTGTTGGGTGCCCCGGAATTTGTGCTAAGAACGGAATACGCACATTATGCAGAACAGATTGAGCAATATAGTTTAAAAGGATACCGGGTACTTGTATTTGGTATTTATGAAGGAGTATTGGACGGCAGACCTCTCATGGACAAAGTTCGTCCGCTTGCATTTGTGTATCTGTCTAATGCGATTCGAAAAGGTGCGATCGAAACATTTTCATATTTTGCCGAACGAGAAGTAGAGATTAAGGTAATCTCCGGGGATAATCCGGGGACAGTTTCTGAAATTGCGAAGAAAGCAGGAATTGCAAATGCAGAAAAGTATATAGATACATCGACATTAGAGACAAAGGAAGCGTTGTATGATGCCGCGGATCAATATACGGTATTTGGACGTGTTACGCCAAAGCAGAAGCGGCAGCTCGTAAAAGCATTAAAGCAGCAGGGCAAGACGGTTGCGATGACCGGCGACGGCGTCAACGATGTACTCGCCTTAAAAGATGCGGACTGTAGTATTGCGATGGCATCTGGAAGTGAAGCAGCGGCTCAGGTTTCACAGCTTGTGTTGCTGGACTCCGATTTCTCACGTATGCCGTCGGTTGTGATGGAAGGACGTCGGGTCGTGAATAATATTCAGAGGACTGCCAGTTTATATTTGGTAAAGAATATTTTTTCCATGCTGTTAGCAGTCTTTTCCATGATTCTGATGTTGGATTATCCGCTTGAGCCTTCACAGCTTTCACTGATCAGCATGTTTACGATCGGCGTACCGTCATTTTTCCTCGCACTGGAGCAGAACAAGGATCAGATTAAAGGGAAATTTATGTCGAATGTATTCATAAAGGCATTCCCGGCAGCTTTGACGAATTTTATCGTTGTCAGTGGACTTGTCATGTTCTGCAGGGAATTCCATGTTGATGCGGATTGTGTATCGACATCCTGCACGATCCTCGTATCGATCGTAGGATTTATGGTGCTATATAGAATTGCCCAGCCAATGACAACAGGGCATAAGATACTGATTGTGGCTATGATCGCGGGCTGGTTGTTCTGTATGCTATATGTCAGCCATTTATTTTCCATTACAAGTATTTCAAGACAGTGTGCGATGCTAATGGTGATTTTTGCAATTATTACGGAGCCGGTATTCCGGTATCTGTCGATGTTTGTAGAATTTATAAGAAAGATTGCAGGCAATATCAATAACAGATTTAAGAGGTAGCAGCAAATGAAAATAGGTATTTATGATTCCGGAATCGGAGGTTTGTCAGTGCTGCATCATGCGCAGAAAGTGCTGCCAAATGCAGAGTTTCTTTATTATGCAGATGAAAAACATGTGCCTTATGGAGAAAAAACGAGGGAAGAAATCAAAGGATATGTGGAAGAGACACTGAATTTTTTGATCGATCAGGGTGTGGACGCAATTGTGATCGCATGCAATACAGCGACAAGTGTTGCAAAAAAAGAGTTTCGAAATACATTTCCTGTACCGATCGTGGGTATGGAGCCGGCTGTAAAAAAGGCAGTTCGTATGCAAGAAGATGAAAACAAGCGTATTTTTGTAACTGCGACGCCGATTACTATTTATGGAGAAAAATTAGATCATCTGATCGCTCAGGTAGACGCGCATCATAAAGTAGACAAATTTCCGCTGCCAATGCTAGTTCGCTTTGCAGAACGCTGTAACTTTGACAGTCCGGAAATCGATGAATACCTGAGGACGGAATTGAAGGATTTTGATCTGACACAGTATGAATATGTGGTATTGGGATGTACGCATTTTAACTATTTTAAAGAACATTTTAAAACGGTATTTGGAGAAGACATCCACTTTGCCGACGGCAACGAAGGGACGATCCGCCAGCTAATGCGTGTGCTGCCCCAAGAAGCCTATGAACGACAGGACAGCCCCGGCGTCACATATTTTTATTCCGGACGGCCGATTAACGAATATGAAGAAAACCAGATACAGCGATATCTGGAACAATTGAATAAGATGTATGAGATTTATTAAAGATAAATTTACATGCAGGATCTTATATCTAATGGCTAAAAAGAAAAAGATTTTAGATTTTCTAAGATTTTTTTCTTTTTTTATGTAAATGATCCATAAATTGACAAGTCTCCAATTGATTTCTACATAGCACTCATAATATTGGAACAAGTTATGAATTTAATATGTATAGATAACAGTCCTCTAATGTAGGAGTAGCTCTTTGCGATGTTGCATATGGTGGTGTATCCGAAATGCTTTTTATTATGACCTCTTTTCCGTTTGAAATATGGTTTATAATTTTTAATTGGTTTGCCGCATCTGTATAATTTTCGGGGAACAGTCTGGTTGTCCATATAGGAAGTGGAATACTTGCAATCAGTTCAGATATAGTACCACTTTGTACAACCTCACCATTCTTTAAGATAATAACATTTTTTGTAAAGGATTCAATGTCAGATACAATGTGCGTTGAATATATTATTATTTTCTCACGAGAAAGTTGAGACAATAGTTTGAGTAAATGATTTCTTTCAATAGGGTCCAAGTTAGTTGTAGGTTCATCTAAAATCAAAATTTCAGGATCATTTAATAGCGCCTGTATAATGCTAATTTTTTGCTGAGTACCAATTGAGAGAGTTTTTATCTTGCTGTATCTCATTGATTCTAAGTTAAAAAATGATAGCCATTTGTCAATATGTATTTTAGAGACAATCGGACGTAATGCTTTTAAAGAACCCATATGG
>JAUNOI010000030.1 GCA_030531165.1 Lachnospiraceae bacterium
ATGTCTGCATATTGCAGAGACTGGTCATTACCCAGTCACAGGAGGTTACTGTATGAGCAAGATTATGTATACGGAAGTCATTCGTACTACGAATATGACGGAATACAAGAAAAAAGAACGCGAATTTATTGAACTGGAAGATAAAACAAAAAGTATGCTCTCTACATATATCCGCAAAGTCACATTTCATAGTGAGACAGCGGATTTTCCTGCAGATTATTCCATTGTAATGGAGGATATGGAAGATGTTTTCCTTGAAAAAAAAGAGAAGGACATGAATGTCGTTACAAAAGAACTGATTCCAATCACCCGGGAGCAGGCGAATGCTATATTAGATGGAGACTACTTTTTCTTAAAAGAAAGTTCTGACCCTAAATTACAGGAATTTTATCAATGTATAATAGAGCAGAAGTTAGTTCCTGCATACCGCAAGGAATTTACAAGAAAGACCTTCCATCAGAATCAGTTTTTAGATATTGTATTTGATATGGCAATGAGTCGTAAGCCATATGAAACTAATGATTTTTTGCACCAAAGGGATTTAGTTTCCGAACAAATTACTCCAATCTTCGTATGAGTATTCGGCATAATCTCAGCATTTCAAAGCCTATGGAACAATTATTGGCTTTTGAAAAATCATTATCCAGTGGATTCAGTGAATCATAACAGACTTTTGGGGTATTTTCAAATACCCCAATTTTTTTTGAAAGTATAATTCTTATTTTTCCCGCATAGATTGTAACAAGTTTATTGGAGCAAGATAATATGCGCGATTATATTGTAGAACGAATCTTAACCGTTGCGGATTATACCATTTCCCACAAATCAACGGTGCGTGCAACAGCCAGACAATTCGGGATTTCAAAATCAACCGTACATAAGGATCTTCGCGATCGCCTTCCGGAAATCAATCCCGCACTTTCAAAAGAAGTCAATCAAATTCTGGACTTCAACAAGGCGGAGCGACATCTTCGCGGCGGACTCGCAACAAAAAGAAAATATCAGGAACGCCATTGAGGTGTCCCTGATATTTTTGCTTTACACAAAGATCGTTGATCCAAAATTTATTCTAAACCGAGTTCTTCTTTTAAAAATTCCAGCTCCTGAATCCATAAATTAACACTGGCATCTGTCGGCATTCTTAAATCCCCTCTTGGGGATACTGCAACCGAACCGACTTTTGGACCATCCGGCAGACAGGTACGTTTAAAATGTTGTGCAAAAAATCTCCATACAAACGTTCGAAGCCATTTGTAAATGGTCGGCACATCATATATACCGTCAAATGTTTTCTTCGCCATGCGGAATAACTTCTTAGGTGCAAATCCAAAACGAAGCATATAATATAGGAAGAAATCATGTAATTCATATGGTCCTACCAAATCTTCTGTCTTCTGTGAAATCTTTCCATCCTCCGGCGGCAGTAATTCCGGGCTAACCGGAGTATCTAAGACATCCATCAAAACATCGGTCAATGTCTGATCTCCATTTGTCTCCGCATAATAGAGAACAAGATAGCGCACCAGCGTTTTTGGTACAGATGAGTTCACCGCATACATGGACATATGATCGCCATTATACGTAGCCCATCCAAGCGCCAGTTCCGATAAGTCACCGGTTCCAATTACCATGCCGTTGTATTTATTCGCCATATCCATTAGAATCTGCGTCCGTTCACGTGCCTGAGAATTCTCATACACCACATTATGAACATGTTCATCATGTTCGATATCTGCAAAATGCTGCTCAACAGCCTTGATAATATTGATTTCTTTTAAAGTCGCGCCTAATCGGTCAATTAACGTGATTGCATTTGTATAAGTACGGTCCGTCGTTCCATAACACGGCATCGTCACGCAAATCATATTCTTCCGTGGAATACCCAGCATGTCAAACGCTCTGGCAGTGACAAGGACAGCCAGCGTCGAATCGAGCCCTCCGGAAATACCGATGACTGCACTCTGACATCTTGTATGCTCCAAACGTTTTTTCAATCCCATCGCCTGAATCGTCAGGATCTCATCACAGCGTTTGTCCCGCTCCGCACGATCAGACGGAATAAACGGCGTTCTTGGATATTCCCTTTCTAACGGGACATCTTTGATATCCATACTGAATTTTACTCTGACATACTCTTCTTCCGATTCATCCAAAAACGTATTCATGCGGCGCCGTTCGGAAGACAATCTCTGCAGATCGATCTGCGCATAGACCGTCTCATTTGCAAAACGCTTTGCCTCTGCCAGAATACTTCCGTTCTCGCAGATCAGATTGTGTCCACTGTAGACGACATCCTGTGTTGACTCCCCATCGCCCGCATTCGCATAAATATATCCGCAAACCAAACGTGCAGACTGATTGGAAACAAGATTTCGACGATAATTTTCCTTGGTCGTTGTCTCATCGCTGGCAGATGTATTGCATATGATCGTAGCACCTGCCATTGCATGTCTGGTGCTCGGAGGTAATGGCACCCACAAATCCTCACAAATTTCACACGCAATCACAAATTCCGGAATCTCCTCACATTCAAATAAAAGATTGGTTCCAAATGGAACGAGCTGATCAGCAATCGTAAGGATTTCAACGTTTTTCTTTCCCCGTGCAAAATGTCTTGCTTCATAAAATTCATTATAATTCGGCAAATGCGTCTTCGGAACCATTCCGAGAATGCATCCATCTTGTATCACCGCCGCACAATTATATAACTTCTGATGTACAACATATGGTACACCAACAACAACGACCATCGAATCGCCTTCCGTTGCCTTTACGATTTCCAACAGACCCTTTTTGGCCTCGCGCAACAATGGTCCCTGTAAAAACAGATCTCCGCAAGTATAACTGCTGATCGTCAATTCAGAAAACACGATCAGGTTGACCTCTTTTTTTCTTGCATCTGCAATTTCATCCAAAATCAGTTTCGTATTATAAGGGCAGTCTGCAACCCTGACTTTCGGAGTAACTGCCGCAACTTTTATATATCCATCTTTCATTTTACTGTTCCTGCATTTTTGCTAATTTTGCTGTCTGATCAGCCGCTGTCAGACTGTCAATAACCTCATCTAAATCACCATTCAGGATGCTGTCTAATTTATGAAGCGTTAACTTGATTCTATGATCCGTAACACGTCCCTGTGGGAAATTATAAGTACGAATTTTTTCTGCACGATCGCCGGTACCAATCTGACTTCGGCGTGCTTCTGCTTCCGCATCATGCGCTTTCTGCTGTTCCAGATCGTATAAACGTGCACGCAATACTTTCAACGCCTTATCTTTATTTTTCAACTGAGACTTCTCATCCTGACAGGAAACAACGATCCCTGTTGGGATATGGGTCAGTCGTACTGCGGAATCCGTCGTATTGACACACTGTCCTCCATTTCCCGATGCACGGAACACATCAAAACGACAGTCATTCATATCAATTTCAACATCCACATCTTCTGCCTCAGGCATAATCGCAACGGTAACGGTTGATGTATGAATACGTCCACCGGATTCTGTAGCCGGAATACGCTGTACACGGTGAACTCCGCTTTCATATTTTAATCTGGAATAAGCACCCTGACCATTGATCATAAAGGAAGCTTCCTTAAATCCACCGATTCCGTTCTCATTCGCACTGATCAATTCTGTACGCCATCTCTGGCTGTCTGAGTAACTGCGGTACATGCGGAATAATTCTGCCGCAAACAAAGCTGCCTCATCTCCACCGGCACCTGCACGAATCTCCACGATAACGTTCTTATCATCGTTCGGGTCTTTTGGAATTAAAAGAATCTTAATTTCGTTTTCCAACTCTTCGACACGTTCTTTCGACTCTGCCAGTTCTTCCTTTGCAAGTTCCCTCATCTCTTCATCGGATTCTTCTTCTAAAATTTCAAGACTTTCCTCGATATTTTCCTGTGCTGCCTTATATTCATTGTACTTTTCAACAATTGGTGCCAATTCAGCCTGCTCTTTCATCAAATCTCGGAAACGTTTCTGATCATTTACGACATCCGGATCATTCAACTCCTCTAATACAGAAGCAAGGCGATCCACCAAATCTTCTAATTTATCAAACATTTTCTTCCTCCTTACAAACTAGTTCCTATATCTTCCAGATACAACCCGGTCAAGTCCTGCCAGATCCTGCTTTAACCTGATATCTGAAAATCCGGCCTGTTCCATTAGTTTCGGAACACTCTTTCCCTGGTCGTATCCGATTTCAAAAAATAAATATCCTCCCGGATTTAAATATTTTTTCGCATCTCTGATGATACGGCGATAAAAATATAGCCCGTCCTCGTGCCCATCCAGAGCCATCATCGGCTCATAATCCTTTACCTCTTTCATCAGCCTGCTGCATTCTTCTGTTGCAATATATGGCGGATTCGATACGATCACATCATAAGATCCTTCTACTTCCGCAAACAAATCGCTATTTATAAATTTTACCATAGGTGCCAGAGATTTTCCATTCTCTTTCGCAATCTTCAGCGCTTCTTTTGAAATATCCGTTCCAATACATCGTTCGAAACTCCCATAACGTGCCAGGCTCAAAATAATGCAGCCTGAACCGGTACACATATCCAAAACACTTTTTGCATGTTCAGCCTTATCCAAAACTTCTTCTACCAGTACTTCTGTATCCTGCCTCGGTATCAGTACATCCGGAGTCACCCGAAAAGAGAGTCCCATAAACTCCTGGCTGCCGAGCAGATACTGCATTGGAATATGTTCTGAACTTCTTCTATTAATATATCGTTGATATTTTTCGATTTGCTTTCTATTCAGACAAATACGATTCTGATCCAGCAGATAGTCCATTTTAGAAATGGAAAATGCATCTTCAAAAAAATACCAGGCTTCTCCAGCAGCATTCTCGATCTCTGCCACCTGCAATTTTTGTTCTCCTTCTTTTAACAGTTCTCGATACGTCTTCATCAGTCCTCAATCTCTCCATTTCGAACGGCCTCTACATATTCCTTCCAGTTCATAACGCCTTCTACTGATTGAATTGCCACTTCTATCATGTCAAGATCCGGTTCTCTTGTCGTCAGTTTCTGGAGCATCATGCCCGGTTTGCTGAACATATTGACAAGCTTTGAATCACTTTGACCGGCAAACCGGATAAATTCATAGGAAACCCCTGCAATGACCGGAATCAGCAATAAGCGGTACAACACACGCATCCATACCGTATCCGTCTTTATAAAAAAGAAGAAAAAAATGCTGATAAACATTACAATAAATAAAAAGCTGGTTCCACACCGTTTATGCAGGCGCGAATGCTTTTTCACATTTTCCGGCGTTAAATCCTCTCCATGTTCCAGGCAATTGATCGTCTTATGCTCTGCACCATGATACATAAACACTCGCTGAATATCCTCCATGCGGGAAATGAGAAGAATATATCCAAGAAAAATCGCAATTCTGAGAAGCCCTTCTAAAATCAATACTACTGTATGGTTAGCAATTCTACCCTCTAAAAATCCTGTCATCAAATATGGTAAAATCATGAAAATGCCAATAGACAAAAACAAAGACAAAATAACCGTAAATGCCATTAAAATGGATTCACCCTTTTCTTTGAATGTATTTTCAAACCATTGATCAAACTTTCCCGTCTCAGCTTCTTCTTCCTCATAAAAACTCGCTGAATATGTCAGCGTCTGAATTCCAACAACCATTGATTCGACAAAACTGACCACTCCACGTACAATTGGCAGACGTAGGAGAGCATACCGATCAGTAATACTGGTCTGAGTTATTTTTTTTAATTCTATTGTATGGTCAGGTTTACGAACAGCAATGGCACATCGCTCGCCATTTTTCATCATCACGCCTTCAATTACAGCCTGACCGCCTACTGTTGTCCTTTTCATATGTTACATACCTCACATATATTTTAAAATAATGATAACATGATTGTATTTCCAAACTATTATAACATAACTAAAAAAATATGAAAGAATTATCTTTCATATATCAGAATACTTTAGATCGCCTTTGCAATATATCAGAATGCAGGATAGAAGATAGCATTTTTTTGTATAGCAAATTTATCAAAATTTCCTGTACAAAAAAATAGGTTGGGATAATTCCCAACCTATTATAATGTCTTTATTCATCTTAAAGATTTCCGTATTTACGATTGAATTTATCAATACGTCCACGAGCCTGGTTTGCTTTCTGCTGTCCAGTATAGAATGAGTGACATTTTGAACAAATTTCTACATGGATATCTTCTTTTGTAGAACCTGTTACAAATTCATTCCCACAGTTGCAAACTACTTTTGCCTGGTAATATTTTGGATGGATTCCTTCACGCATGTTCTTCACCTCTTCATCTTATTTCGTTGGATTTTGCCAACGTAGTTGCGAAACGAAATTCTCTTAGTTTCATTATTAGTAGCTGTAAACATAAACAGCTTTTAAATTGTATCATACCAAATCGTATATTTCAAGTATATTTTATATTTATTTTCGTAATAATGAACGCTTCGTATACTCGATAAACTGTGCGTTATCCGTTGTCCGTTTAAACAGATTCAGCATCTGTTCTAATATATCTTCTGCCTTTGCACCGGAAAGTTCTTTATGCAAAGCATATACAACCTCCTGTTCATCTTTCGTTAGAAGCAGGTCATCTCTTCTCGTACCGGATTTTGCGATATCCACGGCAGGGAAAATACGTTTTTCGGACAATCTTCGGTTCAGCACTAATTCCATATTGCCGGTTCCCTTAAATTCTTCAAATACGACATCATCCATACGGCTTCCAGTCTCTACAAGTGCTGTTGCAAGGATCGTCAGACTGCCGCCTTCTCTCATGTTTCTGGCTGCACCAAAAAACTTTTTCGGCATATAGAGCGCAGCCGGATCCAGACCGCCGCTCAATGTTCGTCCACTTGGCGAACACGTCAGATTATATGCTCTCGCAAGACGTGTGATGCTGTCTAACAAGATTACCACGTCCTCTTTATGTTCAACAAGGCGTTTTGCTCTTTCCAATACCATCTCAGAAACACGTTTATGGTGTTCCGGCAATTCATCGAAGGTCGAATAGATCACTTCTACGTTCGGGCCTTCGATCGTTTCTTTGATATCAGTTACTTCTTCCGGACGTTCATCGATCAAAAGAACGATCAGCTTAATATCGTTATAATTCGTGCTGATGCTCTTTGCTATCTGTTTCAGCAAAGTCGTTTTCCCTGTCTTAGGCGGAGACACGATCATCCCGCGCTGTCCTTTTCCAATCGGAGACAACAGGTCTACCATACGCATTGGAATTGAACTGCTGTCCGTCTCCAATGACAATCTTTCATCCGGAAAAATCGGTGTCAGATCTTCAAAGTTTTTTCTTTTCTGCGCCTCATATGGATGATATCCATTGATGGAGTCGATATAAAGCAATGCACTGAATTTTTCGCCCTGTGTCTTTACGCGAATGCTTCCCCGTAAAATATCGCCGGTTTTTAAGTTAAATCGGCGAATTTGAGATGGAGAAACATATACATCATTTTCTCCCGGAAGATAATTCTCACATCGAATGAATCCATAGCCGTCCTGCATAACCTCTAGAATTCCATCTGCTTTTTCGCCACTATCCAAATCCGCAAGTTTTTGGTTCTTTTCTTCATCTTTGGATTTCTGATATTCTCTTCCTCTTCGATCTTCCTTTTTATTTTCCTGTTTTCCTTCTTTTTTTATTTCTTTCTTGATTTCTTTTGGTTTTTCTTCTTCAGACTTTAAGCGCTCGATCAGATCACTTTTCTTTAACGCGGATATACCTTTCATTCCCTGTTCTTTTGCATATTGTTTTAATGCAGCAAGGGACATTTCTTCAAATACCATATCTTTCTCCTTCTATTCTCTTCATTCAATTCACTTGGAAAATTCTTGCGAATGCTTATCATTACGAAATGAAATATATTATCGATAGCATACATAAATTCATATACTTAGACTCTATTAGAAACAATCATAACATATTTATAAAAGATATGCAAATAAGCAGAACATTTTTTGTTGCACAGAAAATTCTTTATACAACATAAAAGAGATGGGATCACCATTTATGATGATACCATCTCTCTTTACTCGAACCAGTAAAACTTTTGTCTGGTTTCTTTTATTACATTTTCAATCCTTATACTTCAAAGATCAGATCGCCGTAGCTTGGCATCGGCCATGCTTCTTTGTCAACTAACATTTCAAGGTTATCAGCTGGTTTACGAACTTTGTTCATTCCTTCAAATACTACATCGTGGTAATATCTTGCCTGAGCAGGAATATCTTCTTCCATAGCGGAAGCCTTTGCTTCTTCTGCTTCTAATTCACCGATTGCTGTATATAAATCTTTTAAATTAGCAGTAATTTCTGATAATAATTCTTCCTGTACGCTTGTGTCAACATCTGCTGCTGCCTTAATCGTATTGATGGAATTAGCAAGACTGGTCTGATATTTGATGACTGCAGGAACAATATGCTTTTTCGCAATATCCAATGTAGCCAATGCTTCAATATTGATTACTTTTGAGTACTGTTCAAACATGATCTCTGCACGGGATTCTAATTCAGCCTTTGTATAAACACCATGTTTTTCAAAAATCTCAACAGATTTCTTTGTTACTAATGAAGGAATTGCATCTACCATGGATTTTAAGTTTGGAAGACCTCTCTTCGCAGCTTCAGCAACCCATTCATCAGAATATCCGTTACCATTGAAAATAACTCTCTTATGAGCAGTTAATAATTCTTTTACGATTTCATGTGCATCGTACATCGGATTTTCAGATTTTTCCAATCTGTCAGCGATCATAGATAATTCATCTGCAACAATCGTATTCAATACAACGTTAGGGTCTGAAATAGACTGTGTAGAACCTACCATACGGAACTCAAACTTATTGCCTGTGAATGCAAATGGTGAAGTACGGTTACGGTCCGTAGCGTCTTTTTCAAATGCAGGTAATGTATGTACGCCGGATGTCAATGGAGAGCCCTGTTTTGAGCTTGTTGCTTCTCCAGTTGTCACTAACTGATTCACAACATCCTGTAACTGTTCTCCTAAGAAGATAGAGATAATTGCAGGAGGTGCTTCGTTTGCTCCTAATCTGTGATCATTACCCGGTGTAGAAGCTGATAATCTCAATAAATCAGCGTGTTTATCTACTGCGGAAATAATGGCTGACAGGAATAATAAGAACTGTTCATTCTCATGAGGTGTCTTACCTGGATCTAATAAGTTCTTTCCTGTATTCGTAACGATCGACCAGTTGTTGTGTTTACCGGAACCATTGATGCCTGCAAATGGTTTCTCATGTAATAAACATACAAGTCCCTGTCTGTCAGCAACCCGTTTCATTGTTTCCATAATTAACTGGTTGTTATCCGTTGCTACGTTATTCGATGCGTAAATCGGTGCCAGTTCGTGCTGAGCAGGAGCAACTTCGTTATGCTGTGTCTTAGCTGTGATACCAAGTTTCCATAATTCAACGTTCAGTTCCTTCATGAAACCGGCAATTCTTTCTTTGATCGTACCAAAGTAGTGATCATCTAATTCCTGTCCTTTTGGAGGCATTGCTCCGAATAAAGTACGTCCTGTATAAATTAAGTCTTTTCTCTGTAAATATTTTTCTTTATCAACAATAAAGTATTCCTGTTCCGGACCTACAGATGTATCAACTTTCGTAACCGCTGTATCACCTAAAGCATGTAATACACGTACAGCCTGAATATCAATCGCCTGCATCGATCTTAATAGTGGAGTTTTCTTATCAAGAGCTTCTCCTTTATAAGAACAGAAAGCTGTCGGAATGCAGAGGATCGTTGCATTTGGTGTTTCTTTAATAAATGCCGGAGATGTGCAATCCCATGCTGTATATCCTCTTGCTTCAAATGTTGCACGAAGTCCGCCGGATGGGAATGAGGATGCATCAGGCTCACCTTTGATTAATTCCTTGCCGGAGAATTCTAATAATACTTTACCATTTCCGGTTGGATTAATAAATGCGTCATGCTTTTCAGCTGTTACACCGGTCATTGGCTGGAACCAATGTGTGAAGTGTGTAGCACCTTTTTCAACTGCCCATTCCTTCATCTCATTAGCAACAACATCTGCAATTGCTGGATTTAATTCTGTTCCGTTTTCAATTGTCTTTTTTAAATCTTTGTATACGCTTTTTGGAAGACGGGCTTTCATAACGCTGTCATCAAATACATTGGAACCAAAGATTTCTGCTACATTAATTTTTTCACTCATGTCGTAACATCCTTTCGATATTAATATTCGTAATTATTTTCTCATAAAAACCTCGTTTTTAAAAGGAAAAATTACAATTTTCTTTACTTCTTTAAAAAAGAGAAATTGTGCCATACAAATTTAAGTCACTTTTATGTTAATAAACATAAAAAAGGGTGACTCAAAGTTATGTTAACTAACCTGAGACACCCTTGCCTTTTCTCTTTATTTCTGTACCTAGCATACAGGCTTTTGCTAAAAAAATCAAGTCTTTTTTTATTTTTCTTAAAAAAAGTACAAAAACAAAAATGAATTTTTACTTTTTTTGTGCTTCATATACAATGATTCTATCGCAAAATATACGGTATTTTTGAAATATTTTATTTCCACGAAATCAAATCATAGATTTTGTTCTCATTTTCCTCATAGCTGACTTCAATACTGTCGCCTTTTTGAATAAACATAACGGTCTCATCATCCGCAATTTTCTTCTTATAAAGAATGTTCTCCGTATCCCGGAGATAAATATAAGATTCTCCATCCGTCGTAATATACTGTACATCCGCTACAGAAATTCTCTTCAGCTGATCGGAATCCTTCTGAATCTCAGATTCATCGACAATGCCTTCCTCAGACATCATCTCCCGATACTGGCTTAAAACTTCCTTCTGAGATGTTCCGGTTGCGACAACGTTATATTTCTCGACATTGACCATCGCATACATCTTTACAAGCTGACTCTTATCCTTCAGAACCATAATAAATGTAGGCTGGTCATTGATATTGATCAACGCCGGGAACGAAGCCGTATAATTCAAATGTTGAACCTGTCCTTCTGCTGCTGACATCGCAGAACTTTCATCGCATCCGACAACCGGATAGTATTTCGCCTCGCCTGTCCGTCCATTCATCAGAACAAATGCGATATTGGACTGATCGCCGTTAACCGAAGTGACCCCGGTATACATCCATACATCACCGTCAATGACACGATATCCATAATCATCCGTCGGTTGCTTGCATCCTTTATTGCCTATCATGCTGTTAATAAATCCGCCTGACAACGTACCCTTCCAAAGATACTTTTGAAGCATCAATTCCCCGTCAAATGCATGATCGACCCAGCGTGGAATATCCGCAACTTTATAATACTTCGTGTCACCGGTACATGGGTTGCAGATTACGACACCTTTAACATCTTTGGCGCCAAATAGACCTGCATTTGCTTTTAAGACCGGACAGATATAATATGGATTTCCTTCTTCATCAATTTCAAAATAATATCCCTCAAACACCGCAGTCGAATAACGGAATCGCAGATGTCTCGGCAGATATTTGCCAAAATACGCTGACATGGAATACTTCATCGGCTCTTTCAATTTGACATATCTGGCCTCATTCTCTAGCGGATCCACCATGACATAGCCCGGAATTCCTGATTTCTTATTATTAAACCATTTAAAAAATCCCGCATATTCAAGTGGAGAAACTTTCATCGGTGCACCATTTAGATCAATCTGATTATAATCGTCACTGACTTCATACTGGCTGACGACGTCCGAAAGCGAACCGACCGCTCTCTGCCCGATCACCGCAGCACTTTCCGAATCCATCAAAGCAATATCCTTGATATTATCCGTCTCTTCAATATCCTTCGTAAACTCTTCTTCCTGAATATCCATAAGATTTGCATATTTGGAAGCAGAAAAAATCGGAGATGATAATAAACCTCCCAATCCAAAAACAACCGCTGTCACAACGGCAAGTCCTATGAGAACTTTTGATCGCAATGTAAAAAAACCTTTTCCTGCACGATCTGCAATACAACTGACTGCCATCAATACAAGAGCGATCGCCAAAAGCATTTCCCACATCTGTACGGACATCGTTGTCACTGCAGGCAATGAAATATAATAAACAACACCAAGAATGATCAGCAGCACAACTACCAGCAGTACAACTCCTTTTTTTGTCATCGGCTTATTCTGCTTCTTTTCCCTGCCAGCCCCGGATGCTCTTCGGCTTTTTATCTCCGCTATGATCTGACGGATCAGATCCGTTAATGTTCCTCTATACATCATTTTCACCCCACTATCTTTCTGTACTTTCATGGAATCCTGTCGTGGACTCTGATACTATTATAAATAGAGAATTTATATTTTACAACATCGAAAGGGGATTTTACATGAATACTGAGAAAAACCGGATGAAACTAGACGAAAAGATCCTTACCAAAGACGAAAGGGTTGTATCTGACAATAGAAAACTTCTTCGAATGGGACATTTTCTTTATCAAGTCCAACCCACCGCCTAAGCATTCGCGCGTTTGGGTCGGACTCTGCGAAACAGGCGGACAACGTTCGTTGTTCTTATGTCCTGTCGTACTAGCCCCATGAGAAGAAGTTTTCGATAAATCACGAGTTAGCCCTGCACAATCAGCGTTTCGTATCCAGCCTCATTCAATTGTCTTTCTAGATCCTGTGCTTTTGCATAAGAATCCGTTCCTCCAATCAGAACAGCATAATACTCCCCTTTTGATACGATTTCTCCGCTAAAACCTTTTGAAATCGCCTGCATCAATGCATATTGTGCATTCGAGAATATGCGAAACAGCCCGATCTGAACACGATACATTCCCGGAGCAGCAAAATCATCTTTCATGCTTATAACCGCATCTGCAATTTGTTCCGCAATCTCACGAAACTTTTCATCGTAAAGAACATTATCGCTGTCAGTATTAATAAATCCAGTTTCCACGAGAACCGCTGGCATATTCGTTCTTCTTAATACGACCAGCCCCGGTCTTTCTTTTACTCCAAGATTGTGAAATCCGAGTGTCTCAAGATTGGCATTGATCCTACGGGCAAGTTCCGCTTTTTTACCACTGTCATCATAAACGAGTGTCTCCACTCCGGAATATTGATTTGGAGTCGGACTGGAATTTCGGTGCAGTGAAATAAACAAATCGGCTCCCGATTGATTCCCGATCGTTGCTTTTTCAAACGGCGTCTGCGTTGTATCACCCGTCCTCGTGTATACAACATCAAACCCAGCATCCTGCAAAATTGCTCCAAGTTCCAAAGCAAGATTTAAATTATCCTCAGCTTCTTTTCTTCCATTATATACTGCTCCCGGATCAGCTCCCCCATGACCGGGATCGATCATTACTTTCGGCATAACAACCTCCCATTGATTTCTTGTAACATTGTATGCCATTCTTTATGAAATGTTTCCACATCTTAATTAAATAATTGCTTATTCATTAATCTCCATCGTACGAATCTTCATTGCATGGCGTAATTCATAGCAAAAGATTTTGCCATCTCCGGGCTCTCCCGTAAATGCAGCCTGCTGAATTGCTGTAATAACCTTTTTCTCCCACATCTCATCTGAAACAACGATCTCAAACTTGATCTTCGGAAGCATCTGAACCTGCACTTCCATGCCTCGGACAACTTCTTTATATCCCCTCTGCTGTCCATAACCCATAACCTGATAAGCGGTCACACCGTGCACCTCTATTTTATCCAAAGCATCCTTGACTTCTTCGAATTTATCTTCCCGCACGATTGCATCAATTTTGATCATCATAATAACTGTCCTCCTACTGATCTAAACCATTAAAACTTGGATAAGCGCTCTCGCCGTGCTGTGAAATATCCATACCGCGTTTTTCATCTTTTTCATCAACACGAAGCGGCGTAAATACTCTTACGATTGCAGCACAGATTAATGTGCCGGCAACAGCGATCATAATCGTAACTACAATACCAATAATCTGCGCTTGAAACAAGTGAAAATCGCCAAAGATCAATCCGTCCCAGCGTGCAACACTGTTGATAGAGCTTTTTGCAAAGATTCCAGTTGCAATTCCGCCCCAGATACCACCAATACCATGGCATCCAAAGGCATCCAAGGCATCATCGATCATTAATTTTTTCTTTACCAGTCTTACTCCGTAATAACAGATCGGACTGACAAGCCCTCCGATAATAAAAGAGGACCACATCGGTACGAAACCGGCTCCAGGGGTAATTGCCACAAGTCCCAGAACTAATCCGGTGGATGCTCCAACTAATGTCGGATGTCCGTCATGAATACAATCTAAAAGCATCCATGTAAGCAATGCCGTTGCAGAAGAAATTGCAGAGGTCATAAATGCATGCGCTGCCAATCCGTCTGCCGCTAATGCAGATCCTGCATTAAATCCAAACCATCCAAACCAGAGAATGGATGCACCTAACAATACAAATGGGACATTGTGGATACGATATGTCATCGTCTCATATCCTTTTCTTCTTCCCAATATAATGGCCAGCACAAGAGCACTGACACCAGAACTGATGTGTACAACATCACCACCTGCAAAGTCGACAGAACCGATCGCCGCTAAAAATCCTCCTTCTCCCCAAACCATATGTGCCAGAGGGTAATAAACGATCAATGACCAAAGTGCAATAAAAATAAATAATGCCTTAAATCTCATTCGTCCGACCAAAGCTCCTGTGATCAAAGCCGGCGTTATAATAGCAAACATCATCTGAAATGCACAAAAGACGAGATGCGGTATCGTATCCGCGTATGGTCCTGTCTCCATTCCAACTCCATTTAATGCGATCCAGCGGAAATCACCGATGATACCGCCGTGATTACCTCCAAAAGCAAGTGAATAGCCAAATAAAGCCCACATAACAGTTGCAAGACCCATGATCATGGTACACGCCATCATAGTATTCACGACATTCTTCCTACGGACTAAACCTCCATAAAAAAATGCAAGACCCGGCGTCATAAAAAATACAAAGGCCGTACAAATCAACATAAAACCAGTATCGCCTGCGTTCATAATAAAGTTCCTCCCTAAAAATTATAATAAAACCGGATGAAACACGCTCTGCGAGTTTCATCTGTTCGCGTGCGGCGGCAAATGGAAATGCGAGCATTTCCGCTTGCCTTGTGCCTTCGCGTAAAAGAAAAAGGTGCCTGAAATACAGTTTATGTATTTCAGACACCCTTGCCTCATCTGTATGCAAGGATATCACACTTTTATCTATATTACAAGAACTTTTTTTAATTTTCTGAATATTTTCAAAACTATTCTTTCATTTTTTTAATTTTTTTTAGAAAAAACATCTGAAAATAAGCCATATATGAAGCAAAATTTTACAATTAATTCTTTTATATTTTTATCTTGACTCTGCGCGTACACACGGTATAATGTTTGTTGGAAGTTTAGTTTTTCTAAACAAATAGTTTATTTTAACAAAACAAAAATCAGGAGATATTTATGAAAATCGGGCATAAGATAAAAGAACTCCGAATATTAAACGGACTGACACAAAGTGAACTTGCAGATCGAAGTGAATTAACAAAAGGATTCATTTCCCAGGTCGAACGCGATCTGACCTCTCCTTCTATCGCTACCCTGACGGATATCCTACAGGCACTCGGAACATCTTTGAGTGAATTTTTCCAGGAGCAAGAGCCGGAACAGATTGTCTTTCACAAGACAGAATATTTTGAGAAAATCGATTCGGAATATAAAAATAAAATCGAATGGATCATTCCAAACGCCCAGAAAAATGAAATGGAACCAATCCGCCTCACTCTAGAGCCAGGCGGCGCAACTGTCCCCGATAATCCCCATGAAGGGGAGGAATTCGGCTACGTGCTTTCCGGCACAATTACCATTACTCTCGGAAAGCAGAAATTCAGAGCAAAAAAGGGCGAGGCATTTTATTATATACCGGATAAAACACATTATTTATCCTCCAGATCCGGGGCTGTGGTATTATGGGTATCCTCTCCACCATCTTTTTAACAAACTTATAAATTATAGAAGGGAAGCATTCTCATGAGCAAGAAGATTATTGAATTAAAGAATATTACAAAGTCCTTTGATCATCAGAAGATTTTAGGTGGAATTAACCTCACGATATATGAAAATGAATTTTTAACTTTATTAGGACCGAGCGGCTGCGGAAAAACGACGATTCTGAGAATCATCGGCGGATTTGTAGAAGCAGACAGCGGTGAAGTCATTTTCGACGGCAAAAATATTGCTAAACTTCCTCCATATAAGAGGGAAGTCAACACTGTATTTCAAAAATATGCACTTTTTCCATTTATGAATGTACATGATAACGTTGCATTTGGTCTGACGATCAAAAAGATGAATAAAAAAGAGATCCATCAGAAAGTTTCTAACATGTTAAAACTAGTAGGACTGGAGGGCTTTGAAAAGCGAAATGTCAATCAGCTTTCCGGCGGACAACAGCAGCGTGTCGCGATTGCCCGCGCATTAATTAACGAACCAAAAGTCCTTTTGTTGGATGAACCGCTGGGAGCACTGGATGCAAAGCTCCGAAAAGACATGCAGACTGAGCTAAAAAAGATCCAGAAAGAAGTCGGCATTACCTTTATCTTTGTCACTCATGATCAGGAGGAGGCTCTATCCATGTCCGATACCGTTGTCGTTATGAACCATGGCAGTATCCAGCAGATCGGAAGCCCGATCGATATATATAATGAACCTCGAAATCGGTTTGTGGCAAATTTTATCGGCGAATCAAATATCATTCCGGGCATTATGAAAGACGATTATCTGGTACATTTTGACGGATTTGATTTTCCATGTGTTGATAAAGGATTTCTGCCAGATGAAGAAATCGAAGTTGTCCTACGGCCGGAAGATATTATTTTAAGCGCACCGGAAAAAGGACAACTGATCGGTGTCGTCACGGATCTTACATTTAAAGGCGTTCACTATGAAATTATTTTACAAGGAGATCACCGCATTTACAAAGTCCAGACAACGAAGTATTACGAAATAGGAACCTCGCTTGGCATGTCTGTAATTCCGGATAATATTCATGTCATGCATAAAATGAAGGAGGAGAAGCATGAAACATTTTAAGGGTATGACGATTCCTTATATCTTTTGGGCATTCGCTTTTATTGTTGCACCATTTATTTTAATCATTATATATGCATTTACGGATGGCGGATTATCACTGACCGATGCTTCTTTCTCACTGGACAGCTTTCGCGATATCATTGATCCGCTCTATGCAACTGTGTTTATGCGGTCATTTGAGACAGGAATCATAACGACTGGACTGTGCTTTTTTATCGGTTATCCAATGGCATACTTTATCACTAAATTTGATGAGAAAATGCAGCCCGTTCTCATCCTGCTTACGACAATTCCGATGTGGATCAATCTTCTGCTCCGTACATATGCATGGATTGGAATCCTGTCCGACAACGGCATCCTGAATTCCGCCCTAAAGGCATTTGGACTGCCTGCAGTATCAGTTATGTACACCGGAATTGCAGTAAACATCGGTCTTGTATGTAATTTTCTCCCATTTATGATTTTGCCGATCTATACTTCTTTAAGTAAGATGGATCCTTCATTACTGGAAGCGGCCTATGATCTGGGAGCCAACAAAATACAGGCATTTGTGAGAGTCGTATTCAAATACTCCATCCCCGGCGTTTTAAACGGCGTGATCCTCACATTTTTGATGGCAATTTCTGCCTTTGTTATTCCAAAATTACTTGGAGGCGGACAATATACGTTACTCGGCAATCTGATTGAAAATCAGTTTATCTCGGTTGGAAATTGGAATTTCGGAAGCGCGATTTCCTTCATTCTGGCAATCGTAATTTTATTTACGATCTCCTTTTTAAAGAAAATCGACCCGGATGATGAAGTATAAAGGAGGACATTTGATGAAAAAAATACAATCCTCGAAAATATTTTATGGTATTTATATCGGTATTATTTTTGCATTTTTTTACCTTCCAATTGCGGTAACGATGTTTTTTTCATTTAACAGCTCGAAATCCTTGACACATTTCAGCGGATTTTCGCTTCGATGGTATATAAATCTGATTACAGACCGGGAAATTGTAGATGCCGTATGGGTTTCACTTTCCATCGCAATATTGGCAACGCTTATTTCGACCATTCTCGGGACACTGACTTCCATCGGTATCTCAAAATGCCGAAAAGTGATCCGGGAACTCTTGATGAATATCAATAATGTTCCCATGATGAACCCGGATATCGTAACCGCGATCGGCTTTATGATCCTCTTTTCCTCTTTACGGATACCAAAGGGGTATTACACCATGCTGCTTGCCCATATTACATTTTGTACACCATACGTGATCACGAGCGTCTATCCAAAAGTGAAAACGTTAGATCCCAACCTTGCAGATGCCGCTATGGACCTTGGGGCAACACCATTTCAGGCGCTGTATAAAGTCCTTCTTCCGATGTTAAAAGAGGGAATTTTTGCCGGTGCTTTACTGGCATTTACCATGTCATTTGACGATTTTGTGATTTCTTACTTTGTAACCGGAAATGGGGTTTCAAATATTTCAATTATCGTATATAATATGACTAAACGAACAAATCCGACAATAAACGCTCTGTCAACCATCGTTATTTTGGTTATTTTTGTTACTATGTTTATCGTCCGGTTTATTCCGTATATTGTACGTAAAAATAAGAAAGGCAGGAACCATATTTTAAATGAAAAAATTAACTAGCTTACTGCTGGTAGTTGTCCTTGCATTGTCCATGGCATTAACCGGCTGTGGAAGTAAGACCAAAGACAAGCCAGTATTAAAAATATTTAATGCGGGTGAATATATCGATAAATCCCTACTAACCGAATTTGAAAAGGCATATGGCTGTGAAGTTATATACGAGACATTCGACTCGAACGAATCGATGTACACAAAGATCCGCAGCGGCGAAACTTATGATATCCTCGTTCCATCGGACTATATGATCGAGCGCCTGATCAAAGAAGACTATCTTGCAGAGATCGACTGGGATCAGATTACGAATAAGAATCTTCTGAACCCGGATATTCTGGGACAGAGCTACGATCCCGATAACACTTACACAGTTCCTTATTATTATGGCACAGTTGGCATTCTTTATAATAAGAAAGTTGTCGACAAAGAAGATCTTGCAGACGGCTGGGAATTGCTCCGCAATGAAAAATACAAAGATGACGTCTATATGATCGATTCCGAACGGGATTCCTTTATGATTGCATTAAAATCTCTTGGATATTCGATGAATACGACAAAGGAAAAGCAGATCCAAAAGGCATACAAATGGCTTGTAAAGCAACGCGACGCGATGAATCCGGTCTATGTGACTGACGATGTCATCGACAATATGATCTCCGGCAACAAATCGATCGCAGTAGTATATTCCGGTGATGCCGCAATGATCATAAATGAGAACAAAGATATGGCATTTTTTGAGCCGGAACAGGGAACGAACTTCTGGACCGACTGTATGGTAATTACAAAGACCTGTAAAAATACAGAGCTTGCCCATGAATTTATCAACTTTATCTGCGACGCGGACAACGCCTATATCAATACACAGTATATCGGTTACAGTTCCGCTGTACAGCCTGCTTATGAACTAATGCGTGACGACGACTACAAAGGCATCGCAGCTTACGTGCCAAGAACCGGATATAAGAAAGACGAAGTATTCACCTATCAATCCAATAAAATCCGCAAACGCTACTCCGAACTTTGGACAAAAATTAAAGCATATTAAATAGAATCCCGCACGCGGGATTCGATGCTTTTCTTTTTCCTCTGTACAAACTCTCCGAATGTGTCATATGACAGTCATTCGGAGATTTTTTAGTTGTTGAGTTCTTTGTTTCTTACTTGAGAAATATTCTCACTTCCATCCTCTTTTTATTCTCCTCTATCGGTGCTATGATATTTTTGAAAACGATTATCAATTCATAAATAAAGGAGAGCATCTTATGTTTCTTGAAATTCATAATATAAAAAAATCTTTCGGTTCAGGCGACTGCCTTGTAGAAGTACTAAAGGGCATTGACCTTCAAATAAAAAAAGGGGAATTCTGCGTGCTTCTGGGGCCATCCGGCTCCGGAAAATCCACGTTGCTCAACATTATCGGAGGCATCGACCGATCTGATTCCGGCGATATCATCATTGATGGAGAAAAGATGGCAGATATGAACGACAAACGGCTGACCATCTATCGTAGAAAGCATCTCGGATATATCTTTCAGATGTATAATCTGATTCCAAATCTTACAGTACGCGAAAATATTGAAGTAGGTGCATATTTAAGCAGCCACTCTCTGGACATAGACGAATTATTACATACACTTGGGCTTTTCGAACACCGCAATAAACTTCCAAACCAGTTATCCGGCGGTCAGCAGCAAAGGACCGCAATCGGACGCGCGATTGTAAAGAATCCGGATATTCTGCTGTGTGATGAGCCGACAGGCGCTCTCGATTACAATACCTCCAAAGAGATTTTAAATTTGATTGAAACGATCAATCAAAGATACGGAAATACGGTTATTATGGTAACTCACAATGATGCCATCCGTCATATGGCAGATCGGATCGTTCGCCTGCGGGACGGCAGGATCCGTGATAATATACAGAATCAACATAAACGTTCCGCAAGTACTTTAGAATGGTAGGTGTCGTATATGAAAAATCCACTAAATAAACGTTTTTTAAGAGAATTGCGCGGAGATCTTGGAAAATATCTCGTAATCTTCCTTCTTCTTGTATCGGCCATCGGGTTTGTATCTGGATTTCTTGTAGCCGATCACAGCCTGCTCACTGCTTACAACGAAGGATTTGAAAAATATAATATCGAAGACGGCAACTTTACCGTTTCTTCCAAATTAAACAACTATGAACAAGCATCGATTGAAAAAAATGGAGTCATCCTCTATAACAATTATTATATTGAAAATCAACTAGATAACGGAAGTACACTCCGCATCTTTTCCAAACGGGAAGATATAAATAAAGTCTGTCTCATGCAAGGAAAAATGCCAAAAAGAAAAGGAGAGATCGCGATTGACCGCATGTATGCGGAAAATAACGGTCTGAAAATCAGCGATACGATTAACAGCAGCAGCCATACATGGAAGATTACAGGACTCGTTGCCTTATCCGACTACAGCTGCTTATTTCAGGATAACAACGATTCCATGTTTGATGCTCTGCAGTTTGGCGTTGCAATCGTAACAAAAGAAGACTTTGCCTCTTTGGGCAAAAAAGATATTACTTACTGTTATTCATGGAAATATCTCCATCCTCCTGTTGATGAGAACGAAGAAAGCGTCATGGCAGAAAATCTGATGAAAGCGATGAATAAGGAGGTTACCCTGTCTGATTTTATTCCGCTCTATCAAAATCAGGCAATTCAGTTTACAGGAGAAGATATGGGCGGCGACCGTGCAATGATCACGATTTTACTCTATATCATCATGCTGATCATGGCATTCGTTTTTGGCATCACGATCAGCCATACGATTCAGAAGGAATCCACGGTCATAGGAACGCTGCTTGCCTCAGGATATACAACAAAAGAATTGATCCGCCACTATATGGCAATGCCGATGTTCGTTACCGTAATCGCTGCATTTATCGGAAATATCATCGGCTATACATTTATGAAAGATGTATGCGCCAACATGTATTACGGAAGTTACAGCCTTCCAACATATCAGACGCTTTGGAATCCACAGGCATTTTTATTAACGACGATGATTCCGGTTCTTCTTATGTTTTTTATTAATGCTATAACACTGAGAAGGAAATTATCCTTATCCCCGTTAAAATTTTTGCGTAAAGACCTGAATCGAAAAAAGCAGAAAAAAACACTGCATTTAAGCCATCAAATTCCGTTTATGACACGTTTTCGTGCCCGCATTATCTTTCAAAATATAAGTAATTATATTGTATTATTGATTGGAATCCTGTTTGCAAACCTTCTGCTGATCTTTGGAATGTCGCTCCCGGCGGTCCTGCATCATTATCAGGAAACCATCAGCGATAATATGCTGTGTAATTATCAGTATATTTTGCAGGTTCCCATCAGCATGATGTCAATGGATGATGACACGGAATTAGAAGATGTCAGCTATGCAGATCTTCTCCACGCATCCTTTTTAGAATACTCATTGACTACCACAAATCCGGATGCAGAGAAATTCAGCGCCTATTCACTCAATACAACGTCCAATCCTTATCGGACGGATGAGATACTATTATATGGGATTTCCAAACACAGCAAATACATTGATCTGAACCTGTCTGATCAGGATGTCTATATTTCTTCTGCATATGCGGAAAAATATAAATTAAACAAAGGAGATACCATCAGACTGAAAGAACCATATGAAGATACCTTTTATCAATTTAAAATTACGGGAGTTTACCGTTACGAAGGCGGACTCAGCATCTTTATGAGCCAAAAGGCGTTAAATCAAAAACTGGATTTTGAAGAGGATTCTTTCAGCGGATATTTTTCAGATTCAGAAATAACCGATATTCCATCCAAATACATTGGTTCTACCATTACGCTTGACGATCTGACAAAGATATCACGCCAGCTTGACAAGTCAATGGGTAATATGATGTATATTGTCGACGGTTTTGCAATGATGATTTTTGTGGTGTTGATTTATCTGTTATCAAAAATCATCATTGAAAAAAACAGCCAGTCCATCTCTATGGCAAAAATCCTCGGCTACCATACACTGGAAATCAGCAGCCTGTATATTATGTCGACTTCCATTTTAGTCGTGCTATTCCTGCTGTTCAGCCTGCCTCTGGAAACAATATGCATGGAATGGATTTTCCGGTTTTATCTCTATATAGGAATGTCCGGATGGATCACATTTACCGTTCCGCTCATTGTATTTGTAAAGATGTTTGCTTTAGGAGTCGGCACTTATGCTGTCGTAGCTTTATTGGAATTCTGGAAGATCAAAAAAGTTCCAATGGATGAAGCATTGAAAAATGCTGAGTAATCAACAATAATACATACCTCCATTCATGGCACCCGGCATACAACAGCTGTTGCAGCATATATTCAGTGCACAAATCGTACAGCACCATGTATTCATGCTGCTCATCGGATTACCATAATTGCGGCCGCGGTTCATATATTGTTCCCCGCCGCTACGCAGCTGTTCCTGAAACTGCAGATAGATGCCATTGCCCGGATCTTTCTGAAGGGCCGTCTGAATATGCGACATTGCAGTTGCATGATTTCCAGAATATGCATTCGCGACCGAACTTAAATAATACCACTGTCCATTTCTCATAGCAGGACCGATCTCATTCAATGCCTGCAGCGCTGCCTGATACTGACCCATCCGAATATACAATGTTGCAGCCTGAATATAGGAGTTTCCAGTCTGGCCACCCCCGTAAGTATTCCAACCGGACTGATCATAGCTCTGCCTCTGTCCTCCATAATTGCCGTAACCGCCATAAGAACTTCCACTGTAAGATCCTCCATAAGAGCTTCCTGCCTTATCCTTATTCATGATCATCTGGTAAGCAGACTGAATTTCTTTAAACTTTTCTTCTGCCTGATCCTTATTCGGATTATTAATATTCGCATCCGGATGATACTTGCGGCTTAACTTTCGATATGCTTTTTTTACTTCTTCATCGGTTGCCGTAGACGGCAATCCCAGTACTTTATAAGGATCCATGCTCATTCCTCTTTATTACATCATTTTTAATAAATCAGCAGCAGATGCTTCTAATTTTTCTTTTGTATATTTGATTTCCTCCGCCTGGTCTTTCGTAATCGTCTCAGGCTTTGTTCTCGAAATCAATTTACGTAACTGTTTCATATCTGATTTTATCGCAGAACGGGTATTGCGGTCAATTTCTTTTTTATGCTGACGTAAAAGATTATCAACTCGATTTACAAAATTCTCCGATTCAAAACGGATATCCAGCCATTCTTTATGTTCCGCATCTTCATTTTCATACATGGCAGCATCCTGTCTTGCACGCTCGATTTCTTCTTCCGTCATATTATTGCTGGAAGTAATCGTAATCTCCTGCTCTTTTCCGGTTCCCAGATCCTTTGCAGATACTTTTACGATTCCATTGACATCTATATCAAACGTGACTTCAATCTGCGGCACACCTGCCATTGCTCGTTTAATTCCCTTTAACCGAAAATTCCCTAATAATTTATTATCTCGGGCAAACTGTCTTTCCCCCTGGTATACCTTTATGTCAACTGCCGTCTGAAAATTCATGGCAGTAGAAAAAATCTTACTCTGTCTCACCGGAATCGTTGTATTCCTTTCAATCACACGATTACATACCCCACCGACTGTTTCAATCGATAAAGACAACGGCGTCACATCCATTAAGATCAAATCTGCCGCCGCACTGCCCGCTGACAGATTGCCGCCGAGCTTGCCACCCTGAATCGCCGCTCCCATTGCAACACACTCGTCCGGATTCATATTTTTGGAAGGTTCCATACCCGTCAGCTGTCTGACTTTATTCTGAACAGCCGGAATTCTCGTTGAACCTCCAACCAATAATACCTTACTAAGGTCACCGGATGAGATCCCTGCATCCTGAAGTGCCATTCGAACCGGACCGGATGTACGTTCTACGAGATCATAGGTTAATCGGTCAAAAATCTCCCTCGTTATCGTCATCTCCATATGCTTTGGCCCGCTGGAATCTACAATAATAAACGGTAAATTGACTGAAACGCTCTGTGCAAATGATAATTCCTTTTTTACACGTTCCGCTTCCTCTTTGACTCGCTGTAGCGCTGTTAAATCCTTTCTTAAATTTATCCCTTCCTCCTTCTGGAATTCCGAAATCATGTAATCACATAATTGCTGATCGAAATCATCACCGCCGAGCCGGTTATCTCCTGCAGTCGCAAGTACTTCAATCAGTCCATCTCCAATTTCGATGATGGAAACATCAAAAGTTCCTCCTCCCAGATCATACACAAGGATCTTCTGGGATTGTCCATGATCCAGACCATAGGCAAGCGCCGCTGCTGTCGGTTCATTGATAATTCTCTTTACCTCCAGTCCGGCAATTCTTCCGGCATCTTTGGTAGCCTGTCGCTGAGCATCATTAAAATAAGCAGGCACTGTAATGACCGCTTCGTGAATTGGCTCACCGATAAACTCCTCTGCATCCTTGCGAAGTTTCTGCAGGATCATCGCAGAAATCTCCTGTGCCGTATAATACTTGCCATTTAACTTATGCTTCTTATCCGAACCCATATCTCTTTTTATCGAAAGAATTGTCTCCTCTGCATTCACAGCAGCTTGTCTCTTCGCAGTCTCTCCGACAAGTCTTTCTCCGCGTTTGCTATATGCAACAACAGACGGTGTCGTTCGATTTCCTTTCGCATTGACAACTACGATCGGCTGATCGCCTTCCATAATAGAGACACAGCTGTTCGTCGTTCCAAGATCAATCCCGATTACTTTACCCATAAATTTCCTCCCATATATTGCTTCCTGTCTCACTCCTGCGAGTGTTCTGTATCCATCGTACCCAATGATTTTCAAATATCATACTGAACACTATAGCACAAATTCATAAAGGTAAAATTAACTGATTATAAAATTTTCCGAAACAACAGTAAGTCCCTCGATTAGTCAAATTTTTTATAATTTTATCAAAAAGG
>JAUNOI010000031.1 GCA_030531165.1 Lachnospiraceae bacterium
AGATGTATGGAGCCATTTTAGGGTTCCATCTTCTTGTCTGATGTCCGAAATGTACTCCGGCTTCTAATAACTGTTTCATTGAAATAACGCTCATTGTTTTTCCTCCATTTTGTTCATTCTTCCCCTGTCCGAAACCTCCAGCCACCATTTGGCACAGGCCGGATTACGAGACAGCGTGTTTATTTTTACCTATGGTAGTATATCATAAGTCGGATCTCTTTTGCAAGGACTTTAAGAAAAAAACAGGTGAAATCCATAATACAGATTCCACCTGGTTGTTTAACTCTTTAATTTTTCCAATTCATCAAATACAACGTCATTTAAAACTTTAATATATGTACCTTTCATTCCGGAAGAACGTGATTCGATCACACCGGCACTTTCAAACTTTCTTAAAGCATTTACAATGACCGAACGGGTAATTCCTACCCTGTCTGCGATTTTGCTCGCAATCAGGATTCCTTCATTGCCATCTAATTCATCAAAGATATGTGTAATTGCTTCTAACTCAGAAAAAGACAACGTGCTGATCGCCGATTTTACAATCGTAACTTTTCTGGATTCTTCTGCATTTTCTTCATTAACTGACCGCATCATCTCCAAACCGACAACCGTCGTTCCGTATTCTCCAAGAATAATATCATCAATATCATATTCCAGATCATCGCGGTACATAAACAGACTGCCCAGTCGTTCTCCTGCAATGTCGATCGGAGTAATCAAAGCTTTGCATCTTTGAATCGATTCCCCTTCGAATCCTAATGTTGCCAGATTAACGTTTTCTTTGGTCGATAATACACCTAAAATACGCTCATTCAGCATCGCATCAATATGCTCTCCAACCTTTTCCGGAATCAATTCCTGTATCACAGTCACGCCTTTTCGATTATAGATGCCAAGTACTTTACCCTTCTTGCTAATAACAAGTACATTAGAATCCAGAATCTCTCCTAAAACTTTGCATATATCACTAAACACAACTTTTTGCGAATTATTATTATGCAATAACTTATTAATTTTGCGTGTCTTATCCAATAATTGTACACTACTCATGTTTATCCCCCAATGAATTCCGACTTTTACTCATGCTAGGTATAATGTTATCATAATTTTTCAGAAAATTCAATCAATTTTATAAATGTGATACATCTTCTAATTTTATTAAGAAATCAGTCCTGATCCTGCTGTTCCTTTTTATTTTCAATGCTGCAGACATATCCGCAAGAAGGATCAGAACACATCAATTTTTTCCCTTTTTCTACCATATACTTGCCGCACTGCGGGCACATCTCCTTAGACGGCTTTGCCCATGACATAAAATCACACTCCGGATTATCAATGCATCCGTAATATTTACGTCCCTTTTTGGTCTTTTTCAGGACAACCTCCTTGCCGCACTGCGGACACGGAACACCAATTTTTTCAAAATGCGGTTTTGTATTTCTACATTCAGGAAATCCCGGGCATGCGAGAAATTTTCCATATGGTCCGTATTTGATGACCATATTTCTTCCGCATTCTTCGCAGACCACATCCGTCACTTCATCTGCGATTTCAACTTTTTCCAGTTCTTCCTGAGCTTCTTTTAAGGCTTCTTCGAAATCCGGATAGAAGTTACGGACAACATTCTTCCACGCAATACCACCTTCCTCAACTAAATCAAGAAGCATTTCAAGATTCGCTGTGAAATTCACATCTACAATAGCAGGAAATGCCTGCTTCATCATCGAATTGACTGCTTCACCGAGTTCTGTAACATAAAGATTCTTCTTTTCTTTAATAACATAACGTCTTGCAATAATCGTTGCAATTGTCGGTGCATACGTACTTGGCCGGCCGATGCCGAGTTCCTCCATCGTCTTGACAAGCAATGCTTCCGTATAATGTGCCGGCGGCTGTGTAAAGTGCTGTTCTTTCACAAAATCAAGGAAGGTCAGCTTTGTGTCCTTATCAATTGATTTTAGTAATGTATTATTCTCGTTCTTTTCATTATCCAAATCATAAACAGCCAAAAAACCATCAAATACTTTTTTTGATGCTGATACATGAAAGCGATATCCATTGGCATCGATTTTAACAGATGTTGTTTCATATTTTGCAGGATTCATTCTGCTCGCTAAAAATCGATTCCAGATAAGCTGGTACAAGCGGAACTGATCTCTTGATAACTGTTCTTTTACTTTTACTGGTGTCAACCGCAGATCCGTCGGACGAATTGCTTCATGCGCATCCTGGATGCGCTTCTTTCCATCTTTTTCTTTTGGCGCGGCACTGACATATTCATCTCCATAAGTATCGGCAATATACGCTCTTGCTGCGTGATCTGCTTCTTCAGAAATTCGAATCGAGTCTGTACGAAGGTAAGTGATCAGACCGACGGAGCCTCTGCCTTTAATCTCGACACCTTCATACAACTGTTGTGCAATGCGCATTGTCTTCTGTGTCGCAAAATTTAATTTGCGGGCGGCGTCCTGCTGCATCGTACTGGTTGTAAATGGCAGCGGCGCTTTTTTCGTACGCTCGCCTTTACGAACATCAATAATCTTAAATTCAGCATCTTCCATTTCCCGGACGATCTCATCCAGCTGGTTTTTGGACGTAATTTCAATTTTGCCATCTGCATTTCCTGAAAACTTTGCTGTCAAAGGCTTTTTACTTCCATCCGGCCTCAGATTCGCATCCAGCGTCCAGTACTCTTTTGGAATAAATGCATTAATTTCTTCTTCCCGATCACAGATCAGCCTAAGTGCAACTGACTGCACACGACCTGCACTAAGGCCTCTTTTGATCTTCGCCCATAGCAACGGACTAATCTGGTAACCTACCAGACGATCGAGTACTCTTCGTGCTTGCTGAGAATCAACCAGATTCATATCAATATCTCTGGCCTGCTTAATTGATGCCTTTACCGCATTTTTCGTAATCTCATTAAATGTAATACGGCTGCATTTTTTATTCTCTAATTTCAAAGCATAATATAAATGCCATGAAATCGCTTCTCCTTCACGGTCCGGGTCAGTTGCGAGGTATACTTTATCTGCCTTCTTTACTTCTTTTCTTAGAGCAGCTAAAATCTCTCCCTTTCCCCGGATCGTAATATACTTTGGTTCAAAATCATTCTCGATATCGATTCCAAGCGTACTTTTTGGAAGATCGCGAACATGACCATTGGAAGCAACTACTTCATAATTCTTGCCAAGAAACTTTTTAATTGTCTTTGCTTTCGCGGGTGATTCCACGATAACTAAATATTTGGGCATGATACTCTACACTCCCTATTATTCTTTTATTCTATAATAATTATTTTGCGTCTGTATTATGTACTGTTTTAGCTCCAACATTGTCAAAATCGTTAACACTTCGCCTACAGAAAGTTTACATTCTGCTACAATCTGATCAATGCCTTTTGGTTCTAAACGTAGACAATCATACACTAATTTTTCTTTCTTAGCAAGAGAAAAATTTTTAGAATTTGTGAGTTTTGTGCAAAATTCATAATTATTTTTATATTCTTCTGTTATATTTTCCAATCTGTAAACCGGTTTTGCTCCATGCTCAATTAAATTCAGGCATCCATAGCTCAGATCATCATAATATCGAGCGGTCAACGCGAATACATCCCGGTTTTGCTCTAATGCATAATCAGCAGTAATTAACGATCCGCTTCTCTCCTTCGCCTCGATTACAAAAACTCCATCTGATATTCCGCTGATGATTCGGTTCCTGATTGGAAAAAGATATGGCTGAGGAGTCGTTCCAATCGGAAATTCAGAAATAATTCCTCCACGCGCTTCGATCTGCTCATATAAATATTGATTACTCTTTGGATACTGTACATCAATACCACACCCCAATACACCAAGTGTATACCCTCCAACCTTTAATGCCGCATCATGGCTGCATCCATCGATTCCTCTTGCTAGTCCGCTGATAATCTGCACTCCGCTTTTTGCAAGTTCCTGCGAAAAAAAGGAAGCTGCCTGTTGTCCATATGGAGACATGTCCCTGGAACCAACAATCGCAATGCTAAGCCTGTTATCTACAGGCAGTTTCCCTTTTACACATAGCCCTAGCGGATAATCACAAATTTGCTTTAATTTCTCTGGATAAAGATCTTCATTCCAGAAAACTGTCCAGCCATGATTGCGATCCAACCAATCGATATCTCTTTTTGAAGACTCTAACGTGCATGTCTCTTTAAAACGTTTGATCTCATTCTCATAAAAAAACTGTCGACAGTCCGCATATGTAAAATGATAGATCTGTTCAGGTGTTTTACCAAATAGCAGCAGTTCTCTCTTCTTTTTGCCCGTAAGACCTGCATGGAAAGCAAACCAATGATCATAAATTCTTTCACGTTCAATCAAAATTCATTCGCCTCCCGATTATAAAAGGATGCTGCTTCCGCGATATGTTCTATCGAAATCTGTGTTTCATCAGCAAGATCAGCTATCGTCCGTGCAACCTTTAACATATGATGGAATTCCCGCATTGATAAGTTTTTTTGCCGAAATACTTTTTTAATAAAGGCTTCCGTATCATCATCAAAATTACATATCTCATCAATTTTATCATCTGGAATTCTGCTGTTGTATGAAAAATTCTCTTTGATATAGCGAAGCTTTTGTCTGTTTCTTCCATATAATATATGTTCTGAAATTGTCGTAGAATCTTCATATTCATCGCGGAAATCATCGAATTCTACTTTTTCCGCACATAAGATCATGTCGAATCGTTCAAGAATCGGCCTGCTGATTTTCTGCTGATAATGGATCCGTTGTGTCACTGTACATCTGCATTTTGTCCGGTCCGGATAATTTCCACATGGACAGGCATTCGTTGTAGCAATTACCATAAAATCCGATGGAAATATATACTGCTTTCCGACACGACCAATGGAAATATTATGATTTTCCATCGGTTCACGCAATCCTTCTATGCACGTTTTTTTAAATTCGGCCAATTCATCCAGCAGTAAGATACCATGATGTGCTAACGTGATTTCTCCCGGACTTAAATGGACACCTCCACCAAGAAATGCCGATGGAGATACTGTATGATGAGGATTGCGCACCGGCGGATACCCTCCATTTTCATACGAAATTCCTCTGGCACTATAGATTGCACAAACTTCTTGTAATTCGTCCGGTTCAAGTTCCGGTAAAACGCCCAAAAGGCACCTCGCGAGCAGTGACTTCCCACAGCCTGCCGGTCCTATGATCAGCATATTATGTCTTCCCGCAGCTGCAATTTCCATTGCACGTTTAATCTGATATTGTCCTTTCACCTCTGAAAAATCAGGATATGGCGGACGTTTCCCAATAGCAAACTGTTTTGGCTTTATTTTCTTTAATTTTTGATTTCCTCTTAAATAGTTCAACATCTCCTGCAGGGATGAAACAAGATAGATATCAATGCCATGAATGCCGATTAACTCTTTCTGATTTGATTCAGGCACAAAACATTTTTTTAATCCATATTTTTTTGCCTCTAAAATCATCGGCAGCAGTCCCTTCACAGGACGGATCACGCCTTCTAAACTCATCTCGCCTGCAAGAAATGCATCTTTTAATTGATTAACTGGAAATAATTCAAAACTTCCGAGAATTGCAACTGCAATCGGAAAATCGAATGAAGAACCCACTTTTCTGATATCAGCGGGAGACAAATTAACGGTAATTCTCTTCGGCGGCAAAGAAAAAGAAACAGAACGAAGGGCGGATATCACGCGATCCTTCGCTTCTTTCACCTCCGAAGACAAATAACCTACCATAGAAAAATACGGCATTCCATTGCTGGCATCCACTTCCACACGTATCAAGTTCCCCTCAACACCAAGCACAATGCCGCTAATCACCTGATAATACATAATGCTCCTTTCTTCTCCAAAGAACACCTAACTGTATTATATAATAAATGGAATAATTTTACAATTATTTTTTCAATAATTTCTGTAATTCATTCATAAATGTATTTACATCTTTGAATTCACGATAGATACATGCAAAACGGACATAAGCTACCTCATCAAGATCGATCAATTTATCCATGACAAATTCTCCTATTGTGGAACTTTCTATCTCTCTGACTCCTAATGCATAAATCCTTGACTCAATCTCATCAACGGCTCTCTCAATCTGTGACATCGATACAGGAAGCTTATGGCACGACTGAATAATTCCTGATTCTACTTTTGATCGATCGTACAGTTGTCTCGTCTTATCCTTTTTAATGACTGTTATTGATTCAATTTCAACCTTTTCATAAGTCGTAAAACGTTTTCCGCAGCTTACACACTGTCTCCTCCTGCGAATCGAATTCGTATCCTCTACCGGCCGGGAATCGATTACTTTTAAATTTTCATCTCCACAATATGGACATCTCATAAGTACCCTCCAAATCTTCTGCCATACAAATTTATAGTCAGAGATATTATACCATAGCTGCTTTACAGTTTCTATCAGTTATCCCTACTTTTTTTCACATAACCTGACAAGGATAATATCCGGTCCAATTTTTATAATATTGCGAAAAGGAATCCGAAGCAACTTTTGCTTCTTAAAACAATCAAATCCTTTTTTTGACAATGGCAAAATAATCTCACAAATTCTTCCGTCACAGGGATCAATCTCCAGATCAACAATAAATCCAAGCCTTTTTCCATCTTTGCAATCGACAACTTCCTTGCATTTCAAATCCGTATATTTCATATGAATTTCCTGCTTTTCTTATAGATTATGCGAAAAACGTATCGGAAATTCATCATAATTTCCCATATGCGAAAAAATTCCCGACAGCATCCACTGTCGGGAATAAAAATCCATATTATAATTAAAGAATAACTTTAACTGGACATTTTTTGGCACAAAGACCACAGTTTTTACATTTCGAATAATCAATATGTGCTAAGAAATTATCAACTTCTACTGCATCAAATTTACAATTCTTCTTGCATAACTGACATCCGATACATCCGGATTCACATACCGCTTTCACATCTTTGCCTTTATCATGCGAATTGCACTGTACGAGATGTTTTGCACTGTAAGGAACTAATTCAATCAGTCCTTTTGGACACATTGCCACACATTTACCACAGGCTACACACTTTTCTTTATCAACAACTGCAATACCATTTACAACATGGATTGCATCAAAAGCACAGGCTTTTACACAACTTCCAAATCCTGTACATCCATATGAACAAGCTTTTGGTCCGCCACCCGGTACAGAAAGAGCCTCTACACAGTCTTCAATACCGACATATTCATATTTATCTTTCGCCTTATCGCATGTTCCGGAGCACTTCACGAAAGCAACCATCTTTTCTGTATCTCCAGCTTCTACACCCATGATCTCACTAATTTTCTCAGCTGCGGGTGCACCGCCTACAGGACATGCATTCACAGGAGCTTCTCCCGCTGCAATTGCTGCTGCAAGGCCATCACATCCCGCATATCCACAGCCTCCACAGTTATTACCCGGAAGCTCTGCTCTGATCGCTACTGCCTTTTCATCTACAGGTACTTTAAACTTTTCAGAAGCAATTCCAAGAAGAACGGCAATAAGCAAACCTACGGCACCAACTACAACGCCGGCTAAAATAATTGCTGTAACATCCATTTCTACATTTCCTCCTTATTAAATCACACCTGAGAATCCAAAGAACGCAATCGCCATAAGACCTGCAGATACAAGTACGATCGGCATTCCCTGGAAAGATTCTGGGATGTCGTTAAATTCCATATTTTCACGAATACCAGCAAGAATTACAATCGCAATTGTAAATCCAGCTGCTGTACCGAATCCATTGATCACACTCTGTAAAATATTATATCCATCTTGTACGTTATTCAGGGCTACACCTAAAACAGCACAGTTTGTTGTAATCAGTGGAAGATAAACACCCAGTGATTCATATAATGCCGGCATTGATTTCTTTAAAAACATTTCTACAAATTGTACCAATGCAGCAATGACAAGGATAAATACGATCGTCTGTAAGTATGATAATCCCAATGGATTTAAAATAAATTTATAAATAAGGCTTGCTACAAATGATGCAATTGTAATAACGAAAATTACGGCTGCACCCATACCGCCTGCAGTCTCTACCTTCTTAGATACACCAAGGAAAGGACATAAACCTAAGAACTGGCTTAATACTACGTTGTTTACAAGAGCAGAGCCAATAATGATCAATAATAAATCTTGCATTCTCTATCCCTCCTATTTGTTATCTTTCTTATCATCAACAGTCATGTCAAAGAATTTGCCGCCACAAGCGCCATTTCCGCATGTAGAACAATCATGGTCACATGATGGAGCCGAAGCAGTGGAATCCTTTGGTTTACGGTTCTTCACTTTATTCTGAATTGCTACTAAGCAAGAAAGAACGAAGAAAGCACCTGGGGCAAGAATGAAAATAGACACAGGTTCATATGCTGCCGGCATGATCTGTGCTCCAAAAATCGTTCCTGCACCGATCAACTCACGGAAACCGCCTAAAATTGTTAATGCAATCGTAAAACCAAGTCCCATACCGACACCGTCAAAGAAGGAGTTGATCGGACCATTCTTAGATGCAAATGATTCTGCACGTCCTAAGATAATACAGTTTACTACAATTAACGGAATATATAATCCTAACGCATCATTTAAACTTGGTAAATAAGCCTGTAAAACAAACTGTACAACTGTTACCAAAGATGCAATAACTACGATATAACCCGGAATACGAACACGATCCGGAATAAATTTTCTCAATAACGAAATAATCATATTAGAGAACATTAATACCGCCGTTGTTGTAAGCCCCATGCCTGCTCCATTCGTAGCTGATGTTGTTACGGCAAGTGTCGGACACATACCGAGCATCAGGACAAAGGTAGGATTTTCTTTAATAATACCATTGGTAAGTCTTTCTATTGGATTTGGATTCATTCTACTTACCTCCTTCTGCTGCATACGCTAAACAGGTATTAACCGCACCTGTTACTGCTCTACTTGTGATCGTTGCGCCACTGATCGCATCTATTTTAGAATCATCAGAGGAACCAGAACCATCTTTTACAACTTCCAACTGTTCAGCCTTGATGCCTTTATACTGATTTTTAAAATCATCTTTTGTCGCATTCATACCCAGACCAGCTGTTTCACTGATGGATAATGTGTCATATCCATTCAATGTTCCGTCACTCTGAACCCCAACTGCAAGCTGAATATCGCCGCCATATCCTTCTGAAGATGTTACATTGAACACATAACCGATATCGGAACCAGAAGCATCCTTGGCTGCCATAATTTCTGTCATCGTAATTCCCGTAATTCCGTTCTTTTTGCATAAATCCTGAATCTGGGAATCGCTAAAATCAACCTCTTCAAACGATGCGGCATCTGAAAATACAGTCTTATAAGATTCCTGTTTTGCCTTTTCATTCTGAGCCGCGATCGGATCTTTTGTAATATTATATACAAATCCTAATGCAAGTCCGGCAACTAAAGTGATAATCAATAATCTAATACAATCGCTAATCAAACTCTTATTCATTATTTCTTACCTCCTTTTTTCTCCATGCCAAATGCTGTAGGAAGTGTTACTTTTTCAATTAATGGCACTAATAAGTTACTGATGATGATCGCATACGAAACACCTTCTGCACTCGCACCGAAAATACGGAACACACCAGTCAGAATACCTAAGATAATACCAAATACGATCTGCCCTTTTGGAGTGATCGGTGAAGTTACATAATCAGTAGCCATATAAATTGCGCCAAGTAATAATCCGCCTCCGCAAAGATGAGCTGCAAGGAAAGGAATGTCTAATCCATGTCCGCCGAACAATAAGATAAATACGGCAAATGTAACAATATATGCCACAGGAATTCTCAAAGAAATAATCTTCTTGGCCACCAGATAAACACCACCGATAATCAACGCGATTGCAGATGTTTCACCGATTGTTCCTGGAATCGTACCGATAAACATCTTCATAACATCAACCGCTCCGCCCGTTTTTAATGTTGCAAGAGGTGTTGCAGTTGTAACTGCATCATATGTAAAAGTAGTCATTCTCCCTGTAAAAGAAAGAAGGAGAAAACAACGTGCACCTAAGGCAGGGTTCATGAAATTCTGTCCTAAACCACCAAATACCTGTTTTACAACAATAATTGCAAATAATCCTCCCAGGATCGGAATCCAAAATGGTACATCAGCAGGTAAATTTAATGCTAATAATAAACCGGTTAATGCAGCACTCATATCCTTGATCGTAACCGGTTTTCCCATGAAATGCTGCCAAGCATATTCTGCGATCACACAGGTTGCAATACAGATAACCGTTGTAATTACTGCAGATAAACCAAAATTGTAAAAACCAAAAAGTGTTGCCGGAAGTAATGCAATCATTACATCAAGCATAATACTATGTGTCGTCACTTTATCCCTTACATGAGGGTTTGCAGACACTTTATATAACTGTTCGTTCATTCTGACACCTCACTATTTTCTATTTCTTCTGTTAGCCAGAACCTGTCTTCTTCCGGCTGCCATTGACTGAGCTAAAGGACGTTTTGCCGGGCATACATATGAACATGATCCACACTGAACACATTCTGCACCATTTAATTCTTCAAAACGATCGATTTCATGATGATCTGCTAATTCAGCAAGCTTTGTAGGCATCAAAAATTCAGGGCAAGCATTCACGCAGCGTCCGCATCTGATACACGCACTTGGAGATACGGCAGATACCGGATCTTTTACAAATGTTAACAAGGAAGAAAATGCCTTCTGAGCCGGTACATCCAGGCTGGACATAGCCATTCCCATCATAGGACCTCCGGAAATGATCTTCTCAGGCTGTGTCTTAAATCCACCTGCTGCATCTACCAATTCCGCTACATTTGTTCCTGATTTTACAAGGAAGTTGCCCGGATTGTTGACTGCATCGCCGGATACCGTAACAACTCTCTCATATAGAGGTTTTCCCTCTTTTACCGCATCATGGATTGCCATTGCCGTTGCAACGTTATCTACAATACAGCCGGCATCTGCTGGAAGCATAGCAGAATTAATGGATCTTCCAGTTGTTGCAAAAATTAAAGAACGTTCAGCTCCCTGAGGATATTTTGTTTTTAATGGTGCAACTTGAATTCTGCTTTCAGAAGCTGTCAATCCTTCTAACTTCTTGATCGCATCCGGTTTATTATCTTCAACACCGATAATACCTTTTGCCTTTGGGAATAGGTCAAGAATAATATTTAATCCGGAAATCATTTTCTCCGGTACTTCTAACATACATCTGTAGTCAGCTGTGATATATGGCTCACACTCTGCAGCATTGATGATAATATAATCAATCGCATCTGCATCTTTTGGAGATAATTTTACATGAGTAGGGAAACCTGCCCCTCCAAGACCGATAATACCCGCTTCTTTAATCGCACCAATGATTTCTTCTCTTGACATCTCATTATATGGTTTTGCTGAAAATTCCACAGATTCGAATAATCCGTCATTTTCAACGATAATTGAATTCACCATAGCTCCTGCCGGAGTTAAATGTGGTTCAATTTTCTTTACCGTTCCGGAAATGGAACTAAAGATATTTGCAGAAACAAATCCACCTGCTTCCGCGATCTTCTGACCAACTAATACGCGGTCACCTTTCTTTACAATAGGCTTTGCCGGAGCCCCGATATGCTGGCTCACAGGGTATATGCAATCGCCTTTAGGCAAATATTCTTTGATTGGCTGATCTTTCGCAAGATCTTTACCATCATATGGATGAATACCACCTTTAAATGTAAACAATGCCATTGGTAATAACCTTCCTTTCTGATTATCTTTACATTTATATCTATCACACCATTGTTTCTATTTTAAGTTCTTTTACATATAAAATCAAGAAAATTATAGACTTTCTTGTATTTTCTTCTGTACAATCATAAAAAAATGGTGAAAATACACAAAGAGCTAAAGGAATGATTTCCTTCAGCCCCATTGCTAACCTCTGATCTGTCCATCACCGTATATGATAAACTTCGTTGTCGTCAATGCCTCCAGCCCCATCGGACCTCTCGCATGGATCTTCTGCGTACTGATTCCGATCTCCGCACCAAAACCAAACTCAAATCCATCCGTAAATCTCGTCGATGCATTGACATAAACAGCCGCTGCATCAATTTCATTCAGGAATTTCTGTGCATTATGATAATTTTCTGTCACAATTGCTTCTGAATGTTTTGTATTATAACGATTAATATGGGCAATCGCCTCATCCATATCGTCGACGATTTTCATTGAAATAATCCGATCCAGATATTCCATTCCCCAATCTTCTTCGGTAGCCGGAATAATATAGGAATCAAGATTCCTGCTTTCTTTATCGCCGCGAATCTCAATCTCTTTCGCCTTCAATGCAGAAACAATTACAGGAACTGCTTCTTCTACAATATCTTTATGGATTACAAGAGATTCACATGTATTACAGGTTCCAAGCCTCTGCGTTTTTGCATTATCGATAATTCTGACCGCCATGTCCAGATCTGCATCCTTATCTACATATACATGGCAGTTTCCGGTTCCTGTCTCGATCACCGGAACAGTTGCATTTTTCACAACAGACTGAATCAGTCCGGCTCCGCCTCTCGGGATCAGCACATCTATGTATTCATTCATCTGCATCATCTTCGTAGCAATCGCACGGCTCGTATCCGTTACCAGCTGAATAGCATCCGGAGTCACTCCACAGCCTTCCAATGTCTCACGGATAACATTGGTGATTGCTTTGTTCGAATTGATCGCATCGCTTCCGCCGCGCAGGATCACCGCATTACCGGTTTTAAATGTCAAAGAAAATGCATCTGCGGTTACATTTGGTCGAGATTCATAGATAATTCCAATGACCCCGATCGGAACTCTCTTTTTACCGATCATAAGACCATTTGGACGTTTTCTCATATCGCTGACTGCTCCAATCGGATCTTCCAGAGAAGCAACCTGGCGGATTCCTTCTGCCATTCCCTTAATACGACTGTCATTGATCGCAAGACGATCAATCAATGCTTCTGACATGTGATTCTTCTTTGCGTATTCAATGTCTTTTTGATTCTCTTCTATCAGATATTCTTTTTTGCATTCTAAAGCATCTGCAACAGCGAGTAATGCCTGATTCTTTTCTTCAATACCTGCTTTACCGAGCAATATCGCAGCCTTTTTCGCATTCTTACCTAATAATTCTAACATCTGGTTTTCCTTTCTGATTTTTCCTGCGCTTTTCCTTTAACGGAACGATCGTTCCATCTGCTTCTTCAATACTCGCATTATCTAAAGTGTTGCGGACAGATGCACGGATTGCCATAATATATTCTTTGCGCAGCACTTGCTGTTCTTTCTTTTCCTGTTCCGTTAATCCTTCTTTTTTTGATTTATGATATAATTCGTTAATTCTGGCAATTTTCTTTTCGTCCATAATTTCTCCTTAATTCTTAATATAGCACTTTTAACCAAAACGGACAAGCCCGTTGCAAATGTCTTTCACAATTAGCATTTATCGCTGTGTAAAATAAGGTTTTTCCTGTAAATATTCTAATAATTTAAAGTTTGTACGCTTGTGGGCAAGAAACAGCGTTCCGATCTCTTCCCCTTGAAAAATCCTCTGCAGATTGTTCAGATCATCCGCATTCGTAATGATCATATCTGCTCCCGCATCTGTTACAATATTCGCCGCTGCAATTTTCGTTATCATACCACCGGTCCCCACCGCCGAATTAGAACCTTTTCCCATATTTTCCACTTTTTCGTCGATAATCTCGATCACGGGAATCAGCTTTGCATCTTTATTCTTGCTCGGATCATCCGTATACATTCCGTCAATATCAGACAATAAGATCAAAAGATCAGCGCCGACAACCGCAGCAACAACTGCAGATAGCGTATCGTTATCACCAAACTCAATTTCCTCTGTCGAAACAGTATCATTTTCGTTTACAATTGGAATAATATTCAGATCAAACAAATTTTCGAATGTATTTTTCGCATTTAAGCGGCGTATCTCATTCAACATCGTCTCTTTTGTGAGCAACACCTGGGCACTGCCCTGGTTATATTCTGAAAATAATTTCTGATAAACGGTAATCAGACGTCCCTGTCCAACAGCCGCACATGCCTGCTTCATCGTCAGACTTCTTGGTTTTCTCGATAGTCCGAGTGCCTTCATACCGACGCCAACCGCACCGGAACTTACCAATACAACATCCTTTCCACTGTTATGGATATCCGTAAGAATGCGGACTAATTTTTCCATACGCTGAAAATTTAAATGGCCGGTTTCTTCATGAATGATCGATGAAGAACCAATTTTGACAACAACTCTTTTTTTATTCTTAATTCTCTCTCGTAAGTGTTCCAATTTTATTCCCTCTCTAATGAATCGACGGATGATAACGCTTTATCACTGCTTCTGCAACTTTCATGCCATCCATGGCAGCTGAAGTTATTCCGCCGGCATATCCTGCACCTTCCCCACATGGATACAGATTACAGACTTCGCTTTCAAAATCATCCTTACGGTGAATACGAACCGGTGATGAAGTTCTTGTCTCCACACCGCTAAGCAATGTATCCGGATCTGCAAATCCATGAATTTTATGATTGAATTGGTGCATGCCATCTATTATAGCATCGATCACATAATCCGGTAAACATCTATTTAAATTTCCAAATATTTTTTTTCCTTTCATAGAAGGCTGAAATGCACCAAATTGTTCTGTCATACGATCTTGTTCAAAATCTTCCAGACGCTGCACCGGAATTTTCCCTTTGCCTTCCATGAATGCCTTTTCTTCCCATTTTCTTTGAAATTCTACTCCGGCAAGCGGATGATTCGAACCATAGTCTTCTGGAGAAACATTCACAATGATCGCACTATTTGAATTAGACGCCATCCGATCATGGTTGCTCATACCATTAACAACCAGACGTTCTCTTTCGGAAGAAGCGTTCACCACATATCCTCCGGGGCACATGCAAAATGAATAGACACTTCGTCCATTTCCGGCTTTCCCGGCCAGCTTATAAGCTGCTGTAGGCAGACTCTCCGGATAACCTTTACCATATTGTGACTCATTGATCAGTTCTCTCGGATGCTCTGCACGAACGCCAATCGCAAATGGCTTGCTATCCATCGGAATCTGATTCTGATAAAGCATCTCAAACGTATCCCTTGCACTATGTCCGATCGCGAGGATAACCGGTCCACACGTCATCCAATCCCGTTCATTCAGACAGATTCTTTTTATTCTCCCATCTGCAATATCCAATTCGGTTAATTTCGTCTGAAAATGCACTTCCCCACCAAGTCGGATAATCTCCTCACGCATATTTCGTATAACGTTCCTCAACATATCGGTACCAATATGCGGTTTGTTCGTATATAGAATATCTTCCGGTGCTCCGAATTTGACAAAAGTCTGCAGCACATAAGTATTTCTTGCAAATTTATCCTTGACCAGTGTATTTAATTTTCCATCCGAAAATGTTCCAGCGCCGCCCTCACCAAACTGAACATTGGACTCCGCATCTAATTTACCTGTTTCCCAAAATTCTTCTATTGTCTTGACGCGTTTTTCTACCGGCTCCCCGCGTTCAATAATGACTGGCGCATAACCTTTCTGTGCCAAAAGATACGAACAGAACAATCCAGCCGGCCCCATTCCAACGACCACCGGCCTTGCGTCCATCAATTCTGTCCCATTTTCTGGTATCTGATAAACTTTTTCTTTTACGCTTATGATATTTTTATTTCTTTTTATGTATTTTTGCTCATTTTGAAGTTTACATTCAACCGTATAGATATATTTGATATCCTGCTTTTTTCTCGCATCAATGGATTGCCTGCTGATCTTATAATCAGGAACTTTTTTCATCCCCAATATCTTTTTTACTTTTGCATCCAGATCTTCTTTTGTATGCTCAACCGGAAGCTTGATTTGTGAGATTCGGATCATGATATACTCCTTCCTGCTAAATATCCCGATGTCCATGCCCATTGTAAATTATAGCCGCCGCACGTTCCGTCTACATCCAGGATTTCTCCTGCAAAATATAGTCCCGGAACGAGATCGGACTCCATTGTATATGGAGATACCTCTTTCACATTAACACCTCCGGCTGTGGCCTGAGCAAACTCAAAATCCTTCCATCCGCAAATGTTTAAAGGACATTTTTTGATCATATGCCAAATTTTACTCTTCTCAGTTTTCGAAAGATTTGACACGTTTTTTTCGAAAGGGATTCCCGCTTCTTGCAATAACATGACTGCCAGTTTCGACGGAAAATATCCCTCCATCCACTGCCTTGCATTTTTATGATTGCTATACTCCTTCATCTGATTCATGAAAAGATCTTGATTCTTTATCTCTGGCAAAAAATCAACGTACAGCTCTGCTTTCTTACCGTGTCTTATTCCCTCTATCATATATCGGCTTAATTGGAAAATCATGACACCGGAAACTCCGTATTTTGTAATCTGCAATTCGCCTTGTTCTTCTGAAATAACCGTTTCATTTAATAAGGCTGCTATTTTGCATTGACAACGCACCCCCGATGCCGCTTTTAAAAAATGCCGTTTTACTTCCAACGCAGTCAATGCCGGAAATGGCTTTATTATGGTATGTCCCAGCTGTTCTGCCAGATGGAACCCTGACCCGTCACTCCCCAGCTTTTCCTGCGCCTTTCCACCTGCTGCAAGCAGCAAATGGTATCCCTGAAACTTTCGCCTGTCGGATAAAACCATAAATTTACCTGATTTCTTTCTGATATTATCAATTTTACATTCTAATATGACGTCAATTTGCAGGCTTTTGATTTTATAGATCAACGCATCAGCAACTGTTGCCGCCTGATTCGAACGCGGATAATAATAACCTTTCCGCTCCGTTACCGCAATGCCAAGCTGCTCAAAAAATGCAATCGCATCCGTATGATCAAATTGTTCCAACGCAAGATAGGGAAAACGATTCTGACTGCTCCGATAACACGTATCGTCCAAAAAGGAATTTGTAAAATTACATCTTCCATTTCCGGTTGCCAGAATCTTTTTCCCCAATCGGTTCATTCTTTCTATGATAATCACTTTTTTTCCTGATTTGGCTGCGGTAATTGCCGCTATCATCCCGGCTGCCCCGCCGCCAACGACGATCAAATCATAAATCATGCTCTAACTCCTTATTTTCGTCAGACATCTTTCTTTTGTTTTAACTGCTGCAGGATTCCAAAAACGCATATACTTCTTCTGCCGACTCAAAGGAAATCTTCTGCTGAACTTCCTGTCTTAGTTCCTCGCTCATATCCTGCTCTTCAATTCCGGTCGTCTCAAATACATCATCATCTTTCAAAATGACTACTTGTCCTGTCCGAACAGCGAGATAATAATGAGAAGAACCGGTTGAAACTTTCGCTGCTTCCGACGCTGCAGTGCTGATCTGTTCTGCTGAAACAGCCGGATCTACTGCCTGATCATTTAAAATATGATAGCTCAACACCGCAAAATATAAGCAGAATGCAGTTATGGCAACACCATAGATAACTAAAAATCTTTGAATTCCTTTCATTTTCATCACTCCTTTATGTTAAGTATTCCAAATGAAAGGAATTTTATTCAATTTTATCTACATTAAATGCATTTTTTTGCAAAGCCTGATCAACAATGTTCCCTTTGGCATTGCACGCATCTCATCCTCAGTTACCGCGCCCGTCTTTACAACACCGATCATGTATACAAGGACCGCTGCAACGATTGCTGCAACAACCGATACCGCATTTCCGATATAGGCACCGATATGCTGTGCTCCAAAGAAAATGATTTTATATACGATAAGTGCTGCTGCTCCCATAAATATAGAAGCAACAAACGGTTTGATAAATGTCTGTTTCCATTCCTGTTTATAACCGGCATATTTCGTAATTGCTTTCGCATTTAATATGCACATGATCAATGAGAAAAGGATCATGGCGATTACGAGCGCATACGCTTCCAGGTTTGTAAAATAAAGCAATGGAACGAGAAGCACTGCCTGAACAGCAACCGCAATTGCGGAATGCATGACCGGCACGTTCATCTTTCCGAGTCCCTGCAGAATACCATTGCTCAAAGTCGACAAGCCATAAAATACAACGGTGATCGATCCCATCGTCAATAACTTTCCGCCGAGAGCCGTCGCCGTCGGGAACAACAGATGGATAATCGGATCCGCTAAAACCGTCAGCCCAACCGCACACGGAATCATCACCAGCATATTTAATTTGATCGCACTGTTAATCGCTTCCTGGAGTTCCTCTCGATTGCCGAGCGCGTAATTGGCAGAAATATTTGGAACGATCGCACTTGACAACGCAGAAGCCATAGAAACCGGAACATTGATCAACACATTAAATTGCGTACTGAAAATTCCATACATCGATACGATATCCAGTTCTTTGTAGCCTTTCGTTCCCAAAATAACCGAAAAAATACTCTGATCGATGCTCGCACTGCAATTATAGATCGCTGTACTGAAAATAACCGGAGTAATCGTCAGAATCAGCAGTTTCATAATGCTCCCATAAGATTCTACATGTTCCGTCTTATCCCGGCGAATCTGCCTTTTCATCTTCGGACGGTACATAAAATAAAGAATCATACAAAATGCAAGCCCGACAAGAACTCCTGCTCCAGTACCCGTTGCACTTCCTTTCGCACCCATCGATGCACGAATCAGCTGTTCCGATTCCGTTGTATTCGCAAGATGACGCACCATCAGATATGCTGCAAGCACGCTGACAACTGCATTTAACAGTTGTTCAATAATCTGAGAAATCGAAGTCGGAACCATTGTACTGTGCCCCTGAAAATATCCTCTTAAAACGCCCAGAATCCCGGAGAAGAAAATCACCGGTGCTAAAACCTGTAATGCCGGAATCGCACCTTCCCTGCCGGCAACGAGAACCGGTGCTCCGAAATAACAGACTAGAAAGCCAATTGTTCCTACCACAACCGCATAAGCGAGTGCACCGTGGAAAATCCTCTGTGCATTTTTATATTCTCCTTTCGCAAGCCTCGCAGAAATGGACTTGGAAACTGCTAACGGAATGCTAAACGAAGCAATCAACAAAATAATCGTATAAATATTATAGGCATAAGAGTAGTAGCCGTTACCGTCATCGCCGATAATTTCTCTTAAAGGGCTTCGGTACAACAGACCGATCACGCGGCAGAAAATAGATGCCGCTGCCAGAATCGCCCCCTGCATCAGTGCAGAGCCTGCACTGTTTTTTCTCCTGTCACTCATCATTCATCCCTCGTATAATGTTTCATCTGCAAAATTTCTTCTTGTTTCTTCTCCATGATCAGCCGTTCTTCCTGAATCATGTGATCATATCCCATCAAATGGAGCATGCTATGCGCAATTAAAAAGGCAAATTCCCGCCTCTGACTATGCCCGTATTCTTCCGCCTGCTCCCGAACTTTATCCATCGAGATCATAATATCTCCCAATAAAAGTTCACCGCTTTCCGGATCAAAGCATCCGATTCCTTCTTCTTCCAGCCAATCAAATTCTCCGGCTTCATGATATTCCAGACTCGGAAATGACAACACATCTGTCGAGCGGTCAATCCCCCGGTATTCTTTATTGATCTGATGGATCGCTTTATTATCTACTAATGTCACACTTATCTGACATTCATATGGGCAAGCCTCATAATCCAATGCTGCGTTTACAATATCATAAATGATCGTTTCATAATCGGGCAGCATAGCGCCCTGATATTCATTCTCAATGATAATACTCATCGCTTTCTCCTGCTTTTCTTTTGTCTATTCTCATACTCATCATATGCCGTTACGATTTTCTGTACTAATGGATGACGTACAACATCCTTATTCGTCAATTTACAGATACCGATATCATCAATCCTGCTTAAGACCTTCAATGCCTCTTCCAGACCGGATTTGCTTTCAAACGGCAGATCCTTCTGCGTCAAATCCCCGGTGATAATTGCTTTTGAACCAAAACCGATACGCGTTAAGAACATCTTCATCTGAGCAGGCGTTGTATTTTGTGCCTCATCCAAAACGATAAATGCATTGTCAAGCGTACGCCCTCTCATATATGCAAGCGGCGCAACTTCAATCAAGCCCTTTTCCATATTTTTCAAAAAGGTATCCGCACCCATGATCTCATAAAGCGCATCATATAGCGGACGCAGATATGGATCGACTTTGCTCTGCAGATCACCCGGGAGGAAACCGAGCTTTTCTCCTGCTTCAATCGCCGGGCGAGTCATAATGATCCGGTTCACCTCATTGTTCTTAAATGCTGTGATCGCAGCTGCCATAGCAAGATAAGTTTTGCCGGTTCCGGCAGGCCCGACACCAAATACGATCATCTTCTCATTGATCGCATCAATGTAATGTTTCTGGCCATTCGTCTTCGGCTTTACCGCTTTTCCCTGAATCGTATGGCAAATTACATCTTTATCCAGTTTTACGATATCTGCTGTTTTTTCTTCCATGGACAAAGCAAGCGCATAATTCACATTCTGTTCCGTGATCGAATTTCCTCGTTTCGACAGTTCCAAGAGACTGTCGATCACATCCTGCGCCTTTTTCACATCTTTTTCTTTGCCAATCAATTTTACTTCACCATCGCGTAAGACAATGGAAATATGAAGTGTTTTTTCAATTTTTTTCATAAATGAATCAAACTGCCCAAAAATATTCGCTGCATGTTCTGACGGCAGATTTAAATCAAGTTCAATTAAATTCATTTCTATCATCCTTTTGTTATTTTCTATATAGAAATATAAAATTCCTAATTATCTTTACTATTCTATCACAAAAGAAAGAGCTCCACCACATAAATCTTTTTCAAGAATAAGAAAAACTTTACCATGTTACCTCTTCTGTTGGTTTTAATTTATTTTCCTGTTCCTCTGTCAGATCCTTTATCGCGCGAATTTTCCCAATCGGCTCTTCTAAAATAAAAAATCCTTTTGCTTCACATTTCGAGTCATTTACATTAATTTCGATGTTGTTACTAATTACCTTAATTCCCTTTTTTTCAAATTCGCGTATCTTTTTTTTGATTTTGTCCTGTGCACTTTTATATGCCTCCTGTTTACTATATTCTCTTTTTACAGTATCAAATCTTCTCGTTGTCGTTTTTTCCAGATAAAACGGCAGAAAAAATGTTTTTCCAATTTTTAAAGGATATTCTTCTGTGATTTGATCCATACCATCTTTCTGCCTGATTTCCGGCATCAGTGGAATTCGTTTCCCACAAATATATGCCGCATACGTATAACTTTTTTTCTTTTTATATTCTTTTTTATAATAACTTCTTAAAAACGAACATTCATAGGATGCTCTTGTCTTCGCCCAGATAGTTCCCTCAGCAATTTCTTTGTGTGTTTCCAACACTTCATTGCTATCGCTGTATATGTAAATATTTCCGGTAATCAGGGTATCTCCTTTTTTCACCCTGTCACCTTTTTGAACCAGAGGTGTACCATTCTGAGTAACGATGGATGTTACGACCCCTGATTTCGACGCTACCAGATCACATGGCTGCGATGCATTATTTTTCGTATTTTTGTCTAATGTTTCCTTGATATGAATGGATAGTCTGCACCCATTTAAAGAGCAGGATACCCAGGCAATCTCATCGTAATTCACCCGCAGCTGTTCTTCCAATTCTGAGCAATCCACTCTCATTTTCAAAGTACCTAAAGAAACATATTTTCTTTCTACATATTTGATAATATCCTCTTTGGTGTAAGATACGTTTCCCGATACATCAATCTCCCATACAAACTGAGACAGACCAAATAACAGAAAAAAACAGATACAAAATCCCAGTACCAGCAATTTTCTTTTTCGATATTTGCATAAAAAAAAGGGAAGACCTGCCTTCCTGATAATATGGATATTGGTATGCGTCTTTTTCTGCAATGCTTTGGATTTTTCTAATCCCTCCCGCGTAATATAACAGAAGTTCTGCTTTTCTTTCCGCTTAAAATTCCAGATTTCTATATTTTGTTTTGCACATAAATTTAAAAATCGTTCCACATTTGCAGATTCCAATTCAATCTGTATATATCCTATTATCAAATGCTTTAGACTTTGCAATCATTCTCACCAACTTTACATTCGAAATTCAATATCACATATCGTCCCCTGCAGCCTTATCATGTTGTCCATATAGGACAGAATTACCAGACACTCCCCGGAAATGATGATCAACTGACGTTTTCCCTGCAGGATCAGTTTTTTGTCATCATAGTTTATGATTCCTCTGAAATTCTCAACTTCGACTTCCCGATTGCCGATTGTCCGGATCAGGACATCTCCATATAAAACATCTCCAGACAATAATAACATGACATTTTCTCCAAACCTCTTTATTATGTTATATTCTGAAAAAATCAAATGTATACATAATTTTTTCAAATTTCCCCTTTACATTTTAGTATAAAAAGAGTTATAATAACAAATACGGGGCGTGGCTCAGCTTGGTAGAGCGCTTGGTTCGGGACTAAGAGGTCGTGGGTTCAAATCCCGTCGCCCCGATCAAACAAAGGATTTAGGAATGTAGACTTTCTAAGTCCTTTTTTTGTTGTATGGGAAATTTCAGAGGGATTTAGGAAGTTCGATGCGGACTTGTCCGCTTTTTTCTGTAAAGACATACGCAAAACGGACGAAACTCGCAAGGCGTATTTCAACCGTCTCTGAAAAAATCGAATGTATACACGAAAAAAAGGTTGACGAATCGCATTTTCATGGTATAATTTTAAGAGTGCAATAAAGTGCAATTAAATATACCCAGACAGTTGTATTATGCGTGCACAATTCACAACTGGAGGGAGGTTAGGTGTGAGTCTATGTCAAATGTAATCGTTAAAGAAAACGAAACTTTAGATAGCGCTTTACGCAGATTCAAAAGAAGCTGTGCCAAAGCAGGTATTCAGCAGGAGATTCGTAAAAGAGAACATTACGAAAAACCAAGCGTAAAACGTAAAAAGAAATCTGAAGCAGCACGTAAAAGAAAATTTAAATAATTTATTGAAAACGGATATCTCTTTTGGATATCCGTTTTTTTTGCTTTATCGGTAATTTTTTCTGAATTTTTAATAAAATATTGAAACACAACAAGGGCTGCCTGCACTCATTTTCGTGCAGACAGCCCTTGGATTTCATTCCCTTATAACTGTCCTTCTAATACTTTTACAGCTTCAGCAAGAGCATCCGGTATTCCAGCTGCATTCTTACCTCCAGCCTGAGCCATATTCGGTCGACCGCCACCGCCGCCGCCGACTAATTTAGCGATACCTCGGATCAGATTTCCTGCATGTGCACCAGCTTTCATCGCACCATCGGTTGCCATAGCGATCAAATTCACTTTTCCGCCATTGTCAGCTGCAATCACAACGACACCTTCTCCAATCTTTTCTTTCAACTGATCTCCAAGATCACGAAGTTTATTCATATCGACATCTTTGACACTTGTAGCAAGCAATTTCACACCTTTTACTTCTACGATCTGATTCATAACATCACCAAGAGCATCCTGAGCCATTTTGCTCTTCAGGGATTCATTCTCACTTTGCAAAGCTTTCATCTCTGCCATCAAATGTTCCAGACGCTCTACCAGATTTGCAGGTTTTGCTTTTACAGCAGCAGCTGCTTTTTCGAGTTCTGCTTCGATCTCATCATAGTAAGAGAATACAGCATTGGATGTAATCGCCTCTATTCTGCGGACGCCTGCTGCTACTCCCGTTTCTGATACGATCTTAAACGCCGAAATCACACCAGTATTCGCTACATGCGTACCTCCGCATAATTCAGTCGAAAAATCTCCCATCTTAACAACGCGGACTTCATCTCCGTATTTCTCACCAAATAATGCCATTGCCCCAGTCTTTTTCGCTTCTTCCAATGTCATAACCTCTGTAACAACCGGAAGATTTTCCATAATCTTTTGATTGACAATTGACTCAACCTGTGCAATTTCCTCTTTGGTCATCGAAGAAAAATGGCTGAAGTCGAAACGCAGACGGTCTTTGTTATTGCTGGAACCTGCCTGTTCTACATGAGTACCTAACACCATACGAAGAGCTTTTTGCAGCAAATGTGTTGCACTGTGGTTCTTCGCTGTCTGATTTCTCTGCACTTCATCTACCGTCAGACAAACCATATCATCCACTTTAAACATGCCGCTTTCTACCACACCGATATGTCCAATCTTTCCACCGACTAACTTTTGAGTATCTTCTACTTTAAATACTCCATCACCTACAGTAATAATACCGCTATCGCCCTGCTGTCCACCGCTTGTTGCATAAAATGGCGTTACATCTGTAATGATCGTTGCCCTGTCTCCTGCAACAATAGCCTCTACGACGTCCTTCTCCGTTGTGAGAGCCAGAATCGTTCCCTGTGCTTTCAGTCTATTATATCCTACAAAATTTGAGGTAATGGACGGATCAATCTGTTCATATACGGTTGCTTCCGCTCCCATATAGTTGGTTGTCTTGCGCGCTTTACGTGCTGTCTCACGCTGCTTCTGCATACATGCCTGGAATCCATCTTCGTCAATCTGGAATCCTTTCTCTTCCAGGATTTCCTTGGTAAGATCGAGTGGGAATCCATAAGTGTCATATAATTTAAATGCATCCGCACCGGATAACGTCTTCTCACCTTTTTCCGACATTGCAGACTCCATATCAGCCAAAATAGAAAGTCCCTGATCGATTGTCTTATTAAACTTATCCTCTTCTTGTGTTAAAACTTTTGTAATGAAGGCTTTCTTTTCTTCTAATTCCGGATATCCATCTTTTGAAGTTGAAATCACTGTTTCACTCAATTTAGCGAGGAATTTCCCCTCAATGCCAAGCAGGCGTCCATGACGAGCTGCACGGCGGATCAATCTCCGGAGTACATATCCGCGTCCTTCATTTGATGGCATAATACCATCAGAAATCATAAATGTCGCAGAACGAATATGATCCGTGATCAGACGAATCGAAATATCCTTATTCTCGTCTGCCTTATATTCTGTATGCGCAAATGCACATACTTTATCTCTTAATTCCTGAATCGTATCAACATCAAAGATAGAATCCACTTCCTGAACAACAACAGCCAGACGCTCGAGTCCCATACCAGTATCAATGTTCTTCGTCGCTAACTCTTCATAGTTGCCATGTCCATCATTTTCAAACTGCGTAAATACGTCGTTCCATACTTCCATATAACGGTCGCAGTCACAACCTACTTTACAGTCCGGTTTTCCGCAGCCGTACTTTTCACCGCGGTCATAATATACTTCTGAACAAGGACCGCAAGGACCTGCTCCATGTTCCCAGAAATTATCTTCCTTCCCGAATCTGGAAATTCGTTCTGGCGCAATTCCGATCTCCTTTTCCCAGATTTCAAATGCTTCATCATCATCCACATATACAGACGGATACAGACGTTCCGGATCCAGTCCAACGACATCTGTTAAAAACTCCCACGTCCACGCAATCGCTTCTTTTTTAAAATAATCTCCGAAAGAAAAGTTACCTAACATTTCGAAAAATGTACCATGACGTGCGGTCTTGCCGACATTTTCAATGTCTCCAGTACGAATACACTTCTGACAGGTTGTTACTCTTCTTTTTGGCGGTATCTCCTGTCCCGTAAAATATGGCTTTAA
>JAUNOI010000032.1 GCA_030531165.1 Lachnospiraceae bacterium
AGATAGGGGAGGTCTGCACTTTTTTGGCTAAACGAGGGTTTTGTTTCAAAGGAAGGAAGGAAGGAAATTTCAAAGGAATTTCCTATACAAAAAAACATCGTAAAGACATTATGATCTTTACGATGCTAATCTATTACATATAAAATTGTTATTTCAAAACCCATTCCTCATATTTACTCAACTCCGCTATATATTTTTCTCCCATTTCACTTAATACCGATGCTTTTCTGGATATATACCCAATTGTCATCTTTTCATCTGTTTTGAGCTTCACAGCACAGTAATCTGTTCCATTCAAGTCCTCGCAGATAATACCTGAACATAAAGTATATCCATGAATTCCAACCATAAGATTAAGAAGTGTTGCCCTGTCATTCGCCCTGACCAGTCTCTTATAATCATAAGTACTCAACACTTCTTCCGCAAAATAAAAAGAATTATATTCTCCCTGGGCAAATGCAAGACACGGATAATCATCCAGATCCTCCATTGTAACCTCCGTCCTGCCCGATAATGGATGTTTCCTACACATATATGCATAGATACCGCAGTCAAATAACGGAGTAAATGAAAGCCCCGCCTCATTAAATATCTTATTCAAAACCGCTCTATTATAATCATTCAGATATAATACTCCGATTTCGCTCTTCTGATTCTTTACATTCTCAATTACTTCGTGGGTCTTAGTTTCATGAATCTCAAACTCATACTCATCCATGCCGTATTCATTGATTACCTCTATAAAGGCATGTACTGCAAATGTGTAATGCTGCATAGACACATGAAATGTCCTTTTTATATTACTTCCAGAAATGTATTTCGCATCCAGAATATCATATTGCTCGACCACAGATTTTGCATATCCAAGAAATTCTATTCCTTTAACAGTGGGCGATATCCCGTGTTTCGTTCTAAGAAAGATATCAAATCCCACCTCTTTCTCTAAAGACTTAAGCGCTGCTGTAAGACTCGGCTGAGAGATAAAAAGGGTTTTTGCCGCTTCATTAATTGAGTTTTCTTTCGATAATGCAATTACATATTTTAATTGATTTAATGTCATACTTTTATTCCCTCGAAAGTTTTACAACACTCTCCACATGCACGCTGTGTCCGAACTGGTCTACAACACTCACTTTTTCTACTCGATATCCGCTCTCCCCGAGAATCTTGACATCTCGTGCAAGCGTTGCAGGATCACAGCTGACATATACAACTCTTTTCGGCGCCATTTTAACGATCGTATCAAGAAGTGAGGCATCACAGCCCTTCCGTGGCGGATCGACTACAATTACATCCGCATAAACTCCATTTTTTTCATACTCACGGGGCAATACCTCTTCTGCTTTTCCAACAAAAAAATCTACATTGTCAAAGCCATTGATCTCTGCATTTCGTTTTGCATCTTCAATCGCCTGCGGTACGATTTCAACTCCGTATACCTTTTTTGCCTTTTGGGCAAGAAAAAGAGAAATCGTTCCAATTCCACAATACAGATCCCATACGGTTTCATTTCCCTCCAAACCAGCATATTCCAGCGCCTTTCCATACAATACTTCCGTCTGTTTCGGATTTACCTGATAGAAAGACAATGGACTGATCTGATATTTTACATTTCCGATATAATCTGTAATATAATTTTGTCCCCACACGGGAATAATCCGATCCCCCAGAATACGATTTGTTCTTTCCCGATTAATATTGAAAGTGATGCTCGTCATGCCGTCGATCTTTATCAATTCTTCGACCAGTTCTTCGATATTACGCATCTTTTTTTTATTTGCATTGATGATCAGACAGACCATGATTTCTCCGGTTCGAAAGCCAACTCTTGTTAAAATATGGCGTAATATTCCTTTTCCGGTCTTTTCATCGTAAGCAACGATATGATTTCGGCGACAGTAATCGAGTATGATCTGCAGAACCTGTTCATTCACTTCTGACTGAATATAGCAATGCGTATTTTCAATGATCGAATGAGTACGTCCGGCATAAAATCCCGTGATCATCTTTCCATTTTTATCCGTTCCAACCGGAAACTGGGCTTTATTACGATAGTAATACGGCATCTCCATGCCGTAGATCGGCTCCATTTTGGACTCGATGTCCACAAGCCCGCCAATTCGTTCCAGACAATTTTTAACCTTATAAAACTTCCATTCCAACTGCTTTTCATATGACATATGCTGAATCGTGCAGCCTCCACACTTATCGGCAACCGGACAGACAGGCGTTACCCGGTCTTTACCCGGCTCTATGATCTTTTCAATGCGGGCATAGCCATAATGTTTTTTTAATTTTATAATTCTGGCTTCTATCCGGTCACCAATGACAGCACCTTTTATAAAAAGAGTAAAGCCGTCCACACGACCGATTCCCTCTCCATTCGTTCCGATATCTTCAACTGTCAATATTACAATCTGATTCTTTACAAAATCCATAATCTGCTCCGTTCTATTTTGAAGTTGGACGAATATTACTTTCAAATAATCTTTGATATCCGATCCATTCGCTTCCTTCTACTTTCGGATCCTGCTTCAACGCTTCCCTGAATGTCTGAATCTTAGCATCTGTATTATCCGCCATTGCCAATGCCATCGCTTCAATCAGGGCAGGTTTTTTCGGAGAACCAAACTCTAATTCTCCATGATGCGCCAGAATACAATGCTTTACTTCATTACCCAGCTTTACAGGGAAACCAGGTATCGTACGCATGATACGGTCCAGTTTCATTGTCCCCATTACGATATGTCCAACCAACTGTCCTTCATCCGTATAATCATTTTGAGGAAATGCAGATAATTCCTCCACTTTTCCAATATCATGGAACAGTGCACACATAACGAGCAGATCACGGTTTAATTCCGGATACTGCGTGCAATAGAACTCGCAAATCTTTGCAACTGAAACCGTATGTTCCAGCAGTCCTCCCATAAAACCATGATGTACGGATTTTGCTGCGGAATGCTGCACAAACTCTTTTACAAATGTTTTATCTTCAATAAATACTTTTTCTGCCAGCTGCAATAGATATGGATTCTTTGTTTTTTTGATCATATCGACCAGTTCTTTATACATAACTTTCACGTCTTTGTCCGTACATGGCATATAATCCTCAGGAACATATTCCCCTTCCTGTGCCTTACGGACACGGCGGATGTTCAATTGGTTCGAACCCTGAAATACCGTAATCTGTCCTTCTACGCGAATATAGTCCATACTTTCAAAATGATTGATCGCATTATTCAGTTCCCATATCTTCGCATCTACCGTTCCACTTTTATCCTGCAATAATAAAGAATAATAAGTTTTCCCCATTTTTGTCTTTAATATCTGTTTTGTTTTACAAAGATAGACATCTGAAATTATGTCTCCTTCTCTCATTTCTGAAATTAATTTCATATTATTTTCAATCTCCATTTCTAAATAATGATTAAAGAAAGTCCCTTTTCCATCACTTTCGATTATGCCATACTTGAAAGGTAAAATCCAGAAAATTCCGATAAAACTCTTTCTCAGCATATACATCTGCGCAGAGCTTTGTTATTGAATAGAACATTCACAGGAATTTCCTGCTCAGAAGCAAAGTTTATTTGAGTTCACTTCCCTAATATGCTACAATTCATTCATATGAAAGGATGAGAGACATGAATGAAAAAGCATTACGAATTTTAGAATATGATAAGATCATACGGCAATTGACGGCTCATGCCTCTTCTGAGATGGGAAAAGACTTATGTCAAAAGCTGCTTCCTATGACGAGTCTTATGGAGATTGAAACTGCCCAGGAACAGACAAAGGACGCACTGTCCAGAGTATACCAGTATGGAAGCCTGTCATTTGCCGGTTTAACGAATATTACAGCTTCTTTAAAGCGCTTAGAAGTTCAGGCATCACTAAGTGCAAGAGAATTATTAGATATTGCCCGCATTTTAGAGATCACTAACAACGCAAGACAATACAACGACAAGGATAACGATGATCAGGGATATGACTCCTTAGACGGCATGTTCCACGAGTTGATTCCGATGACACCCCTGCTTCTCGATATTCGCCGCTGTATTATTGCAGAAGATGAGATCAGTGACGATGCTTCCGCAGCTTTAAAACAGGTGCGAAGAAATATTCGCCAGACGAATCAGAAAGTGCATAATCAGCTTTCTTCTATTGTAAATTCATCTTCGAATAAATCAATGTTACAGGACAGCCTTGTCACCATGAGAAACGGCCGTTACTGTATTCCTGTAAAAGCAGAATATCGAAGCAGTTTTCCGGGCATGATCCACGACCAATCTGCGACCGGAAGCACATTATTTATTGAACCTATGTCTGTCGTACAGCTTAATAATACCTTGAAAGAACTGGATATTCAGGAACAAGCTGAGATTGAGCGCGTACTGACAGCATTAAGTGAGCAGGTTGCTATCGAAGCGGAAGATATTGCTTATAATGTAAAGATACTTGCAAAACTGGATTTTATTTTTGCAAAAGCAAAATTTGCAAAATCTTATGACGGAAGCGAACCAAAATTTAACACCGAAGGTATCATAAACATCAAACAGGGGCGCCACCCCCTCTTAGATAAGAAAAAAGTCGTACCGATCAATGTAACACTCGGTGATACCTTTGATATGCTTATTATCACCGGTCCGAATACCGGAGGTAAGACCGTTTCTTTAAAGACAGTCGGTTTATTTTCCCTGATGGGACAGTCAGGACTTCATATTCCAGCTTTTCAGGGTTCCTGTCTGACAGTATTTGACAATATTTATGCCGACATCGGAGATGAACAGAGTATTGAACAGAATCTCAGTACCTTCTCTTCCCATATGACAAATATCGTATCCATTTTGGAAGAAGCGACCGATCAGTCACTTGTACTGCTGGACGAACTTTGTGGTGGTACAGATCCCGTCGAGGGTGCTGCATTAGCGATTTCAATTTTAACAAATCTGCTCTGCCGCGGCATTCACACAATGGCAACAACCCATTACAGCGAACTAAAAATGTTTGCTTTATCTACCGATGGAATCGAAAATGCCTGCTGCGAATTTGATGTTGATACACTCAGCCCTACTTTCCGCCTGTTAGTCGGTATTCCTGGAAAGAGCAACGCATTTGCAATTTCCAGAAAATTAGGACTCGATCCATCGATCATTGAACAGGCAAATTCGCAGATTGATGATTCTGTACAGGATTTTGAATCTCTGCTGGCGGATCTGGAAAAGAGCAAGCGCGTCATTGAGGAAGAACAGGAACAAATTTACAATTATAAAAAAGAAGTAGAAGAATTAAAGGCAAATCTTCAGAAAAAGCAAGATGATGTAAAAGAAAAACGTGCGAAAATACTTCAGGATGCCCGTGAGGAAGCTTATAACATCATTTCTGAAGCTAAAGACGTGGCCGATGAAGCGATAAAAAAATACAACAGCTGGGGAAAACATCCAGAACAGAAGAATACAAAACGGATGGAACACAAGCGAAGCGACCTTCGCGGCCGTATGAACAAACTGGAAAAGGATATGGCTTACCGCGGTAAAAAGGCAAGAGGTCAACATTCCAAAGAAGCTTTCTCCATCGGTGACTCTGTATTTGTATCCAGCCTGAATTTAAACGGCGAAGTCGTCACACTCCCGAATGCAAAGGGTGATTTATACGTTCAGATGGGGATGATGCGTTCACTCGTGAATATTAAAAATCTGGAAATTTTAAAAAGTGCAAAAGAAATCAAAAAAGAAGAACAACGCAAAAATTCCAAGGCACGAAATAAAGGCCGTACAAGCATAAACAAAGCAGCTAATATTTCACCGGAGATCAACCTGCTCGGTCTCACTGTATCAGAGGCCGTCGCAAAATTGGACAAATACCTGGACGATGCTTATTTATCCAATCTAAATCAGGTTCGGGTCATTCATGGAAAAGGAACCGGTGCCTTAAGAAAAGGAATTCACCAATATTTGCGCACGGTAAATTATGTGACCAGCTTCAAACTCGCTGAATTTGGTGAAGGAGATATGGGCGTGACACTTGTTAATTTTAAATAATCTTTCGTAGCAGTTCATCTATTCCATCCTGAGCAAGGCAAGTGTTTTGGATCGTCAAATAGCGGAACTGCTGCTATTTTCATGGGAGGCATAATATGGACATATTTGAAATGTTAGAAGAACTACAGGAAAAGGCGCTTCATGATGAAGAACTAAGGAAGTGCCTGTTACAGACAAAAATGGAAAAAGAACCTTTTATGGCATTCTGCAGCAAATGCCAAGAACTTGGATATGCGATTTATCCTATGGAATTAATTGCCGCAGGCGAAGAATCTTATGCAGCTATGAAACGCTCTACAAATGGCGGAGGCGAAAATTCGCCAATGCTTGAAGGCGAAGACGATTTATATGAAATGTTCTTCGCAGCAATCAGTTAACTGGATGAATTCCTGATAATAATTATGAAATAGAGAAAATATTATGAAATTAACCACATTATGTTATATTGAAAAAGACGGCTGTTATTTGATGCTGCACAGAATCACGAAAAAGAATGATATAAACAAGGACAAATGGATTGGTGTCGGCGGACATTTTGAACATGGAGAGAGTCCGGAAGACTGTCTGTTTCGTGAAGTCAGAGAAGAAACTGGTCTTACCCTGACCTCTTTTCGTTTTTGCGGCATTGTCACATTTCTTTCTGACATGGGAACTCCCGATGAAGAATGGGAGTATATGTGCCTGTACCATGCAGATGGTTTCAAAGGTCAGATCAAAACCTGCGATGAAGGCATTCTGGAATGGATAAAAAAAGAGAACATACTAAAATTAGACTTATGGGAAGGCGATAAAATCTTCCTTCGGTATATGGACCAGAAAATACCCTTTTTTTCATTAAAACTGGAATATCGCAAAGGAAAACTTCTTTCAGCCTGGTTGGACGGAAAAAGTTTGAGTATATAATATGATTTTATTAAATTACGGCTTATTGAGCAGAAAAACTCTTTTTATCAGGCGGTGTAATGCCTGATAAAAAGAGTTTTTTGACTATACAATCTGCTCAGCACACGGCAAACAAAAGTTACCACCGATCTATTATAAAATATCAATATATTCCCCGGCAAGCGCTTTATTCATGCTGCGTACTGCACAAAATTTACCGCACATACTGCATGTATCACTATGGTCATCTTCTGGAAGTCTGTCATCTCGAATTGCCTTTGCCGTCTCCGGATCAAGTGCACAGGCAAACTGAGCATCCCAGTCAAGTGTACGTCTGGCATCTGCCATCTTATCATCAATATCTCTTGCTCCCGGGATTCCTTTCGCGATATCCGCTGCATGAGCCGCAATCTTAGAAGCAATAATTCCCTGTTTTACATCATCGACATTTGGAAGTGCAAGATGCTCTGCAGGTGTTACATAGCATAAAAATGCTGCGCCGCTCATCGCTGCAACCGCGCCTCCGATCGCCGCCGTAATATGGTCATATCCCGGTGCAATATCCGTAACCAAAGGCCCAAGTACATAAAATGGCGCTCCCATACAAATGCTCTGCTGAACTTTCATATTGGCCGCAACCTGATCAAGCGGCACATGGCCCGGTCCTTCTACCATAACCTGTACATTGTGATCCCATGCACGTTTTGTTAATTCCCCAAGACGAACCAGCTCTTCGATCTGGCATACATCTGTCGCATCTGCAAGACATCCCGGACGACATGCATCTCCCAGAGAAATCGTTACATCATGTTCTTCACAAATTTCAAGAATCTCGTCATAGTACTCATAAAATGGATTTTCCTCTCCTGTCATACTCATCCATGCAAATACAAGACTTCCACCTCGACTTACAATATTCATTTTTCTTTTATGCTTGCGAATCTGTTCAATGGTTTTCCTCGTAATACCGCAGTGCAAAGTAACAAAATCCACACCATCTTCCGCATGCAGACGCACAACATCAATAAAATCTTTTGCCGTCAACGTAGCCAAATCTCTCTGATAATGAATGACACTGTCATATACCGGAACAGTTCCGATCATGACCGGACACTCACTCGTCAATTTTTGGCGAAATGGCTGTGTGTTGCCATGACTTGATAAATCCATAATTGCTTCCGCTCCAAGATTTACCGCGCTCATCACCTTCTGCATTTCAATATCATAATCCTTACAGTCTCTGGACACTCCAAGATTCACATTGATCTTGGTACGGAGCATGCTTCCCACACCTTCCGGATCCAAGCATTCATGGTGCTTATTTGCACAGATCGCAACTTTGCCCTCTGCAACAAGCTTCATCAACTTTTCAACCGGCATATTTTCTTTTTTGGCAACAGTCTCGATCTGAGGCGTCACAATACCTTTTCTCGCTGCATCCATCTGGGTCGTATAAGTATTTTCGCTCATCATTTTTCCTCCTTTAAACCTGACAAACTATTTTCTGATTCGGAAAAATAACGGATTTCTTTATTTTGTATATCAGCATAACAACAATTCAGAAGAATCTCTTTTTAAAAACCGAATGAAACACGATCTGCGAGTTTCATCGGTTCGCGTGCGGCGGCAAATGGAAATGCGAGCATTTCCGCTTGCCTTGTGCCTTCGCGTAAAAAGAAAAACGAATATACCAATCTCTGATATATTCGTCCATGATCACGTTATATCCCTACGTTGGCATTATCCAAATCAGGTTACGGGTCGAAACCAATCAGTTTCCTCTCAGCCAACTTAAGTCAGCTCCCCTTTTCTTTTTACTTTTCTTCTTTATTATACTATTTTAAATACAAATTTCAATCCCATATTTATAATTATGTTATGTACAATATCGTTCAAATGATTGAATACAGCATTTTCAAGAAAAACAGGTCAAAAAATAATCGTATCATTTTAGTACCACATACACAGAAAAAGTCCCCAGAAACCGCCTATCTAAGCCATTCCTAGGGACTTTTTCAAATATAAAACACTAATAAGAAAAAACGGGCATACCCTAAAAGTGAATGTTATAAGTTACACACACTATCATGGTATACGATAGCTTGTGATTCGAAGACTTATAAAAGTTAATTGTGTGTGTTAGATTTTCCCGAACCACTTACTATATAAATATTTTATAATACACCGTATCTTTTGTCAATCATTAATATTATGCATATGTTATATATAATCAATTAAATTTATCTATATATTACCATTCATAATGATGCAATTGGCCTTGTAGCTGAAAATGATCAAAATCCAACTGTCTCAAAGCTTCATAGGCAACAATTGCGACAGAATTAGATAAATTTAAGGAACGGATCTCCGGCAGCATCGGAATGCGGATACAGTTTTCCTTATTATCCAGAAGAATTTCCTCCGGAATTCCGGCACTTTCCTTTCCAAACATAATATAGCAGCCATCCTCGTAATGCACATCTGTATAAGTCTGCTTTGATTTTGTCGTTGCCATATAGATTTTTGCACCCGGATTTTTTGCCAGAAAATCCTCGTAGTTGATATAAGTGCGAACGTCCAGTTTATCCCAATAGTCCAGTCCTGCCCTCTTGATCGTTTTGTCATTAATCTTAAAACCAAGCGGTTCGATCAAGTGCAATACCGAACCTGTTGCTACACAAGTCCGCCCAATATTTCCTGTATTCGCCGGCATCTCCGGTTCATGTAAAACGATATTCAACATACTATCTCTTCTCTCTCAATCTCATAATAAATCGTTCCATTCTGGATAAGGCTTCCTTTAACTCCTGAATGGAATATGCGTAAGATATACGAATATATCCTTCACCGCATTCCCCAAACGCACTGCCTGGTACAACTGCGAGCTCTTCTTCTTCCAAAAGCTTCATGGCAAATTCATCTGAGGTCAGCCCGAACTCTTTAATTGATGGAAACATATAAAATGCACCTTTCGCTTCAAAGCAGTCCAGTCCCATACGGTCAAATGCCTTTAACAGATAACGTCTTCGCTGGTTATATGCCTCCCGCATTTCATCCACTTCATCATCACATTGCGTCAATGCCTGAATGGCTGCGTACTGGCTGATCGTCGGAGCAGCCATAATTGCAAACTGATGGATCTTAACCATCTGGCGCATGATTTCCCTCGGAGCAAGTGCATATCCAAGTCTCCAACCGGTCATTGCAAATGTCTTGGAGAATCCACTGACAACGATACTTCTCTCTTTCATGTCTGGAAATGCAGCAATGCTGTAATGCTTGCTTCCATATGTAAGTTCCGAATAAATTTCATCGGTAAGAACCAGTAAATCTTTTTCCTTAATAAAATCCGCGATCGGTTCTAATTCCTCTTTTGTCATGATCGCTCCGGTCGGATTATTAGGAAAGCACATAATAACCGCCTTCGTCTTATCCGTTACAACCGTCTCTAAAGCTTCTACTGTTAATTTAAACTCTGTATCAATGGTCAAATTCAAGTATACCGGTGTTCCTCCCGCTAATATAACACAAGGTGCGTAGGATACAAAACAAGGTTGTACAACTATTACTTCATCCCCTGGATTTAAAATAGAACGAAATGCAATATCGATCGCCTCACTGCCTCCAATGGTTATGACACATTCTTTTGTATTATAATGAAGATCATATTGTTGTGCCGCATACTCGCAGACCGCCTGGCGGAGTTCTGTCAGACCCGCATTCGATGTATAAAACGTGCGTCCCCGTTCCAAAGAATAGATTGCCTCTTCCCGAATTTTCCATGGCGTATCAAAATCAGGTTCTCCTACACCTAAAGAAATTGCTTCCGGCATCTCACTTACAATATCAAAAAATTTACGAATCCCAGATGGTGCAATATTCACAATTTTATCTGATAAAATATCCTTTCTCATTATGGAGTCACCACCATTCGTCTGTCAACCGGCTCCGTCAATACTTTGCCATGTTCTTTATATTTCTTTAATACAAAGTGCGTCGTTGTACCAATCACTGCATCGATAACAGCCAGACGATTCGAAGTAAAATAAGAAATTTCTTTTAGTGTTTTTCCTTCCAGAATCACCATCAGATCATAAGTTCCGGACATTAGATAGACGGTTTTTACTTCTGGATAATTGTAAATACGCTCTGCAATCTTATCAAATCCATAACTTCTCTGAGGAGTAAGGCGAACTTCTATCATTGCCGTTACCCGTTCATCAACATCCACTTTATCCCAGTCGATCAGTGTTGTATACCCACAGATAACCCTCTCTTCCTCCATCTCTTTCACTGTCTTTTTGATCGTTTCAAGATCCGTATCTAGCATATCCGCCATATCCTGAAAATCAATACGACCATTTTTATCCATTAACTTTAAAATTTCGTTTCTTAAATTCATCCCCGTTCTCCTTTACATTCTATAAAATTCGATATATTTCATCTGATTTTGGAGGCTCCAAAAAACCTTCTTCGCCCTCGCGAATAATGATTTTCTTTTGTTCTTTTGTTGTTTTTCCAATTACGCATGCCGGCACGCCGGCGGCCTTAAATACCTCCGCTAATTCATATCCCTTATCAGCAGTAATCAAAAGACTTCCTCCTGAAAGTAACTTGTACGGGTTCAGATCGTAGAATTCACAGATTTCGACCGTTTCCTGTCTAACTGGAATATTCTCAAGAATAACCTTCATCCCTATGCCTGCTGCAGAAGTAAATTCCCAAAGCGCTCCATAAATGCCCCCTTTACGGGCATCATGCATCGAACTGATTCCAAACTTTACCGCTGTCTCCGCATCTTTGAGCACAGAAATATCATATAGCATATCCTTCGCCTGAGAAATAAAATCCCTGCTGTAATGTGTTTCTAATTCGGATTCCTTTTCTCTTGCAATCAATGCTGTTCCTTCCATTGCAGCATATTTTGTCATGACAATATCCTGATCCGGCTTTGCTCCCTTTGTCACATATGCTTTCCCCGCAATTGTTCCGATTCCGGTCATTGTAATGATCGGTCTGCTGATAACGGAAGTGCTCTCTGTATGCCCTCCTAATATGGATATCGAAAGCTCATCGCACACCATCTGTATATCACGGATCAATCGTTTTAGCTGCTTTTCTTTTACATCCTCCGGAAGTAAAATGGATGGCAGAACTGCCAGGGGAGCAGCACCCGTTGCTGCCAGATTATTCACAACAGCATGGACCGCACGAAATCCTGCTTCTTCGATATGTCCAGTAACAGGAGCCACATTGCATGCACAGAGATCCTGTCCTAAAGATCGTAAAATCCCACAATCTTCTCCAATCCCCGGTCCTTCAAGGACTTCTTCTCTATTCTGTTTTATTAATTTCAATATAGAACGCGTCAAAACGGATTCCGGAACTTTTCCCTGTTTCATGCTCTCTCCTGTTATCTATTCCTTCTTTTCTTCTGCGGTACTTTCTGCTGTACTTGTACTGTTCTTTTTTATTTCTGTATTTTTACTTTTCTCTGTAGTGGTCGTTTCTGTCGTATTCTGTTTGTCCTTTTTCTCTTCTTTCTTTTCTTCTTTTTTCTTCGTACCTACTGCAACTGTTGTAGGAGTCGAACGATATGAACTCGTATTCACTTTCGTTCTCTCTTTCTCTTTTCCATCGACATATACTACTTTCCAGAGCTCTGCAACATACCCTGTCGTTCCAGACTCTTTGACTACTGTCTTTCCTTCTTCTAAAGTGGAATCCTTTACTTCCACTTTACCCGGTGATTTTACAGATATCGTCTTTGACTCAAATTCAATCGTACGATTCTCATCTCTCGTTTCTTTACCATAGATCGTAAAAGTAATCGTTCCGCCGCCGGCTTTTCCTTCTATATAAATTGGTGTCTTTTTATTATTTTTAAACTTCAGGTCCTTCGAAGTCCCTGCAATCGCCGCATCCGCTGCCAATGGAACATAATGTACTGTCATAGAATGATTTAATCTCTCAGTAACTTTAAGTTCGGATCGAAGAACTGCATTATATAAAGTTGTAGAAACCTGGCAAATTCCTCCCCCATATGTCTCAACTACTTTTCCGCTTGCATAAGACGGAGCAGTATAATAACCGTTCTCGGATGTAAATGGAGCTACCGTTCCATAAACAGACATAGTTTCTCCCGGATAGAGAGTTGTTCCATTAATCTTGCTGCATCCATTTTCTACATTTCTCTTTCGATTATAAGAAGATGATGCATAAGACGTCGTATAAGTACCAAGTACATCTTTTACTTCTTTCAGGTCATCTGCGGTATATTCCGGCTTCTCTTCTTTTACACTGATTTTAATCGATAAATCCTTTTTGTTCCAGCCCGCAACTTCATCACAGATCGTCGAGATCGATTTATCATATACAATTTCCTGTCCGGATTCCGCATCAATAATCTCAAACTCCCCGTCTTTTCGTGTCAAAGAGGCGTTCTTTGTTTTTACGATTAATTTCTTCTCATTATCCTCTAAAATTGCCTTTGCCTGTCTCTCTGTAATTGAAGTTTTTAAATTGATCACTTCCTTCGATTTCTTTAGTTTACAAACTTCGATAAATTTAGAAATCAGGTTTCCTTCTCTTCCGGCTCCATAGGCATCTTTCACCGCCTTTTTACCGTCAAATGTAATTCCTGCTTTTTCAGCTGAAAAAGATTTTGTTTTTTTGCCGGCTTTTAATGTAATCTGAGCTTTTTCTGTCTCTTCTATATAAGTATCGATCGCTTTTTCTGCTTCATCCGTTGTCATTCCGCCAACATAGACTGTATCAATATATACATTCTTTAAAATTTTGTCATCGCTTGATGCAGAATGAACAACACCAAACATACCTGCTAATGCCACAATAAAAAAGACTATGACTGTGGCGATTATCATTTTTTTTCGCTGTTTCATATCTCCTACTCCTTTTTATCAGTTCACTTATTATAACGCTAAAAATGCAGATGACAGCATTGATAGTACCATCATCGCTATTAAAATAACTGCTACTATTGTAGTAATTCTCTGCCTCTTTTTGGGACTCATCTTAATTCATCCTTCCATGTTTTAAAATAATCTGATCTATATATTTCGACGCATCACTTTTTGTCAGAGTATCAAAAGCAATGTTGACTTCTATTTTATGATATTTTATCAAATGATTCAAGTACTGCTTTTGTTTTTCGGTTGCCTTGGACTGCTTTTTCGGTTTATATTGCAGCTGTTTTGCCTCAAAGATCTTCACATCATCTGGGAACTGCTGCTTCATCTTCTCATAGACGATCACTGTTGCCAGTGCATCATGATATGCTCTGTGTGCAGACGGATTTGTATAATGATAATAGCTGCACAAACTTCCAAGGCTTTTGCTCTTTATATCATTCTTCAACAATTTTTTTGCAATCTGAAAGGTGTCCATGCCATTTTTTTCGAACGGAATTCCATACTGACTCATTGCCTTTTTCATAAAACGATAATCGAACATAACATTATGCCCGAGTAAAGGATATCCATCACAAAAATCATAAAATTCTCTGATAACATCTTCTTTTTCCCGTCCGCAGTCAACAAGTTCCTGTTGGATGCCTGTCAGCTTAATAATCTGATCCGGTATCGCACAGTGCGGATTAATCACCTGATTATATTTGCCTACAATTTTATGATTGCGGATTTTCACCGCTCCAACTTCGATAATTTCATCTTTTTCTTCCGAAAGCCCTGTCGTCTCCAGATCAAATGCCACATATTCATACATATCTTATACCTCGCATGATGGACAGACTTTGCTCAATGTACAATCACCACATTTTGGACGACGTGCAATACATACCTGTCTTCCATGCGTAATAATCTGGATATTATATAAGATCCACTGTTCTTTCGGCAACTTCTCCATCAGATCATATTCGATTTTGACCGGATCATTTTCCTTTGTCAGACCAAGCTTCTGAGAAATCCTCTTTACATGAGTATCAACAACGATACTCGGTTCACGGTAGATATTGCCACGAATCACGTTTGCAGTCTTTCGCCCCACGCCCGCAAGTCCTGTCAAGGCCTTGATATCCTTCGGAACTTCTCCATTGTACTCTTCTATCAGTTTCTTCGTACAGGCGATAATATTTTTTGCCTTGTTTTTATAAAAGCCGGTAGAATAAATGTCCCTTTCCAGCTCTTTCATATCTGCATTGGCAAATGCCTCCAGGCTTGGATATTTTACAAATAAATCTTTGGTTACCATATTCACGCGCTCGTCTGTGCACTGCGCACTTAACATTGTTGCAATCAAAAGCTGCCATGGAGTTTCATAATTCAGATAGCATTTATATTCCATTGAATATGTTTCATTTAATATATGACAGATTTCTAAAATCCTTTCTTTTTCCTTCATTTATCAAATTCCTTCCACTTCCCATACGCGGGCATCATAAGTCAACGGATCGCGATTGTGATAGTTGAACACTGCCCACCATTCTTTTTTCTCATAAGTATCAACATCAATAAAAAACTTTTCTACATGTGCATTACCTGCTGCTTTTTTTGAATCATACGGCTGCATTTCCGGAAAATATTGCGCGGTCTCTTCTCTTCGGTAAAATGCCGTCGCCTGCTTCTTTTCCAGTGCGATCGTATTCGCCCACACCGGTCGCTTTTTCATATTCTCCCGTAAATACAGATCATAGATCAGGAGCTGGTTTAATATATCCTCATCAATTTCTGAATACGTCTGCACTGCAAACTGCTTTAAAAGTTCATAATAAAATAATCTGGCATGCTTCATCCCAATCATACTTTGGCTGTAATAAAATTCCGCCAGACCTCTAAAAAAGTCAAATGGAGTTTCCGCAAATGCCATCACATATAGCAGACTCTTTGTGTATTGAGCACTATTATAGTACAACTCGACCATCTCTTCTAATTCTTTTAACTGTAAAATCTCATCATAGGCAATCCACTTTGTGCAGAGAACTTCATATGGTGCATGGTTGCCATATACAATTCCATAATCCTTCTGCTTTTCATGCATATAGGAACCCTTCAGCACCTTTAAGAATCCAAGCTGCAATTGATCCGGCTTCATCGCAAATACATCATTAAACGACTTTTGAAATGATCGGTAGTTTTCATAAGGGAGTCCTGCAATCAAATCCAAATGCTGATGAATATTGCCAATCGACCTGACTTTCGCTACAACATCCGCAAGCTTCTCCAAATTCATCACACGGCGGATCTCATGGATCGTCTCATCATGCGTCGACTGAACCCCAATCTCAAGCTGAATCAGTCCCGGCCGCATCTTCCGGAACAATTCGATATCACTGTCATTCAACAGATCAGCCGCAATTTCAAAATGAAAGTTCGTCACTCCATTATCATGATCTGTAATGTATTTCCAAATATTTTGTGCATGCCTGCGGTTGCAGTTAAAAGTCCGATCCACAAACTTTACCTGTTTTACTTTATGGTCAAGAAAAAACTGTAATTCTGCTCTGACGAGATTCCAGCTTCGAAATCGGACCCTCTCCCCTATGGAAGACAGGCAATAACTACATGCAAACGGACAGCCTCTGCTCGTCTCATAATAAATAATCTTATGCTCAAAATCAGGCAGATCTGCATAGATAAATGGAATATCATCCATATTCATCGGCGCACGCGGTTCATTTTCAACGGGAGTTCCATTTTCCCGATAGGCAATTCCTCTTAGTCCCGCCAAATCTCTACTGCCACTTCCATATACGGAACAAAGTTCACGAAATGTCTCTTCTCCCTCTCCCATCATAACGACCGAAATCTCCGGATGCTGCGCAAGCACTACAGCAGCATCATAAGATACCTCTGGTCCGCCAAGCCAGATTCCCGTCTTCGGCTGCACTTTATGGAGTTCCGCCGTCAATTCAAAGACCATCTTTGCATTCCATATATAACAGGAAAATGCAACAATATCTGCTTTTTCCCGGTAAATCTCCTTTAACAGTTCTTCCTGGCGATTGTTGATCGTATATTCTACCAACTGAATATCCAACCCTGTATCGCGCGCACAGGCAGCAAGATTATAAACCGCCAGATTCGTATGTATAAACTTTGCATTAATTGCACATAATAAGAGCTTCATAAAGCCCTCCTTTACTTTTATCCCATTCTCCTGTTTATTAAAAATGATATCCTCTTTCAAGCGTATCAGTATGATTTTAACATAAAGTCCCTTTCATGTCATATTTTCATAAGCAGTTTTTTATGAATATGTTTCATATTTTCTTACAAATTCTTACGATTCATTAGAAAGGTTGTTTTGACATCTTGTCCGTAGTAAACTGAACTTTAAAGTATAAAATCTATAGAAAGAAGAATCATATATGAAAAACCACATGAAAACTATCTATTTATTCCTTATCTTTATGCTCTGCCTGATTTTTATAAGCGGCTGCAGTCCTCAAAAGAAAACGATTATGAAATTAAATGGTAAAAAAGAGATCAGCATAAATATCAGTGATATATATAAAGAAGAAGGAACAAATGTTGAAAATTATCAAATCGAAGGCACCGTGAATACTTCAAAAGAAGGCACTTATACACTGAACTATACGTATGAAGATCAGACATTGACCAGAACAGTTCATGTTGTTGACCCAAATCGTATAACCACAAATCTAAACGGCTCAAAAGATACTTATGTAAAAGAAGGCGATCCTTATGTTGAATCAGGCTGTCACTCCATTGATAAAAAAGACGGCAATCTCTCTGACCGCGTAAAGATTTCCGGTAATGTCGACACAGAAGTTCCCGGTGATTATAAAGTAACATACCGTGTTACCAATAGTGCCGGATATACTTCTGAGACTATCCGTAACGTTCATGTCATTGCAAAAGAGAAATTTCAGCCTGTAAAAAACGGTGTTCCTGTTCTTATGTATCATTATGTTTATACCGATAAGGATCAGCCGGAACATTGGAATAATAATTATATTAAGGATACAGAGCTTAAAAAGCAACTAAAGTACCTCCGATCTGAGCATTTTTACTATCCTAGTTGGACAGAGCTTCGTGCATATATCGATGGAAAGATTTCTCTGCCAAAGAAAAGTGTTATATTGACTTTTGACGATGGACAAAAAGGGTTTTTAAAATATGGAATTCCCTTATTTGAAAAATATAAAGTTCCAGTTACTTCATTTGTCATTGCAAAAAATGACGGCAAAAAGAAAATTCAAAAATATGCATCTCCATATGTATCTTTCCAGTCCCATTCTTATGGCATGCATGTCGGAGGAAGCAGTATCGGACACGGCGGAATCATCTTTAACATGACGAAAGAGCAGATTGTCAAAGACCTGAAAAAATGTCAGAAGATCGTACAGAATACAGAAGCATTTGCCTATCCATACGGTGACGTCAGTGAAAATGGAATCAGTGCTGTAGAAGAAACCGGATTCCTATGTGCATTTAATACACATAACGGAAAAGTCAGACCATCTGATAACCCTTATGATCTGACCCGTGTCCGCATATGCGGAGATTATTCATTTGCACAATTTAAAATACTCGTAAATCAAACCAGATGAAGCTCGCAGAGCGTGTTTCATCGGTTCGCGTGCGGCGGCAAATGGAAATGCGAGCATTTCCGCTTGCCTTGTGCCTTCGCGTAAAATTAACAGTACTCGGAGACCTTTGATAAGTCTCCGAGTACTTTGGATTTTCTATTCCTAACATTTCCTTAAACATGAATATCATTCCTCTCTTTTTCATATTCACTTTTTCATTTCTTTTAAAATATCTGAAACAATCTGCTCCGGAGTTAAATGGTATCTGAAATATTGTTCCTCCGCCGTGACATGGTTGACAAACTCTTTTTTAGCTCCAAAGTTCAATACCTTTACATATGAAGTTCCATAGAACCGTGCAACCTTTTCACCAAAGCCACCATCCATGACCCCATCCTCCAACGTAACGATAAGCTGATGTCCATATTCAGGCAATGCATTCAGCATTGTTTGATCAAGAGCGGAAGCATAGCGCGGATTGATAAGGGTTGCATGGATTCCATGTTCTGCTGAGAGTTGTCCTCTCACCCTTTCACCCAATCCAAAAAAACTTCCAAGCGCCAAAATTGCCACTGTCGTTCCATGCTCTACCATTTCGTATTTTGCAGGGTAACTATACTCAGACAACAAGGCCACATCTCTGGAAACTGCTTCCACCCCAGGCACACGGATGATTACTGGATGTTCCATCTGGTTCAGCCCCCATTCCAACATACTGAAATATTCTTCCTTGCAAGTCGGTGCCAGATAAATGATGTTGGGAATATTCGCAGCAAATGAGACATCAAAAACACCCATGTGAGTCTGACTACCCCAACCTATTCCAGCAAAAAATACAAGGATGACTGCAGAGCTATGGTTCAATGCCAGATCAGAGGAAAGCTGATCATAGGTTCGTTGCAGAAAGGAGCTGCTGACACCAAATACCGGCTTTCCGCCTGCTTTTGCAATACCGGAGATCATTGCCACCGCATGGCCTTCCGCAATTCCCACATCTACAAACTGTTTCGGAAATTGTTCTCTCAAATCTTTCTCAAAACCTAAAACCTTTGGAGTTCCTGCCGTAATTGCTATAATCGAAGGGTCTGTTCCCATTTTATTTGCTAAATATGCAGCAGTCAGGGTCTCATAGGTTTCTACAGATATGGACTCATGCTGTAGTTTTCCCGTAGCTATATCAAACGGCTCCATATAATGCCAGTTTTCTTTATCAGTTTCTGCAAATCGATATCCTTTTCCTTTTACCGTGCACATATGAATGACAACCGGATGATTTGTGTCCTTAAATTTTTCCAGCGCGTCCACAATTTCATTAAAATTGTTGCCGTCACGAACAAAAGAATAATCAAACCCCAGCGCCCGAAAAAGATTACATTCGGCCTTCCCGTCCGTTTCCCGCAATAGCCGAAGATTTTGATATAAACCGCCGTGATTTTCTGCAATGCTCATATTATTGTCATTGATTATGAGAATGATATTACTTCCAAGAGCAGCTGCGTTGTTCAGGCCTTCAAAAGCCTCTCCGCCACTGAGTGCTCCGTCACCAACCAATGCGATCACATTGTAAGTCTCCCCTTTCACATCACGTCCTTTTGCCAGTCCGCAGGCGAGACTGATTGCTGTAGAAGTGTGACCGATAGAAAAAATATCATGCTCGCTCTCAGCCGGATCAGTAAAGCCGCTGACAGAGAAAAATCTTGCAGGATCCGTATAGGCTGCTTTCCGGCCGGTTAATAGTTTATGGGTGTAACATTGATGAGACACATCGAAGATAATTTTGTCAACCGGAGAATCAAAAATAAAATGTAAGGCAACAGTGGTCTCGATAATCGCCAAATTAGAACCCACATGACCTCCCGTTACACTGAGACGCAGAAGCATCTGCTGCCTGATTTCTTCACATAACTGTACAAGCTCATTTCGTGATAAATCTTTCAAGTCTTTCAGGGTATTAATTCTATCTAAGACTTTGTGCATTGCTTTGTTTTCCTTTCCTAAAAAAGCTGTCTCTTGTTAATGGTTACCATAAGCATAAGCTGTACCAGTTGCCTCCGGCATAGAAGATTCATCCCATCGGTGAATGCCGTCATCCCTCAGATCATCACTGGTTACATTGAAATAGGTATGGCAAGGACTTCCTCCGATTGGGTCATCCCAGGCACAGTCCACACAATACCATTCTCCATCCAGCTTTACCATATTCCATGAATGTTCTACCTCGTTGCTGCCGGGAATACCAAAGATAGTCATACATTCTATATTCAGCATATCCATCAATAATTGAAACGTAGAAGAATAGCCGTGGCACATGGCTGACTGATCTATCAAAACACCATAGGGCGTATCACTTCCGTCTGTAAAACCCTCTGCAGACGACCGGTCAAAAACACTATAATCAAATCTCGACCGGACAATGATAAAATCGTGTATGGCAAGCTCCTTTTCATAATCGCTCATGTCATCGTTGATCTCTGATGCGATCACATCTTTTGCCGCTTCCAAAATCTTCCGGTTAATCTCTGATAAAGACGAATCATCCCCAGAACGGTAGGCTTGCAAAACCGCTTCAGCATCATAAGAATTTTCCGTTCCAGCCTCTGAAGAAGGCGTTGTTGCAACATTTTCCTCGATGTTTGTTCTATGATTTTCATTTTCTACATTGTTTTTGCTGTTTTCTTTCCTTTTTCCAAAACACTCTAAAAACACTTTCTCTGCCGTTTGCGGTTCAGGACAGATCAATAAGGCTATATATCTGCCGTTTACGACAACAATTCCTTCTTTTGCTATCGCTGCCTGCTGTGGCGCATAGCCTTCAAAAACACCGGCACGATTCTGGATGTATTCATCGAAAGCCTCCTCAGCTGCTTTACAATTCTTTTCGTCTGCCATTTCCAACACAGCAATTTCACTGGCCTCAACACCATCCGCGTAGCAGATGACTCCATCGGACACCTGCTCTGCCTGCAATAAATAATAGTCTGACAGCCACGTGGCAAAATCCGTATCTTCCGAATCTATCTCCTTTAATTCCGGAAGTTCCTGCTGATTCCGCTGAATTGCTTCTGCAATATCATTCGGAGTCATATCCGTTTCGGATGCCTGCTGTTTGGAACAACCCATAATAGAAAACAAAAGTAAGAAAATAAAAATGAAATACAATAATTTTTTCATGGAAACCTCCTAATTCATACTGATTGAACTACTAATGTTCAATCAGGTGTAAGTTTTGAAATGCTCATATCCTCTGCAAACCCAGAGACATTATACAAAATCAATATATCTGTATATCCTCCCTCAGCAATGATCCCGCTTAACCGTTGATTGATATATCTTAAATCGAGGACATCAATCTCCTGAAACTCTCCCAGCATAAACGGGATAAAACAATTCGCATAAGAGTCCTTAATGACCAGAATTTTACGCTCATTTTCAATCTCTGTTCTGATTTGCAGGAACGAATCATTTCCTCCAAAATAGACAGCATATTTATCTTTTGTATCCAGTGCAGCATCATCATAAAGATTATTTTGCGTTTCCCCCGTACTCTCCCTATACACAGTATAACCAGGTCCTGTTAAAGGAAAGAACAGCTCAATGGTATCGCCTGCCGTATCAATCCCTAGCTTTGACTGCACCGTTCCTTCAAAACAATCTGTGACTGTCTGAATTTCATAATCTGTAAGATCCGGTATGGCATATCCCTGTTTTTCTGCCCATGCCTGATACACATAAAAAGCAGCAAGTGTTTTCCAATGGTGATCTGTCCGGTAATAGATTTCTTCAGACCTATGCTTACGCAGAATCGATGCCCCATCAAAGCAAATGCCTTCTGGCAGACTTTCTGCAATCTGTTCCAGATAATCATTCCCATCGCCAGGTTTGGCAAAGGGTGGCAGCTTATCCTGCAGAATATCCACCGCATTCGGTACAATGAGAACTGATATATGCTCTGTTCCAAATTGCTCCTCATACTTCTGTACAAACTCTGTAAGAGCTGCAATATTACGTTCTGCCATCTGCGTTGTAAATGAGCCGGTGTGCTTTTCGATCAGATAACCGTCTTCCGCAAAATAAATGTCTTTACTTTCTCTTTTTAAAAGCAGCCGTTCCACAGAAGTTTTCAGCGAGATCCATTGATTTCTCAAAACAAATTGATCCGTCAAATATTCTTCATAATCTGTTTCAAAATCGCCACTAAGTATAGCGTCTATTTTCACCTCCGGCATCCTGGCTAAAACCCGGTTCTCTATTTCCGAAAACTCCATGGAAGGCTTTAATATTGTTGCTGCTGTAAATCCGAATATCAGCACGCAAAATACAATAATCGTGGCATATGACTGCCATTTTTTCTTCTTTAAATCCATTTTCCGTCACCTCTTCCTTTCAGAATCTAAAATATAGGAACGGATTAAAAGTCGCATCCACAAGCCATGCCACAGACAGGAGGAATACTCCGATATAAAATCCATTCTTAACTACTAACAGTGCCATTTCTTTTCCTGCCAGCTTTTTAGAAAACCATATTCCAATTTTCTGTGAAAGTTGTGTACTTCCCAAGATACATACAATCAATAATGCCAAGTTATTATACAACAGGTAGACTGTTTCTCTGTTCCATAAGCCCTGACCATAAAGCCCGAACAGAGATTTTAAAAATCGGATTCCCTGTCCCATATTGTCAAACACAAACACATTCCACCCTAGCATAACAAAGAACATACAATAAAGATGCTGAAGCAGAGCAGGCAACTTTTTTAGGTACTTTCCGAAAATAAATTTCTCCGCAAGCAGCAGCATGCCATAATAAAAGCCCCATATCAGAAAATTCCGGCTTGCTCCATGCCAAATTCCGGTCAGCAACCAGACAATAAGAATATTGCAAACATGCCGCCATCGGTTCACTCTGTTTCCACCTAATGGAATATACACATATTCCCGAAACCATGTGCCAAGAGATATATGCCATTTGCGCCAAAACTCTGTAATACTTTTCGATATATATGGATAATTAAAATTTTCCAAAAATCGAAAGCCGAACATATGACCAAGCCCAATTGCCATATCAGAATACGCTGAAAAATCAAAATAAATCTGAAAAGTATAGGCCGCAAGCCCCATCCACGCTGTCAGCATCGGCACTTCTGAATCGGGGAGAGCCTGTATCGTATTCCAAAGTTCCCCGGCATTATTTGCAATCAAAACCTTTTTACCAAGTCCGATCATAAAACGATGGATGCCCTTTGCAAACTGTTCTGCTGTTTCTGTACGTGAGCGAAGTTGCGTATCAATGGTTTTGTACTGAACAATTGGTCCCGCAATCAACTGCGGAAACATCGTTACATAAGTGCCAAAAGAAATTAAATTTTTCTGCACCGCCGCTTCTCCACGATACACATCAATGATGTAGGATAACGTCTGAAATGTATAAAAGGAAATGCCAATTGGCAGGGCAATGTGCAACTTATTAATTCCCGCCCCGAACAGACTATTTACCGTTTCAACCGCAAATCCCGCATATTTAAAAAAAGCGAGTAACGACAAACTAGCACTGCATGAAACGATCATCGTTACTCTCGCTGCTTTCATTTTTTCCGCCTGTTTGAACCGGTCAACAAGAATACCTCCCGTGTACGAAATCAAAATAGACGCCAGCATCAAAATAATGTAAACTGGCTCACCCCAAGCATAAAAAACAAGGCTGAACAGGAGCAATACAAGATTACGAAAACGGCGTGGTACCATGTAATAAACCAGTAATATTGCCGGCAAAAATCGAAACAGGAAAAGCAAACTGCTAAAAACCATAAGATACCTCTTTCACCACGGAACCATCCGATGAACCGGTCTTTGAAGCAGTACCACTGCAAGCCTCCATAGAAAGCATTAAGAATACCATGAAAATTGAAATTACTATTTTTTTCATTGCTTTTCTCCTCCTCACATATTGACAATATCATAGACCTGAGAGTATACTATCAGTCAAGAGAGTATCTCCAAGATTTTTATAAAATTTATAGGAACAGGAGCAAAGACATATGTATTATACTGTTTGTGAGGTAGCCAAGCGGCTAAATCTTTCACCTCATACAATTCGTTTTTATAGTAAGGAAGGTTTATTGAATTTTGTTGATCGAGATCAAAATGGCGTTCGCATCTTTAAGGAATCCGATTTTGAACGCCTTTTCATAATTGCCTCTTTGAAACGGGCGGGAATGTCTATTAAACAAATACGGGAGTTTACCGTTCTTTGTGATAAAGGAGATTCTACTATTGCACAACGTCTGAAAATGATCATGGATCAGAGAGAAGCAGTAGAGGAGCAAATCACTGAATTACAGGATGCTTTAGATGTATTGAAATATAAGACCTGGCTTTATGAAGTAGCTTTAGAAGCCGGCACAACTGCCGTACATGATAATATGCCACCAGAAGACATACCTCCAAATATTCAAAGAATGAAAGAGCGTATTCGAAGGCTTACCGATGATATGGAGCAGTTCTATAAAGATGCGTCTAAAATGCCGAATGCTAATATACGATGACATAATTTTGCTTTTATAGGGGAAGGGGCTGTCGGCTAATACCGATTTTTAAGCTCTAAATCCTAAAATAAGAATCTCCCATAGA
>JAUNOI010000033.1 GCA_030531165.1 Lachnospiraceae bacterium
CCCTCAGGGACTGAGGGATTTAGGGAGTTCGAGGCGGACTTGTCCGCTTTGTTCTCAAGCCAGAGCCTCAAAAAGGCGGGGATGAGCAGGAAGGTTTCGATAAATCAAAAATTGAAAAACATAATTCAGTATGCTATACTAAATTCACGAAATTCGAAAGAGAAAATAATGGAGGCTGTTCATGATGCTTGAATGTATAGCGGTGGGAGCTGGCGGATTTATTGGAGCAGTATGCAGATATTTGATCGGACTGATTCCATTGAATACGAGTTCATCCTTTCCTGTTAAGACTTTTGTAATTAATATAGTTGGTTCCTTTTTGATTGGAATGATAGCAGCGATGGCAGTGAAGGATCATTCTTTCAATTCACGATTGGTCTTATTTTTGAAGGTCGGCATATGTGGAGGATTTACGACGTTTTCATCGTTTGCACTGGAAACAGGCTATTTAATGGAGAATGGCAACACAGCGATTGCGTTGTTATATGCGGTTTTGAGTGTGATCATCGGCGTACTTGCTGTATTTGCAGGGCAGGAAATGGTCAGATAAATTCAATATATAGGAGAAGAACAATAATATGGAAGATATTTTAAGAGTCGGTGTTATTACGACAACACATGGATTACGAGGAGAAGTAAAAGTATTTCCGACAACGGATGATCCGAAGAGATTTAAAAAATTAAAAGAAGTATTGCTCGATACCGGAAAAGAGAGAAGAAAGATGGCGGTACAGTCGTGCCGTTTTCAGAAGAATCTGGTTATTTTAAAGTTTAAAGGGCTCGATAACATCAACGATGTGGAGCAATATAAAAAATGCGATTTATATGTATCCCGTAAAAATGCAGTAAAATTAGAAGAAAATGAAAACTTTATTGTGGATCTGATTGGTTTGAAAGTCGTTTTGGAAGATGGTACTGAGTTTGGCGTGATGAAAGACGTACTGCAGACAGGAGCGAATGATGTCTATATTGTGGAGACATTAGAAGGCAGAGAAGTTCTGTTGCCAGCGATTCCGGAATGCATTTTAGATGTGGATCTGGATGCGGAAACAATGACGATACATTTGATGAAAGGATTGTTGGATTAAGATGAATTTTCATGTATGTACTTTATTTCCGGAGATGATTCATCAGGGATGCCAGGCTAGCATCTTAGGAAGAGCGGTCATCAAGCAGAAGATTACGGTTGAGACAACGGATATTCGGGATTTTTCAACGAATAAACATATGAAAGTTGATGATTATCCGTATGGTGGCGGAGCAGGCATGGTGATGCAAGCAGAGCCGGTATATGCAGCCTGTCGTCATGTAAAGGACAGGTTGGGAGAGAATACCAGGGTGATTTATCTGACTCCGCAGGGACGTGTGTTCAATCAGGAGATGGCAGAGGAATTTTCACGGGAAGAAAATCTGATTTTTTTATGTGGACATTACGAAGGAATTGATGAGCGCGTTCTGGAAGAGGTTGTAACTGACTATGTATCGATCGGGGATTATGTTCTTACAGGAGGGGAATTGCCGGCGATGGTTATGATCGATGCAATTGCACGGCTGGTTCCGGGAGTTCTGAACAATGATGTATCTGCTGACATTGAATCGTTTCATGACAACTTGCTCGAATATCCTCAATATACCCGTCCTCCGGTCTGGCATGAAAAGGAAGTGCCACCGGTTTTATTATCCGGACATCATGCCAATATTGAAAAATGGCGTTATGAGCAGTCGGTGCAGCGGACGGCAAAATGGCGTCCTGATCTTTTGGAAAAGCACCGGAAAAATAACGAAAAATAACTTGCATTCCATATATTTTTATGATATTATGTGATAGTTGTGAACAATAGGATGGTCCTCTGTTACGGAAGAAGTATTAAGAACATCTAAGATTTTAAGGAGGAACACAATGAACGATATTATTAAGAAGATTGAGGAAGCTCAGTTAAAAGAGAACATCACAGACTTCAGAGTTGGTGATACAGTTAAAGTTTACGCAAAAGTAAAAGAAGGAAACCGTGAAAGAATTCAGGTTTTTGAAGGAACTGTTATTAAAAGACAGAACGGCGGAGCTCGTGAAACATTTACAGTTAGAAAAACTTCTAACGGTGTTGGTGTTGAAAAGACATGGCCTTTACATTCTCCAATTATTGACAAGATTGAAGTTACAAGAAGAGGTAAAGTTCGCAGAGCAAAATTATATTACTTACGTGACCGTGTAGGTAAGAGAGCAAAAGTTAAAGAGTTAGTAAAATAATAACAGAACTTTTTCAGGGACAGGTGAATATCGCTTGTCCCTGTTTTAGTATACGCGAAGGCACAAGGCAAGCGGAAATGCTCGCATTTCCATTTGCCGCCGCACGCGAACCAGCAAAATCGTAGAGCGTGTTTTGGTTGGTTTACGCGAAGGCACAAGGCAAGAATTTGGAATAGAAGGAGCGATGTTATGCAATCATATTATACTAGTACATATTTGTCACGAAAAAGAAAGAGACAAATGAGGGACAAAACTGTTTTTTATATTGTTGGGATACTAATTTCGATTTTTGCTGCATTTTTTTTGATTCGTTTTTGTGTATTCGGAATCACGATGCGGGGGGATTCCATGAAACCTGCTGTCGATGATGGACAGTTTTGTATTGCCAGTCGTCTGAGCTACAAGATTGGTTCACCGAAGAAAGATGATATTATCGTATTTAAGACGGACGATGAGAGTAGTTCCTACTATATTAAAAGGGTGATCGGTGTGCCAAACGATACGGTGCAGATCGTAGATGGAAAGATTTTAGTAAATGATAAAGAGATTGAACAAAAAGGTTCTGAGAAAATTTTGTCCAGTGGTCTTGCAAGTAATAAAATTGTACTGGGAAAAGACCAGTATTTTGTGCTTGGAGATAATTATAATAATAGTGAAGATTCCCGTGTTTCCAGCATTGGAAATATAAAAAAAGAACATATTATAGGAAAAATGAAACTAAGACTTTGGTAGTCGCTGTAAAACAGGAGGAAAGTTATGCATTTTCAATGGTATCCGGGGCATATGACGAAAGCAAAACGCATGATGCAGGAGAATATAAAATTAATTGATATTGTTGTCGAGCTGGTTGATGCGAGAATACCACTCAGCAGTAAAAATCCTGATATTGATGAACTGGCAAGAAATAAATATCGACTGATCTTGCTGAACAAAACGGATCTTGCTGATCGTGAAATGACGAATCGCTGGGAGGAGTATTTTAAAAAGCAGGGATTTGCAGTTGCAAAGGTAAATTCTCAAAGGGGAACTGGTGTAAAGGCGGTAAGCGGGGTAATTCAGGAAGCTTGTAAAGAGAAGATTGAGCGTGACCGCCGAAAGGGGATTAAGAATCGTCCGATCCGTGCGATGATCGTCGGAATTCCAAATGTTGGTAAATCAACCTTTATCAACAGCTTCGCGGGAAAAGCATGTACAAAGACGGGGAATAAACCGGGAGTTACAAAAGGAAAGCAGTGGATCAAACTGAATAAAAATATAGAATTACTGGATACACCGGGGATTTTATGGCCGAAATTTGATGATCAGAGTGTCGGACTTCGTCTGGCACTGATCGGCTCGATCAAAGATGAAATCGTAAACCGGTCTGAGATGGCAATTGAACTGATTACATTTTTGCAGAAAGAATATCCCGGTGTGCTTGCTAAGCGGTATGATGTCGATGAAGATGCGGATAGAATTGCGGTACTGGAAGAAATTGCCCGGAATCGTAAATGCCTGGCAAAGGGTGGGACTTATGATCTTGAGAAGGCATCGATCTTATTGTTGGATGAGTTTAGAAGTGGTAAAGTAGGTTCTATTACATTGGAGTTTCCGGAAGAGGGATAGTATGTCAAAAAAAGTAGGAGAGATTAAGGAATTGCTTCATCAGGCATTTGACTCCGGAGAGTATCATCTTGCGGATGAATTTCGGGGGGATGAACGTGCCGGAGTAAAAAAAGCACTGCAGTCTTTTGACAAAAAGATAGAAAAACTGGAACTGGAGCGGCAGAGGGTGAGAGGCATGCGCGTCTATGAAGAAGAGTATTCCATGTGTGATTACATATGCGGTATTGATGAAGTAGGGCGCGGTCCGCTGGCCGGGCCGGTCGTAGCAGCAGCAGTTATTTTGCCAAAAGATTGCGAGATTCTGTACATCAACGATTCAAAAAAACTGAGTGAGAAAAGGCGGGAAGAATTGTTCGTTGAGATTCAAGAGAAAGCCATAGCCATTGGAATCGGGATGGCATCTGTAGAGACGATCGATGAAAAGAATATTTTGCAGGCGACCTATGATGCAATGCGGGATGCGATCAGGAAACTTTCCGTAAGACCGGATCTTTTATTGAATGATGCGGTACATATTCCATCTGTGGATATTCCTCAAGTTCCGATCATTAAAGGGGATGCAAAGAGCATCTCAATTGCGGCGGCAAGTATTATTGCGAAAGTTACGAGAGATCATATGATGGTAGAATTCGAAGAGGTCTATCCGGGATATGATTTTGCCGGTAATAAGGGATATGGAACACAGAAGCATATAGCTGCAATCAGGGAACAGGGGATTTGTCCTATTCATAGAAAGACGTTTGTAAAGAACTTTATGATTTGATGCAGAATATTCGCAGGAGCGAATCTGAAAGAAAAATGAGGGATCAATGAATCGACGTAAAATAGGCAAGAAATACGAGGATGCGGTTGCAAAAGTATTGGAAAATCATGGATTTTGTATTTTAGAAAGAAATTTTCGGTGCCGAATTGGAGAAATCGATTTGATTGCATTGGATGGAGAGCATTTGGTGTTTATTGAAGTAAAATATCGGAAAGATAAGGAACGAGGATGGCCGGAGCAGGCTGTCGGCCTGCATAAGCAGCGGATTATCAGTCGGGTGGCAGATTATTATAGGGTCCACCATCCCGAATATGAAAATTATCAGATTCGGTTTGATGTAGCTGCAATCCTGGATACGCGATGGAGATTATATAGAAATGCATTTGAATATCAGCGGGGCAACGTATGGAAATAAAATTTAAAAAGTCAAATAATAACCATTCAACCAATATTCATATTGTTGATGAGGTTCCGTTTTTGACATTTTCGAAAATGGAACGGGCAGGAGTAAAACACGGATTTTCTACCCGTCTGGGCGGGGTTAGCCGGGGGATGTTTTCCAGTATGAATCTAAGCTATCATCGCGGGGATGTGAGAGAATCCGTCGATGAAAATTACTGTCGAATGGGAAAAGCAATTGGATTTACATTAGAACAAAGAGTATTTTCGAATCAGATTCATGGGACGGAGATTAAAGTCGTTTCAAAAGAAGACTGTGGAAAGGTCATGACCGGAATGGATGGTCTGATAACGGATGAGCCGGGAATCTGCCTGGTGACGAGTTATGCGGATTGTGTACCACTGTTTTTTTATGATTCGGTGAAAAAGGTCATTGCATCTTCGCATTCCGGATGGAAGGGTACAGTTGGTAGGATTGGGAGAAAGACGGTCGAGATGATGCAGGACATCTATCATTCTGATCCAAAGAACATTATTGCAGCAATTGGTCCTTCTATATGCAGGGACTGTTACGAAATCAGTGAAGATGTTGCGGTGAAATTCCGGGAAGAATTTCCGGATGCCTGGTATCAGGAATTTATGACAGAGAAAGGAAATGGCAAATACCAGCTCGATTTATGGAAGGTCAACGAGCGGATCCTGCTGGATGCGGGGATTGAAGAAAAGAATCTGGATATTACGGATATTTGCACTTGCTGTAACCCGGAATTGCTCTTTTCTCATCGTGCAAGCAAAGGGAAAAGAGGAAATCTGGCCGGATTTATCTGCTTGTGAAGGATTTGAAGACAGAAAATTCATTTTCTGACTTTACAATTTTTATGGAATATTGTAAAATGGCATGAAAGATAAATTAAAATCGTTTTGTGCCTATATATAGAAACTTGGAAAGATGTAAAATTGAAGGAGAAGTAGTATGAGTAAACCAATGGTAGCAATTGTAGGACGGCCGAATGTCGGAAAATCTACATTGTTCAATGTATTGGCAGGCGAACAGATATCAATTGTAAAAGATACTCCGGGTGTTACCAGAGACAGGATATTTGCCGATGTTACATGGCTGAATAAGAGTTTTACATTGGTAGATACAGGAGGAATTGAACCGGAGAGCAATGACCTGATCCTGTCGAGAATGAGAGAACAGGCAGAGATTGCAATTTCGACGTCGGATGTCATCATTTTTTTAGTGGATGTCCGTCAGGGTCTTGTAGATGCGGATTTCCGTGTAGCGGATATGCTGCGTCGGTCCCACAAACCAGTTGTATTAGTTGTAAATAAAGTAGATAATTTTGATAAATTTATGCCGGATGTATATGAATTTTATAATCTGGGTCTGGGCGACCCTATTCCGGTTTCCGGGGCATCGAGACTCGGCATTGGAGATATGCTCGATCATGTATTGAGTTATTGTGATGAAGAGGCACTGCTTGAGGAAGAAGATGATCGCCCAAAGATCGCGATTATCGGCAAACCGAACAGCGGCAAGTCTTCCATTATCAATAAGATGCTTGGACAGGAACGGGTGATCGTGTCGGATATTGCAGGTACGACCAGAGATGCGATCGATACGGTTGTTGAAAAAAATGGAAAAGAATATGTATTTATTGATACTGCCGGATTGCGGCGTAAGAATAAGATCAAAGAAGAGATAGAGCGATATAGTATTATCCGTACAGTAGCTGCAGTAGAACGCTGTGATGTTGCGATGCTCGTGATCGATGCTGTAGAGGGTGTCACAGAGCAGGATGCAAAAATTGCAGGAATTGCACATGAACGCGGAAAAGGCGTGATCATCGCGGTGAATAAATGGGATTTGATTGAAAAGGATAATAAGACGATCTACAAATATACATCAAAAATCCGGGAAACGTTGGCTTATATGCCTTATGCCGAGCTGATCTTCATTTCTGCAAAAACCGGACAGAGATTTCCGAAAATTTTTGATGTGATTGATGCTGTTGTGGAAAACTGCACTTTGAGAATTCAGACAGGTGTGCTGAATGAGATTCTTGCGGAAGCAGTTGCAATGAAGCAGCCGCCTTCCGATAAAGGTAAAAGGCTTCGTTTGTACTATATTACGCAAGTATCAGTAAAACCGCCAACTTTTGTTATTTTTATAAACGATAAGAAGTTAACACATTTTTCTTACACAAGATATATTGAAAATCAGATTCGTGAGACATTTGGTTTTCGTGGTACGCCAATCCGCATTATTACGCGGGAAAGAAAGGAGAAGAGATGATATATATCGTATTATTAATTGTAATCGGATATATTTTAGGATGTTGTCAGACCGGTTTTTTTATCGGTAAACGAAATAAGATTGATATTCGTCAATATGGAAGCGGTAATTCAGGGGCAACGAATACTCTTCGAGTTCTTGGGAAGAAGGCGGCATTCCTTACCTTTTTAGGGGATGCATTAAAAGGCGTATTTACTGTGCTGATCGCGCGATTTTTGATATCCCCTCATGTGGATATGAATATGGTCGTTGTTATGCTGATTGGTGGTCTTGCTTCAATTCTTGGGCATGATTATCCGTTCCATATGAAGTTCAAGGGTGGAAAGGGTGTATCTACTACCGGAGGCGTGTTGTTTGCAATTGATCCCCGCATGGCGTTGATCTGTGTCAGCATTGTGATTATTATAACGTATGTGACAAGGTATGTATCACTTGCATCCATAACGATGATGATTGCAATCCCGTTTATTTTGTGGGGTTTTTATGGCATGGAACCGCAGATTATCGGTATGGGTGTTATCATCGGCTTGTTATCGATCTGGAGACATCGTGCGAATGTTGGAAGACTGCTGAATGGCACGGAAAGTAAGCTTGGACAACAAGTCGAGAGATAGCATACTTTACAGGAAGGAAGATTATGGAACAGATTGCGGTATTGGGTGCTGGAAGCTGGGGCACTGCCTTAAGCGTTGTTCTGGCACAGAATGGGCATAAAGTCATGTTATGGTCCCATAGGAAAGAGGAAGCAGAAAAGATGCAAAGAGATCGGGAACAGGTCTCAAAGCTTCCGGGAGTAAAATTACCGGAACGGATTACGGTAACAAGTGATCTTAAAGCGTCGATTGCGGAGAATGATGCCATTATTTTAGCAGTTCCGTCTCCGGCAGTCAGGGAAACTGCGAGAAAACTTAAGCCTTATGTAGAAGAAGGACAGATGATCGTCTGTGTTTCAAAGGGGATTGAAGATGGAACGTTCATGACTCTGACGGAGATTATAGAAGATGAGATACCAGGCGTAAAAGCCTGTGTACTTTCGGGACCAAGCCATGCCGAAGAAGTCGGTCGTCAGATGCCGACAACCGTTGTGGCAGGTGCTAAAAAGAAAGAAGATGCACTTTATATTCAGGATATTTTTATGAATCCGTATTTTCGCGTCTATACGAGTCCGGATGTGATCGGGATCGAGATGGGCGGGGCATTAAAAAATGTAATCGCTCTTGCAGCAGGCATTGCGGATGGGCTTGGATATGGAGATAATTCAAAGGCTGCGCTGATTACGAGAGGGATATCAGAACTGACCCGTCTCGGAACAGCTTTAGGTGGCAAAGTGGAAACTTTTTCCGGTTTGACCGGTGTAGGAGACTTGATCGTTACCTGCACAAGTATTCACAGCCGAAATCATAGAGCCGGGCAGTTAATTGGAGAAGGGTATACTGCAGATGAGGCTATGGCTGAAGTGAAAATGGTAGTGGAAGGGGTGAATTCTGCGAAAGCGGCATTGCGACTCGCCCGCAAAAAGGGCGTAAATGTGCCGATCATCGAAAAGGTAAATGCTGTTTTATTTGACGGCAAGATGGCAAAGGATGCCGTAACTGAACTATTGATGAGAGATCGCAGAAAAGAATTTCAGACACTAAAATGGTAAACAAGAAGGAGAAGTCATCATGGCAAAGATTACTGATTATTCAAAAGAAGAATTAAAGCAACTAGAAAAAGAATTACTTGTACAATACGATGAATATGTAAAAGCCGGGTTAAAGCTTGATATGTCCAGAGGAAAACCTGCTCCGTCACAGCTCGACCTTGCAAATGGTATGCTCGATGCATTAGATTCTTATACAACAGAATCCGGGTTGGATGCACGTAATTATGGCGTGCTGGATGGTCTTCCTGAAATGAAAAAGATTTTTTCAGATGCATTTGGAATTCCGGCAAAACAGATCATTGTTGGTGGTAATGCTAGCTTAAATCTGATGTTTGATGCCATGATGCGCTTTATGGTATTCGGAACGGAGGGATACACTCCATGGGGAAGATTAGAGAAGGTAAAATTCTTATGTCCTGCGCCGGGATACGACAGACATTTTGGAATTACCGAACGGCTTGGAATTGAAATGATTACGGTTCCGATGACCGAAGAAGGTCCGGATATGGATATGGTTGAGAAGCTTGTAGCAGAAGACGCAAGTGTGAAAGGAATTTGGTGTGTTCCAAAATACTCCAATCCTCAGGGAATCTGCTATAGCGATGAAACGGTAAAACGATTAGCATCGATGAAGACAGCGGCGGCTGATTTTAGAATCTTCTGGGATAATGCATATGGAATTCATCCAATTTTTGAAGATGTCGAAGTGTTGAATATTTTAGAGGAAGCGAAGGCAGCAGGTCATCCAAATCGTCCGCTTTATTTTGCGTCGACTTCCAAGATCTCATTCCCGGGTGCTGGAGTTAGCTTTGTAGCGGCAAGTGAGGAGATGATTGCTGAGATCAAAGGTGTTATGACATATCAGACAATTGGTCATGATAAATTAAATCAGCTGCGTCATGTAAAATTCTTTAAAGACGCACAGGGATTAAAAGCACATATGCAGCTTCTTGCAGATGCAATGCGTCCAAAATTTGAAATGGTATTGAATAAATTAGAAAAGGAACTTGCAGATACAGGTCTTCTTTCCTGGACATGTCCAAAAGGAGGTTATTTTGTAGCGGTTGATACCTTGGATGGATGTGCGAAAGAAACGGTTCGCCTGGTAAAAGAGGCAGGCGTTGTTATGACTGGTGCCGGAGCCACTTATCCATACAAAAACGATCCGAAGGATACTAATATTCGTATTGCTCCAACTTATCCAACACTCGATGAACTTGATAAGGCTATGGATATTTTCTGCCTTTGCGTAAAATTGGCAGGAGTTCAGAAACTATTATCAAAGTAGTCATAAAGAAGAATCCCCTTTCATATACTATTAGCAGTATAGTTGGAAGGGGATTTTTTATGGAGACATTTCATGTGTATAAAGATATTCGGGCACGTACTAATGGAGAAATCTATATAGGAGTAGTTGGTCCGGTACGTACGGGAAAGAGTACTTTTATTAAGCGGTTTATGGATCTGATGGTGCTGCCGAATATGGAAGATGAATATGAAAAACGGAGAACCAGAGATGAACTGCCGCAGTCTTCTGCCGGAAAAACAATTATGACCACAGAGCCGAAATTTGTCCCGAACGAGGCTATTGAAATTGTGGTAGAGGATGATATTCAGTTAAAAGTCAGGTTGATCGACTGTGTCGGGTATATGGTAGAAGGTGCTGTCGGACATTTGGAGGAGAATCAGGAGCGACTGGTCAAGACGCCGTGGTTTGATTATGAAATACCATTTACGAAAGCTGCTTCCATTGGAACGAAAAAAGTGATTGAAGAACATTCGACGATCGGTTTCGTGATTACAACGGATGGTTCTTTTGGTGAAATACCAAGGGGGCAGTATGAACCGGTAGAGACACAGACGATCGAAGAATTGAAAGCACTACATAAACCATTTGTCGTTATTTTAAACAGCAGTCATCCATATAGCAATGAAACGAAAGATTTAGCCGAGCAGATCAGGAAGAAGCATCAGTGTCCAGTCTTGGCGCTTAATTGTGAGCAGTTGAAGAAGGAAGACATCAATGAATTGTTAAAGACCATTTTGTTGGAATTTCCGATTACATCGATTGGATTCTATACGCCAAAGTGGATGGAAGCACTTTCTCAGGAGCATATGCTGAAAAAGGCTCTGCTTTCAACGATCCGAGAAAATCTTGCGCAGTTTGAAGTGATGCGGGACCTCTATCAGCTCCAAATGAAAGATAACGAATATATTCAGAAAATGAAAATTGATGCGATTCATTTGGATACAGGAGAAGTAGATGTCTCCGTGATATTTGATGATCAGTATTATTATCAGATCATCAGCGATTTTATTGGCATACCGGTCAACAATGAATACGAATTTTTAAAGACGATTCAAGTTCTGGCAAAAACACAAAAGGAATGTGAACAGGTCGCAGAGGCATTAACCGGAGTTCGGCAAAAAGGATATGGTGTAGTATCCCCTCTGAAAAAGGATATTTCATTGGAGGAACCTCAGCTTGTGAAACATGGCAATAAATATGGAATCCGCATTAAGGCACAGGCCCCGTCAATTCATATGATCCGTGCTAATATTTCTACGGAGATTGCACCGATCGTTGGAACGAAGGAGCAGGCACAGGATATTATTGACTATATGAAAGCTGGAGCTTCCAAAGAGGAAGGAAGCATCTGGGATATTAATTTGTTTGGAAAAACGCTGGAGGAAATGGTCGGCGAAGGAATGCAGGCGAAAGCGGCAAAAATGAATGATGAGAGCCAGCTAAAACTCCAGAACACAATGGAAAAAATTGTAAATGAAAGTAACGGAGGACTGGTGTGTATTATCATATAGATGATAATTTGACAGAAACCGAATTTTTCTGCAGGCTGTGGTGCTGATTCACAGTCTGTAGAAAAGATGAAAATAAATTAGGAGAAAGATATGAAAGTTACAATGTATACAGATGGAGCGGCCAGGGGTAATCCGAATGGACCTGGCGGATATGGCACGATTTTAGAGTATATTGATCCAAAAGGGCAGGTCCATAGGAAAGAATACTCTGCAGGTTATAAAAAGACGACAAATAACCGAATGGAAATGATGGCGGTGATTGTGGGATTGGAAGCATTAAATCGTCCATGTGAGGTGGATGTTTATTCGGATTCACAATACGTAGTCAATGCGTTCAATCAGCATTGGATCGACGGCTGGGTAAAGCGCGGCTGGAAGCGGGCAGGCAATCAACCTGTATTGAATCAGGATTTGTGGAAGAGGATGTTAAAGGCAAAGGAATCTCATCAAGTCTGCTTTCATTGGGTAAAGGGACATGCAGGACATCCGGAAAATGAACGGTGTGATCTTCTGGCAACATCTGCAGCGGATGGAACGGATCTATTGATCGATGAGGGAATCTGATCATAGGACTGTTTCAGCTTTTTTGCCGCTATCAAAACGGTTATAAAAAAAATGAAAACATATATAAATTTTTATAAAATGAAAGATTTTTTTATATGTATATGGTATAATAATAAGAATACTGAAGAAAGTAGGTGAGCATATGGAAATTCAATTATGGAGAGAAGTACTGGCTCCTTACCAATTAGCTGTCGATGAATTGGTCGTAAAGTTTAATCACATCATTCGGGAAAGTCAGACAAAGGGGATTTATTCGCCGATTGAGCGCGTAGAAGGGCGCGTAAAGAGTTTATCAAGTCTTTTGGATAAGATGCAGAAGAAAGATGTGAATATCAATGATTTGGAAGAAAAGATCAAAGACATTGCTGGAATCCGAATTATCTGTCAGTTTGTTGAGGATATTTACCGCGTGGTCGAGATTATTGATGAACGAAGTGATATGAGGATCCTTGAAAAGAAGGATTATATTAAGATGGTCAAGAATACGGGATATCGCAGCTTTCATCTAATTGTAGAGTATGAAGTGAATACATTAGATGGAGCAAAAAAACTGCCGGTCGAGATTCAGGTTCGTACATTGGCGATGGATTTTTGGGCGACAGTAGAACATTCCCTGCATTATAAGTATCAGCATCACATTCCGGAATATATTCAGGACAAATTGATCAATGCTTCGAATGCTATCGTCGTTTTGGATCAGGAGATGTCAGCGGTCAGGGATGAGATTTTGGACGCACAGAATTCATTCCGTATAAAGGCTAATTTAGTATCAGATATCTTACATAATCTTCAGAACCTCTATAAGGTTGGGAATCGAAGAGAGGTACAGAAGATTCAGGAAGAATTTTATAAAGTATATGCACAGGATGATATTGAGCTGCTGACACATTTTGGCCATCAGCTGGATATGATCGCAGAAGGACATGGAGCACAAAGCCTGCAATAATTGCACGTTTCGTGCTCTTATGTTTCTATGTTGGGAGAATATAATATGAATTTACCAGTTTCATTTGAAAAATCGATGAGAAATTATCTGGGAGAAAGCTGGGCAGATTTTGAACAAAGTTATGATCAACCAGGCTTTTTCGGGATTCGATATAATCCATTAAAGATTAGTAAAGAACAATTTATTGCATGCAGCCCGGTGTCATTGGAGGAAGTACCGTGGTGCAGGACCGGATTTTATTATGATGGAGAGCAGGAGCAACCGGCAAAGCATCCCTATTATCATGCGGGATTATATTATATTCAGGAACCGAGTGCAATGCTTCCTGCAACCCTTTTACCGATAGAACCAGGAGATAAAGTATTGGATCTTTGCGCAGCACCGGGAGGAAAGTCTACGCAGATTGCCGGCAGGTTGCAGGGAAAAGGACTGCTCGTGTCGAATGATATCAGCGTTTCCAGGGCAAGAGCGCTCGTCAAGAATCTCGAAATGGCAGGAGTCACGAATGCCGTCGTGACCAGTGAGAAGCCCCGGAAGCTAGCAGGAGCATTGCCGGGATTTTTTGATAAGATATTAGTAGATGCACCATGTTCCGGAGAAGGGATGTTTCGCAGGAATCCTCAGATGGTGAAAGATTATGCAGAGCATGGACCATCGTATTATGCAGAGCTTCAAAAGGAGATTTTATCGGAAGCAGTCAAGATGTTAAAACCAGGTGGATATCTGTTGTATTCTACTTGTACCTTTTCCCCGGAAGAAGATGAGAAAACGGCAGAATGGATCATGAAACGGCATCCTTTTTTAAAGATCTGTGACCGCTTTTCCTTCGACGGACGGGGACGGGGAATGCCGGAATGGATTGGAAGTGACGATGATTCACTCAAAAAAGCATATCGGATGTGGCCGCATAAGATCAAAGGCGAGGGGCATTTTGCGGTTCTCTTTCAGAAGACAGAAGGACAGGCAGGCTCATTTCGTGTTAGAAAAAAAAGTAAAAATCTTACCGACGAGGCGGAACGGTTTTTAAGGACGGTTCATGTAGATGACAGGAGCGGAGTTTATGAAGAGATAGCAGGTAAGCTTTATCTGGTTCCGAACGATATGCCGGAACTGAAAGGAATTCGAATGGTACGTTCCGGCCTGTATCTTGGAGATATCAAGAAAAAGCGTTTCGAACCTTCACAGGCGCTTGCGATGGCCTTAAAAGCGGAGCAATATGAAAACTGCATTCATCTGCCGTTAGATGATAAACGTGTCATCAAATATTTAAAATGTGAGACGATTCCGCTCGATGGTCCTGATGGGATCGTTTTGATCTGTGTCGATGATTTTCCGCTCGGATGGGGCAAATTAAAGAACGGTATTCTGAAAAATAAATACGCGGCTTCATGGAGATGGGTATAATGAAAGAAGAAATGCGCTTAGATAAATACTTGGCAGAAGGATCGGTCGGAACACGCAGTCAGGTCAAACAGATGATTCGTAAGGGACGTGTCCGGGTTAATGGAGAGGTTGTAAAGAAACCGGAGTTAAAGGTATGCGTTGGAATCGACAGAATTCTGGCTGATGAAAAAGAGATTTGTTTTGAGCGGGAAATCTATATTATGCTCAATAAGCCTGCCGGGGTCGTATCTGCTACAAGGGATCAGAGAGAGAAGACGGTTCTGGATCTGCTAACAGACCAGAGACGAAAGGATCTGTTTCCGGCAGGGAGGCTCGATAAAGATACAGAAGGCCTGCTATTGTTGACCAATAACGGAAAACTTGCTCATGATATGCTTTCTCCGAAAAAGCATGTCGACAAAGTGTATTTTGCACGTATTCAGGGAATGGTAACGGAAGAAGATCAAAAAACATTTTTAAAGGGCGTGGATATCGGTGAAGAGCGATTGACGCTTCCGGCAGATCTGAAGATATTAAGATCCGGTGCTGTTTCTGAGATTGAAATTACAATACGGGAAGGCAAGTTTCATCAGATTAAAAGAATGTTTGAAGCAGTGGATAAGAAAGTGATTTATTTAAAGCGGATATCATTTGGTCCGCTTGCGCTGGACACTGCATTGCAACCGGGAGAATTCCGATATTTGACAGAAAAAGAGATCGGGCTCATTAAAGGGGAAACAAATGGATAATACCTTTTTACCAATTACAAAAGAAGATATGGAAAAACGCGGATGGACACAGCCGGATTTTGTATATATTACGGGGGATGCTTATGTGGATCATCCGTCTTTTGGTACGGCGATCATCAGCCGTGTGCTGGAGTCCAGAGGATTTAAAGTTGCGATCATATCGCAGCCGGACTGGAAAAAGAAAGAGAGCATCCGGGTATTTGGAAGACCGAGGCTTGGATTTTTGGTGACGTCCGGTAATATGGATTCTATGGTCAATCATTATTCTGTATCCAAAAAACATAGGAAAAAAGATGCCTATACACCAGGAGGCATCATGGGAAAACGGCCGGACTATGCAGTGGTCGTATATTGTAATCTGATCAGGCAGACTTACAAGGATGTGCCGATTTTAATCGGAGGTATCGAGGCATCGCTTAGAAGGCTGGCGCATTATGATTATTGGAGCAATAAAGTGAAGCGTTCGATTTTATTGGATTCTCAGGCGGATATATTGATGTACGGTATGGGAGAGCATTCCGTTGTAGAAATTGCAGAAGCATTGGATGCCGGAATTGATGTAAAAGATATCACATATATTGCAGGAACCGTATATAAGGCGAAAGATTTGGATACGGTCTATGATTATATTCAGCTGCCGTCTTATCATGAAATTTGTGCGGATAAAAGAGTTTATGCAGAAAGTTTTTATACGCAGTATACGAATACAGATCCGTTTCAGGCAAAAACGCTAGTTGAGCAGTATAGAGAAAAGGAATATGTCGTGCAGAATCCACCGGCGAAACCATTGACTCAGATGGAGATGGATGACGTGTATGCACTTCCTTATACGAAAAAATACCATCCATCTTATGAGCAATATGGTGGGGTGCCGGCAATTTCCGAAATTAAATTCAGTCTGGTCAGCAACCGCGGATGTTTTGGCGGATGTAATTTCTGTGCCCTTACCTTTCACCAGGGGAGGATCATTCAGACGAGGAGCCACGAATCGATCATAAAAGAGGCGAAGGAGATGACAAAAGATTCGGATTTTAAAGGATATATCCATGATGTTGGAGGACCGACTGCGGATTTCAGGCAGCCGTCCTGTGAAAAGCAGATGGAACATGGTGTCTGCAAAAACAGACAGTGTTTATTTCCTGTACCATGTAAGAATTTGAAAGTGGATCATAGCGATTATATTGCACTGCTTCGAAAGCTTCGTAAAATTCCAAATGTCAAGAAAGTATTTATCCGGTCCGGAATTCGTTTTGACTATGTTGTTCATGATAAAAGCAAGGTTTTTCTAAAAGAACTGTGTCAATATCATATAAGCGGGCAATTAAAAGTTGCGCCGGAGCATGTTTCCGATCGTGTACTGATGAAGATGGGAAAGCCATCACACGCTGTATATGAAAGATTTACAGAAGAGTATCGGAAGATGAATGAAAAATTAGGCATGGATCAATATCTTGTACCTTATCTGATGTCTTCTCATCCGGGATGTACATTAGATGATGCAATCGAACTCGCACTTTATTTGAAAAAAATCAACCATATGCCGGAACAGGTGCAGGATTTCTATCCGACACCGTCTACGCTTTCGACGACAATGTATTATACCGGAATTGATCCCAGAACAATGGAATCCGTCTATGTACCAAGGTCTCCTCATGAAAAGAAGATGCAGCGTGCATTGATGCAATATAAGAATCCTGAGAACTATGACATCATTGCAGAGGCTTTAAGAAAAGCAGGAAGAACTGATTTGATCGGATTTGGCCCTAATTGTCTGATTCGTCCGCGAAAAGATGAAAGCGGTAAAGCAGGTAATGTCGGAAAACGAACGAAAAAAGGCGGTATGAAAAAGAAAACAATTAGAAATACACATGCAAAAAAATCGGAGAGAAGGAGACGATAAATGAAACGGATCGCAGTGGTTACCGGGGCATCTTCCGGTATGGGAAAAGAATTTGTCAGACAGTTGATAGAAAGCAGATTAGGGTTGGACGAGATATGGCTGATTGCGCGGCGGAAAGAAATCTTATGTAAGATCGTTGAAGAATATCCGAATCAAAATTTCCGGCTGCTGCCCCTTGATTTAGAAAAAGAAGAGTCCTGGATGATTTATCAGGAAGAATTAGAAAAAAGTCATCCTGCAATCCGGATACTGATCAATGCTGCAGGATATGGAATGATCGGCAATACCGATGAAATCGATGTGGCTGATCAGACTGGAATGATTCGCCTGAATTGTGAAGCATTAGAAGCGGTAACTCAGATTTCCATTCCATATTTAAAACGTGGAAGCAGAATCATACAGGTTGCCTCTGCTTCTGCATTTTTACCTCAACCTGGATTTAATGTTTACGCGGCATCTAAGGCATTTGTCGTGAGCTATTCAAGAGCACTTGGAAGGGAACTCAGAAAGAGGGAAATCTATATTACGGCTGTTTGCCCTGGCCCGGTACAGACGGAATTTTTTGACCGTGCAGAAAAAATCAATCATTCACCGGATTATAAAAAAGCATTTCGTGCGTCAAAAGAGAAAGTCGTTGCGAAGGCCTTGAAAGATTCAAAAAGGAAGAAGTCGGTTTCTGTTTATGGATTTTCTATGAATATGATGCGAATTGGAGCAAAGCTGATTCCTCATGAACTATTATTGAAAGGTTATCGATGAGATGAGAGAATTCAATGTTACGAAGAATGAAGCAGGACAGCGTCTGGATAAACTGCTTGGAAAATATTTAGATGCTGCGCCGAAGAGTTTCTTATATAAAATGCTTCGAAAAAAGAATATTAAATTAAATAACAAAAAGGCAGATGGAAAAGAAATCTTGCGGGAAGGCGATGTTATCACGCTGTATCTTGCGGAAGATACAATAAAAGAATTTCAAAAAGAAAAGAAAAAAAGAAAGAAAACAAATTTAAAACTGGAACATCTGTATGAGGATGAAAATGTTTTAATTTTAAATAAACCTGCGGGGCTATTATCCCAAAAAGCAAAATCTGAAGATTTATCGGTAAATGATTATGTATTGGAATATTATGAAAAGCCGGAGATGATGTTAAAACCATCCATCTGCAACCGCCTGGATCGAAATACGAGCGGCGCGATCGTCGCGGGAATATCCTTAGAAGGATTGCAGACAATGGCAGATTTGTTAAAAACAAGATCGGTACATAAGTATTATCTGACGATCGTAAAAGGACAGGTAGAATCAGGAAAAAGGATCAAGGGGTATCTGCATAAAAACGAAAGGACAAATACCGTTGTATTTTCAAAAAATAAACGGTCTGGGGCAGTATGGATCGAGACGCAGTATGAACCAATCTCAGTATGTGAAGAAGCAACGTTGTTAAAGGTATGGTTGATCACCGGGCGGACACATCAGATCCGCAGCCATCTGGCATCGATCGGGCATCCGATCGCCGGTGATTATAAATACGGAGACCGCAAATGGAATGACAGTCTGAAAAAAAGATATGGACTTTCTTATCAGCTGCTACATTCATCGGAACTGGTATTTCCGGATCACATGGAGCGATGCCGTCAGCTTGCCGGAAAAACGATCAAAGCGGAACCGCCGGACTTATTTAGCAGGATCCAAAGTTCATTGGGGCTTGGTGGAGAGGCGGTGCGATAGATGGCTACATGGAATTCAAGAGGACTCAGGGGCTCCCTTCTAGAGGAAATGATCAACTTGACCAATGAAAAGTATCGGGAAAAAAGACTTGCATTGGTGCAGAAGATTCCAACGTCGATTCGGCCGGTACAATTTGATAAAGAGAATCGTCACATTACGCTGGCTTATTTTGATCAGAAAAGTACGGTGGATTATATCGGGGTCGTGCAGGGAATCCCGGTGTGTTTTGATGCTAAGGAGTGCGCATCGGATACTTTTCCGCTGCAAAATATCCATGAACACCAGGTAGTATTTATGAATGATTTTGAGCAACAGGGAGGAATCAGTTTTTTGCTGATTTATTTCTCAAAATACGGAAAATGCTTTTATCTGCGTTTTGAGAAAATGATGGAATTTTGGAATCGTCAGTTTCAGAATGGAAAAAAGCATTTTAAATATAATGAAATGGAGCCGGAATATGAAGTTCCGATTAAAAATGCGACATTTATCCATTATTTAGAGATGATTAATCAAGATTTACTTGAGCGAAAAGAAAAAAACTGATATACTAAATAAGCTATACAAACCGATAGAAAGATAAGGTGAAGTCATTGATTAAAAGTATGACGGGCTTTGGAAGAAGTGAAGTATCCGGTGAAAACTGCAAGATGACGGTAGAGATGAAATCCGTCAATCACCGTTATGGGGATATTTCGATCCGTATGCCTAAGAAATTAAGTTTTTTCGAGACCCAGATGAGGTCCTTATTAAAAAAATATATCCAGAGAGGAAAAGTGGACGTCTTTGTTACATATGAAGACCTTTCCGGAGAGACGGTTGAATTAAAGTATAATCAGACGATGGCACAGAATTATCTTGATATGTTAAAACGTATGGAGGAAGAATTCGGTGTAAAGAATGATATTACGACGACTGCACTTTCCCGATATCCGGAAGTATTTACTCTGGAGGAACAGGAAAGCGATGAAGACGAGCTCTGGGAAGTATTACAACAAGCATTGATACAGGCAGTCACCGCTTTTGTAGAGACAAGAACTGCAGAAGGCGAGCATCTGTATTATGATCTGACTGGAAAGTTGGATCATATGCTCGACATGGTTCAGATGATTGAGACAAGATCGCCTGGGATCGTTGAGGAATATCGTGTTAAGTTAGAAGAAAAAGTAAAAGAATTATTGGAAAATAATATCATTGATGATGGCAGAATCGCAGCAGAAGTAACGATCTATGCGGATAAGATCTGCGTCGATGAAGAGACGGTTCGTCTGCGTAGCCATATTGAAAGTATGAAAAAGACATTGAATATGGAAGGAACTGTGGGCAGAAAGCTCGATTTTATCGCACAGGAGATGAACCGGGAGGCGAATACGATCCTTTCAAAGGCCAATGATCTGGAACTTTCGAATACTGCCATTGACCTGAAAACTGAGATTGAAAAAGTAAGGGAGCAGATTCAGAACATTGAATAATTTAGTAAATATTGGATTTGGAAATGTAATGAACATTGATAAAGTCGTTTCGATCGTCAGTCCCGATGCCGCACCAGTGAAACGTATGGTGCAGCAGGCGAAGGATGAAGGCAGAGCGATCGATGCGACATGCGGCAGAAGAACACGGGCTGTAATCGTAACAGACAGCAATCAGATCATATTGTCTGCGCTGCTGCCGGAGACGATTGCAAATCGTTATCAGGAAAGGTGAGGTACATGAAGAAAAGAGGTTCATTAATTGTAATTTCGGGATTTTCAGGTGCAGGAAAAGGAACCGTTGCGAAAAGACTGGTCAAAGATTATGGATACAGCCTGTCAGTTTCTGCTACGACGAGAGCACCCAGAGAAGGCGAAGTAGATGGAGTCGATTATTATTTTAAATCCGAAGCTGATTTTAAAAATCTGATCGACTATAATGGATTTATCGAATATGCCCGTTATGTGGATAATTATTACGGAACACCGCGTGCATTTGTAGAGAGGGAACTTGCGTCAGGACATAATGTGATTCTTGAAATTGAAGTTCAGGGAGCTTTGAATATTAAAAGCCAGTATCCGGATGCGATTTTGATTTTTATTACAGCACCGAGTGTGGAAGCTTTAAAGGCAAGGCTGATTGGCAGGGGAACAGAAGAAGCTGCTGTTGTTGCCAAGCGCATGAGACGTGCTTCGGAAGAAGCGGATGAGATGATCAATTATGAATATATCGTTGTCAATGATGATTTAGATGAGTGTGTTCATACGGTTCATTCCATTGTTATCAGCAAGCGGTGTGAATTGAATCAGAATATAGATTTTATAGAAGTAACGAAAAAGGGATTTGAACAGATTTAGGGACAAGGAAGGAGAATAAAGAATGTTACATCCATCATATACTGAATTAATGCAGGTAGTTAATAGTGAAGCGGAGACACCGGAAGAGGCAGTTGTAAACAGCCGTTACTCAATCGTACTCGCGACTGCAAAACGTGCAAGACAGATCATTGGAGGAGAGATGGCTCTGATCGATGATTTGGATGAAAAGCATGAGATTAAGCCTTTATCCGCTGCAGTTGAGGAACTTGCGACTAATAAAATTCAGATTTTACCGTCAGATGAGTAAATCTTCAAGAGGATGGAGACATCCTCTTTGTTTATTGAAATAAGAAAGGATTCGACCATGAATATTATAGAAATTTTAAAAGTTATAGTTCTCGGTATTATAGAAGGCATTACGGAATGGCTTCCGATCAGTAGTACCGGACATTTGATTCTTGCAGATGAATTTATTCAATTAAATATGTCAGAAGCATTTATGGAAATGTTTAATGTTGTGATTCAGCTGGGCGCGATTATGGCGGTTGTTGTGCTGTACTTCCACAAATTAAATCCATTTTCACCTAAGAAGCGATGGAAAGAAAAGATGGATACCATGCAGATTTGGTTTAAAGTAATTGTTGCAGTACTTCCATCGGCAGTTATCGGATTATTATTTGATGACTGGCTTGATGAACATCTTTACAGGCCGATCGTTGTTGCGCTGATGTTGATTATTTACGGTATTTTATTTATTGTTGTAGAGAATCGAAACAAAAAGCGCAGACCACATACACGTGATTTTGATCAATTAAGCTATGGAATGGCAATCGGCATTGGAATGTTCCAGCTGCTCGCCCTGATTCCGGGGACCTCCCGTTCCGGTGCTACGATTCTTGGAGGAATTTTACTCGGATGTTCTCGTTATATTGCCGCAGAATTTTCCTTTTTCCTTGGAATTCCGACAATGTTTGGTGCTAGTTTATTAAAGATCGTAAAATTCGGCCTGCATTTTTCGCAGACAGAGTTATTTGTTCTGATTTTAGGCATGGCGGTTTCTTTCCTTGTGTCGATCCTGGCCATTAAGTTCTTATTAAACTATATTAAAAATAATGATTTTAAGGCATTTGGTGTATACCGTATTATTTTAGGTATTTTGGTGATTCTTTATTTTACGGTAACAGAATATTTTGCATAGGAAGGTAAAGTATGGGAAGCCAACAGGAATTTTTAGAAGGATTACAGGATCTTGTGCGTATTGCTAAGACGAATGGTGATGTTCTGACACAGGAAGAGGTCAGGGATTATTTTTCAGACATTGATCTGGATGATGCCAAAATGTCATTGGTTGCGGCATATATGGCAGAAAATCAGATACGGATTGCCGGGGTACTGCCTAATACGCCTGCGGCAGAGGATGAAGAAATATTTTCCGAAGAGGAACCTTCTGCTGTTTTACATATGTACATGGAGGAGATGAAAGAGATCAGCTCTATGTACGATCAGGAGGAGTTTCAGTTTTTAAAGCAGCTGGAACAGGGGGACTCAGATGCTGTTGAGCGGCTTGTTGAGATGAACCTGAAAGAGGTTGTTGATCTTGCAAATCAATATCGGGGCAGGGGCATGCAGATGAATGATCTGATTCAGGAAGGGAATCTGGCTTTATTTTGTGCAATTACGGAATATGACAAAGAATCTCATGGAAATTTTCATCGATATATGGTATCGAAAGTACGCAAGGCGATCGAAGATGCAATTAAAGATAATGTTATTTCAACCCGCGGTGCTCGAAAGATGGTGCAGCAGATCAATCAGATGAACGAGCTTGCGATGGCAATGGCAAAGGAATATGGAAGAGAAGCAAAGCCGGAAGAACTGGCAGAGAAGATGAACATAACCGTTGAAGAAGTGAAAGAGCTGATGAAAGTATCTTTGGATGCGGTAAATGTTTTCGAACAAAAATAAATAGTGATAGAAACCTGATGCGTGGATTATGTTCGAAGGGGGAATTTTATGAACATCCGTGAAAAGCAGGAACAAAAGGAACAGCAGGATTACAGTGTTTATGCAGCATTGAGCATGAATACGAAGGGGCGGATGCGTGCAGAAGAGGAATGTGATATACGGACCTGTTATCAGAGGGACAGGGACCGGATTCTGCACTGTAAATCTTTTCGTAGGTTAAAGGACAAGACGCAGGTATTTATGTCACCAAAAGGTGATCATTATCGAACACGGTTGACACATACACTTGAAGTTTCCCAGACAGCGAGGACGATCGCTCGTGCACTGGATTTGAATGAGACTTTAACAGAAGCAATTGCCTTGGGACATGATCTGGGACATACACCTTTCGGGCATGCGGGGGAATATGCCCTGAATCGGTTGTGCAGTACAGGTTTCAAACACTATGAACAGAGTATTCGCGTGGTGGACTATTTGGAAAAGGATGGACGCGGTCTGAATCTGACTTATGAAGTAAAGGACGGTATCTTGAATCATTCCACGATCAATATGCCGGAAACGATGGAGGGAAAGATTGTAAGACTGTCTGATAAGATTGCATATATCAATCATGATATCGATGATGCAATTCGCGGGAAAATTCTGACGGAAAATGATCTTCCAAAAGAAGAGACGAATATTTTGGGTCACACCGTTCGAGAGCGGATCAATACGATGATTCGCGGTATTATTCGTGCGAGCGAAGATAAAGATGATATTATCATGGAACCGGAGATCATGTATGCGATGCAGAATTTAAGGAAATTCATGTTTCAGAATGTCTACCGAAATTCAGCATGCAAGCAGGAGGACCAGAAAGTTTTTTATATCATTTCAGGCTTGTATGAATATTATATGCAGCATATTGAGTCCTTGCCGGAGTTTTGCCTGAAAAATATTGATCGGGGAACAAGCGCGGAGACAGCCGTATGTGATTATATAGCCGGTATGACGGATCATTATGCGGTTGAAAAGTTTCGGGAGCATTATGAACCGAAATTCTGGACGATTTAATAGAGGATTAATCATTTCGGTAAATTGTAATTGAGTCATTTGTAGATTCAATGTAATAGCCGTAGAAAAACTGAATTTTTTTACTATTTGAGTTTGATAAAAAAT
>JAUNOI010000103.1:0-214 GCA_030531165.1 Lachnospiraceae bacterium
ACCTCGCCGTTATAATCTAATTCCAATCCTGTCAAAAGTTTTAAGATCGTTGATTTTCCTGCTCCATTTGCACCAATTATCCCAACACACTCATTTTCTTCTATGCGAAAATTCAAATTTGAAAGTACCTGATTTTTATTGTTATATGAAAATGAAACATCTTTCATCTCTATCATCTTTCCAAATCTCCTCTATTATACAAATATGCTGCCAA
>JAUNOI010000103.1:224-5417 GCA_030531165.1 Lachnospiraceae bacterium
TTCAAAAATCGAAAGATACCGGAATATAAGGATGACAGCAAGCCCTAATAGAAAATACAGAAGGCTATATCTGTCAAATTTTCTGTCTTCAAGAAAGAAATTTTCCGGCTGATATCCACGAAGTTCCATAGATTCATAAACAATTTCCGCTTTATCGATACTCCTTATCATAAGGCTGCCGATCATGCTGCCCCACGCTTTATAGTTGATCCCTTTTTGTCTCGGAGCCCGCATTTGATAAGAAATCCATATTCTTTGCATTTCCTTTAAGAATAAAACAATATATCGGTAGATCAGCATAATCGTCATAATGATCATATTTGGTATATGCAGCAGCTTCAAGCTGTAACAGATTTCTTCTATTCCGGTTGAAGAAATGAGAATGAGCGAGCTGATCACAGCAAAAAATCCTTTCAATATTAAAGTGAGCATCGATATCATGCCTGTAGTAACCGGTAAAATTCCTATATACGAAACCACAGTTTGATCCAATATCGGATTTGCAGCTCCCACTGCAATTAATAACAAAAAAATCACCTTAAATCTTTTTATGATATCCTTAATAGAAATATTCTGGATCATACTGATCAAAATCAGATAAACTGACATAGAAAGCGTTGTTGTCAGATCATATGGTTCAATAGAAGTCAGCAATACAATATAGCAAATCGTAATTAATACTTTTGCTAACGGATGCACATTTTGAAATAAATGTTCTCCGGGTTGATGATCGAGTTTATGTACGGTTTGAATGGCATCTTCTATTTTATCCATCTATTCTCTTTTCCTTTTACTGCTCAATTTTATAATATAACCAATTCCATATAACAGCCCGACCGTAATTGCACAGCCCACAATTCCGGAAACAGACGTTCCAGTTGTATTTTCATTGTCTTTAAATGCATAATCCGGTAAAAAGGAAAATACTTCCTGGATTTTACCCGTTTTATCATATATAGAATCAGAAGAACCCTCTATCTCGGTCTCTCCAGTTATTTGTTGAACCGACCATTCTAATCCATCCGGATTAGCGGATGCCAAAAGAGAAATGCCTCCGCCTATCAAAAGAAACAGACAAACAAGCACGGCAATCGTCTTTCGATAGGATAATCTGCCTTCTTTTTTATTAATTTTATCAGGATTCCATAACAATTCTGATCTTGCTTCATACACAAAGCATAGTACAGCCGATGTGATCAGTCCCTCAATTGCACCAATTGCAAGATGAATTGGCTGCATAACGGCCAAAAAAGTTCCAAAAGGCAATTCCGTAACCCCGGATAATAATGTTTCAAGTACAACGGAAAATGCTCCCATCTGCAAAGTAATCACTGATCCGAAAACGGAAGCAAACATGATCTTTCTTTTTGACATCCCATTCTTCATAATGGCTTTCCAGATCAAAGATCCGATAAAACATCCATAGAAAGCCATATTCCATATGTTTCCTCCAAGAGCCAATAAACCGCCATCCGCAAAAAACAGACATTGTATCAATAAAACACCGATCATGCTGATAAATCCTGCATAAGGTCCCAATATCGAGGTTAACAGCAGGCCACCGCATAAATGTCCGGAAGATCCGGTTCCCGGTATCGTAAAATTAACCATCTGAGTTGCGAATACAAAAGCACCCATGACTCCCATTGTTGGTATTTTCTTTTTTAAATCCTCATCCTGTTTTAATTTATGAATCCCATAAGCCGCCGCAAATCCGCTTGCAGCATACATTGTACCTGCAACTGCAGGACTCACCAGACTATCTGCCATATGCATGATGTTTTCCTCCTTCTACAAATCAAAACTACCGCTCGTTAGTCCGTCTAAATCTAAGGTGATATATCGAAATCCAAGTTCTTTTATTTTCTCAATTTTTTCCCTATTTTTTAAAATCGTTTCAAAATACGGTTCTTCTACCTCGATTCTTGCAATATCATGATGAACTCTGACTCTTGTTTTGGAAATCCCCAACCGTCTGATCATATCTTCAGCAAGTTCCACTTTCTTTAAATCTTCGTTCGTAAGAACTGTATTATAAGGGAACCTCGTTGCTAAACACGAATTGGACGGTTTGTTCCAAAATTCAATTCCCATCTGTTTGCTGTATTTTCTAATATCCTGCTTGGTAAATCCCATTTCTTCTAACGGGCTGATAATTCCTAACTCCTTTGCAGCCAGACTGCCAGGTCGGTAATATAAAGCATCATCCGCATTTTTACCATCTAGTACATAGAAAAATCCTTCCTTTGAAACCGCTTTTTGAATTGCAGACATAATCGCCTTTTTACAATGATAACATCGATCCCTGTGATTTTCCTTAAAAGCTTTCACCTGGAATACATCATGAAGGATTTCTTTATATTGGAAGTGATTCTTTTTCAGAAAATCAATGGCTTCTTCATAATCTCCTGCTGCCATCATCTGTCCATTTACGATCACTGCAAGAACATGTTCCCTCGGCAGTACTTGATTAGCAAAATACAGTAAAAAAGAAGAATCAATGCCTCCTGAAAAAGCAATTACAATTTTTCCCAATTCTTTTAATCTTTTTTCTAATCCTGTTAACATGCTTTCTCCTTTTTGTTAATTGCTGCTAACAGCCTGATTGATCTGATTCGCAATATATGCCGCACCATAACCATTGTCAATATTGACTGTGCTGACCCCATTTGCACACGAATTGATCATGCTGAGCAATGCCGCCAGCCCTCCAAAACTCGCACCATAACCGACAGATGTCGGAACAGCGATCACCGGAACTCTAACCATGCCCGCAACGACAGATGCCAAGGCTCCCTCCATTCCGGCAATTACAATCACAACATTCGCTTTTTCTAATTTTTCTTTTTGTGACAAAATCCTATGAATTCCAGCTACCCCGACATCATAAATCCGCTCCACATAACTTCCAAAGAATTCTGCTGTTTCGGCCGCTTCCTCTGCCACCGGAATATCAGCGGTACCTCCGGTACATATTGCGATATTCCCCATTTTTTCCTTGTCTTTTTCCACTTTCAGGATTCGGGAAACGCTGTCGTATGTTACATCAGGAATTACTTTTTTGACCAACTCATACTGTCCTTTGTCTGCTCTTGTTCCTAATACCTCTCCATTCTCCTCATAGATCGACTGATAGATTCGGCTTAAGAACTCATCCGGTTTTCCCTGACAAAAAACAACTTCCGAAACCCCGGCTCTTTCTTTCCTGTCATGATCGATTTTGGCATACCCCAAATCCTCATAATTATGCCGAATAATTTCTTTTTCCGCCTGATCGAGACTTAATTCCCGGTTCTGTAGTTTCTTCAGTATTTCTTTTATTTCCATTCACTTAATTCCTCTAACTTATAGAATTCTTTTAATGGAATGTCATGCTTCATTGCCAATTCTTTTATAGATTCATATTCCGGATAAATATATTCCTCCCCATTATTACGAACTTTTTTGGCTTTGATTTTTCCATATTTCGTATCGATTTCTATCATTTTTCTTTCTAATTCCGTTCGAGATTCAAATCGATACCGAATCCCAATCGTTGTAGTCTCTCTGAAAATAATATTTTGTAGTCGGAACAAATCTTCTCTTCGGCATGCAACACTCATTCGATATCCAGGTCTGTTCTTTTTCATATAAATCGGTGTAAAAAATACGTCCAATGCTCCATTTTTCAACAGCATGTCCTGTGTATATCCAAACAGTTCACCGGATGCATCATCAATATTGGTTTCCATAACTACAATATCTTCCTTTTGTTCTTCTATCTCTCCGTAATATACTTTTAAGACGTTTGGAATTTTTAAATCTTTAGAACCCACTCCCCATCCGATTTTTTGAACTGACATAACCGGCAGTGTTGTAAAGTTTTCTGCCAGTTCCGCTATGATCGCCGCCCCTGTTGGAGTCACTAACTCCGTATCAATATCAATCTGTCGGAATTTTACATTGGAGGAAGCAAAAATTTCACTTGTTGCAGGAACGGGAACAGACATCGTGCCATGTGCACATTCTATGAATCCATATCCATCATTGACAATACCGGAGATGATCTTATCAGGATGTATTTTATTGATCAAAATAGAAGTGCCAACAATATCGATAATCGAATCGATAGCCCCCACTTCATGAAAATGTACTTCTTCCAGCGATTTATTATGTACTTTGCTTTCAGCTCTGGCAACGCGCATAAATATCTTTTTCGCCAGCTCTTTTACTTTATCATCCAAACTGCTGTTATCGATTATGCTATTAACATCATTCAAATTCCTGTGTTCATGTTGATGTTCGTGTGAATGTTCATGACATCCATGTGCATGATGATGCTCCTGTTCCAATATCACATCAACATAGGTTCCTGTAATTCCGTTTTTTACTTTTTTTGATATTTCTATCCCATATCCATCAATACCCAGCTTTTTTAATTCATCTGATAAAAATTGTTCCTCCCCCGTAATCTCCAGTAATGCTCCAAGCGTCATATTCCCGCTGATGCCACTTGAACAGTCAAAGTATAATACTTTCATATGCTTCTATCCTCCTTCTACATGATTTGTGGCTGCCCTTTGGGGTACAGCCACAAATCATTTCGGTTTATTTATCAACACCGATTGACAGCGTTTTTTCCATCTTTCTTTTTATACTATCATCATACATCTTCATCCATCTTCTGTAAAATCTTTTCTTTTACCTGAAACAATTTCATCATAATACTCAATCTTATAATTTAACCGTTCAATTGTTTCATTCATACTTTTCTGACGTTTTAGCAGCTTCTTCCGCTGCTCCTCCAGCAATTTCTTTCTTGCTTTTACCGTACTCTTTCCTCTCTCTAACAGATTCATATATTCGATCAAAGCCCCGATTTCTACCCCTGCAGCCCGCATACACTTAATAAATTCGATTGTCTGGCAATTTTCCTCATTATAATTTCGAATACCGTTTTTATTTCTGGATATATTCCGAAGCAGTCCGATTCTTTCGTAATATCGCAATGTATCCGGTGTCAGATCGTATTTTTTCCCCACTTCCGAAATTGTCATATTCTCATCCTTTTCCCCCGTTTATTTTTCAAAAACTGTATGTGCTTTTTTCATTATGCCACTTCGAGTTAACTCCAAGTCAATAGTTTTTTAGCACAAATGCTGTAAAATGTAAAGTTAAATTCGTGTTTCACCAACTAAATTCGTGATTGACGAT